>NC_009441.1:4877497-5182341 GCF_000016645.1 Flavobacterium johnsoniae UW101
TCTGGACAGAGAATGACTTTGAACAAATGGGCTGGCATGATTGCTCAATACATGCATTTGCTATTGATTCAGATGCATATGATGACTTTGTAAAATGTGATTTACTATTTGATATCGACTATATTTTTAAATGGGTCTTAACTGAAGACAAGTCTCGTTACTGCTTTTGGGTCGCACCAAGTACCCTGATTTTTACAGAAGTTACCGATTTAAAATTTCAATATGCTTCTGGAACTAGTTTTTTACCCGAACTTGAAATAAGTAATATTTCACGCAAAGAAAAAATCTATGAAAATGGGTATAAAAGCTGGCACTGGCAAATAGAACTTGTTGGAGATAATTTTATAAGCTTTGACAGCACTGGATATAAACAAATCATAAAACGTACACCTTCTTATATGAATAGACAAGTATTAACCCAAACAGAAAGAGGAGGAATAAATTTTGACTGTACACCTGTAACGAATTAATTTTAACATCAATTCGTTACATTACTTCATTTCATATTCAAAACGTAAGTACCAGAAGGTAAAGTTAAAACTGTGCTATTATCTTCTATTTTATAAGTTCCTGAAAATTGAGCTAACTTTTGTTTGTTTACAGTAACTGATGAAGCATTATGAGTTGGTAAATAAACAACCGCAGAAGTATTTGCAGGAATAGTAATATTCCAAACTAAAGCTTTTTTATCTTTTTTCCAGTCACTTTTGATTGTTCCGTAAATTGATTCGTATGAAGCATTTACATAAGTTAATCCGGCATTAAAATCAGGTTTCATGATAATTTGTTT
Source organism: Flavobacterium johnsoniae UW101 (assembly GCF_000016645.1). Taxonomy (NCBI): domain Bacteria; kingdom Pseudomonadati; phylum Bacteroidota; class Flavobacteriia; order Flavobacteriales; family Flavobacteriaceae; genus Flavobacterium; species Flavobacterium johnsoniae. The sequence goes on from NC_009441.1 coordinate 4,878,288, forward strand.
GAAACCCGGTGTTTCAGGATTGCTTTTGATTCCTGCCATATTTTCGTAATACCAAATCAGTAAATCGCCTAAAAGCATGACGTGATTTTGCGAATTCATTGCCGGATCGGCAGTATTTCCGTTCCAAAGTTCCCAAATGGTTGTGGCGCCGTTTTCAACCATATAACCCCAGCTTGGGTATGTTTTATTTGAGGCTAATTTGAAAGCCAAATCGCCACGACCAAAATTGGTTAATGTTCGCATTAAAAACTGTGTTCCAATAACTCCCGTGCTTACGTGACCGTTTTTTGTCACTTCCACTTCGTGTACCAGATTTTCGAAAACTTTTTGCTGTAATTCTTCTGGAACCATTCCGAAAGTCAAAGGCAGTAAATTGGCTGTTACGGTATTATTGGCATAATTATTTTTTGATGGATTAAAGTATTTAGCGTTGAATGCTTTTTTGATTCTCGAAGCTAATTCGTCATAATGTTTAATGTCATTTTGTGCATTGGCAATAACAGCAAACTTTTTCATGATATTTAGAAGCTGATAATAAAACGCACTCGAAATCAATTCGCCGTCCGTTAAACGAGAAGGATCTTTCGAACGGATTAATTCCAAAGATTCAGGCGGAACACACCAATCGCCGTATTTGTCTTTGGTCATGATATCATCAACTAAATAGTTTTCTTCCATATAGTCCATCCATTTTTTCATAGACGGATACTGTTTTTCTACTACTTTTTTGTCTCCAAATTGCTGATACAGCATATCAGCAACTGTAATATACGTTCCCGGCCAAGTCACATTATCTCCGTAATAACGCCAGAAAGCTGGTGCCACATCTGGAAGTCCGCCATCAATAGTTTGTGAGTTTTTAATATCATCTAACCATTTTGCATATAAAGTCTGATTATCAAATAAAAAACTTTCTCCGTAAGCTCCCGTTGTTCTGTCTCCCAACCAAGGCTGACGCTCATTTCGTTGCGGACAATCAATTGGCATTCCTTTATAATTCCCGCTGATTCCCCACCAAGCATTCTTAAAAATCTGATTCATAATTGGGTTTGACGAATCAAAAGTTCCTGTTGTGGCAATGTCATCATAAACGACTTTTCCAACGAAATTTTCTAAAGTAGGTTTTGTTTTGAAACCTGAAATCTCCACAAATCGAAATCCGTGAAAAATAAAACGAGGTTCCCAAACTTCTTCGCCTTCACCTTTTAACGTATAAATATCAGTTGTTTTGGCATCACGAAGATTGGCAATATACAACGAACCATCTGGCTGTAAGGATTCGGCAAATTTCATTGTGATTTTATCTCCAGCATTTCCTTTCACTTTCAATTGTAACCAGCCCACCATATTTTGCCCCATATCTAAGATATAAGTTCCTTTTGATGTTTGTTTGATCGAAATAGGTTTTACTTCACGTTTTATCTTCATATTCGCCGACATCTGTCCTTCGTAGAATCCGCCCGGTTCCTGAACATATTCTGCCGAAAGCCATTTTTTATCATTGAAATTAATGGTATTCCAGCCTTTCATTTCTTTACGGGCATCATATTCTTCACCATCGTATTCGTTGTTCGATAAAATCGGACCGTCAGTTGTGATTTTCCAAGTATCATCTGTTCTGATTACGTCTTTACTTCCGTCTGTATATTCCACAAACAACTGCAAAGCCATTTTCGGATACCCAAAAGTTTTGATTTTATAAGGTTTATAATCTTGACGCATCGTAAAAAAACGTCCGTTTCCTAAAATCGTTCCCAACGCATTTTTACCTTCCTGCAATTGCGAAGTCACATCAAAAACATTGTATTTCACGTTCTTAGTATAATCCGTAGGAACTGGTGCTAAAACCTGATCTCCAATTTTATTTCCGTTAATGTATAACTCGTACAAGCCCATTCCCATGATATAAACCTTGGCACTTTTGACTTTCTTTTTCAAGTCAATTTCTTTTCTTAAATATCTCGCTGATAATCGTGAATACTGCGAAATACTATCTCCTGGAGAAGTTTTTTCATAACCAATCCATCGTGTTGATTTCCAATCAGCATAAGTCAAAATTCCGATGCTAAAATGTGCTGTTTCTTTTGATTGAATTTCTCCTTTATTGGTAAAAATCATTACTTTCCAATAAACATCTTGTCTATCTTTTAGCTTTTTTCCGTTATAAATTACATTTACAGATTCGTCGCTTTGTACCTTTCCGCTATCCCATAAATCTGCGTTTCCTGCATTTAGTTTTTCTAAAGACGAAGAAGCTAAAATTTGATAATGAGTTTGTTTTACATCATTAATATCTGCTTTAATTTTCCAGCTCAATCTTGGCTGTAAAACGTCAATTCCTTCTGGATTCGTTAGCATTTCGCATTTTAAATCACTCACAATTATTTTGGTTTGGGCTTTCGCCGAAATTGTGAAAAGTGAAATGATTAAGGTAAGATGTAAAAAAAACTTTTTCATGGTATTGTTTAAATAATGTCAAGTCCCAGAGGGACGATATATTTATAGATTTTATAATAGTTAGTTCGATAAGCCCCAGCGGGGTGACATAATTTTCTATAGGTATCGCTCCGCTGGAGCTTTTTATCAATTGGATCTTTATTTTGCTATAAATATTAAGCTTCTCCGAAGCTCAAAATTAGATTGTTAATGATTTATAAATCGTCTTAATTTATCCAATGTGCTTAAACTCTCAAAAGCAACTTTATTTTGCTCCAATAACTTACTTGTTTCCCAGCGTATTTTCCACTCTGGATCTTTCAGCTTTTGTCTCAGCTTCGATACTATAGTTGGATTACTCTTTAAAACCTGTTCATCAATCCAATCAGGAAGAAATTCCAAAGCATTTAAACGAGTTTCAAATTCTTTATGATCTAAACCCTTTAACAGTATTTCTCTAACCCTTTCTGCAGGATAAGAATCTATTGTCTCGACTATAATCTCATTAATAACAGAAGAAAGTTCCTTAACTTTATTTTGCTCTAATCCTATTTGGTAAACCCTTCTGAATTCATTTGAAAGAAAATCTGCCCATTTATCAAGATCTTCATCCTCACTCAATGCATAGTAGACAAATCTAACTTTATCAGGCTGTGCATAAATATTATTTTCACAAAAACGCTTTACCTCCTCTAGATCTTTTACCGCCAATTTCTGAATGTCTTTAATCGCTTCTTCAGATTCCTCATATTCAAGATCGTAATATTCATCTAGAGTGATGATCTGGTCAAAATCATGTATAGGTTGGTAAACTACTTTATTTTCGCTCATAGTGCTTGGTATAAACTTTGGAGTATATTTTTTAAGAAGTTCTTTAATTTCATTTTCAGATACATCGTAATCATCTATTTTTATTTCGATCGTTTTCTGTTTATAAACAAAAGTGAGATAAAACTCCTTGTATGACAAATTGTACTTTGCCGTGTGTTCTGTTTTCACGATAACTCTTGGAAATATAATATCTTTCCATTCATAAAAAATCTCATTAAGTTCTAATCCTTCTTTTGAGAATATTATTTTTTTATGAAAATTAAAGAGCGTCATTACCGCTTTTTTCCCATAAACGATGATAAACAAAACAGCAACAATTGGTAATATTAAATTGCTAAATTTAAATGTAAATTTTTCAACATTTATAAGTGATAAAAAGTAAATCCCTAAAACCACAAATACCATATTCCATATAATATGAAATACACCACCTTTGATTGAATAACTTAATACTGTTTTCTCCAAATTTTATTCTTAACTAAATCAACTTATTAGCGTATCAAACCCGACAGGTTTTAAAAACCTGTTGGGTTTATAACTAATTTGAAATCACACGCTCCAATTTCTCAGAAACTGCAATTTCCTTTCCGTTTTTAAAGATTCTAAAACCTTTTCCTTTTTTATATTTTTCTCCTGTTTTATCCCAAAGAATGGTAATAATATTGCCGTGATACAGAACATTGTCAAGACAAAACCAATCCCATTTTTCTTGTGGAATCAACGGATTTACTTCTATCTTTTCATCTGCTCTCGGACGTAAACCAATCAATCCTGTAATCACCAAATCATTAAAAGTCGAATGATTATAATAACGGCTTCTTTCTTTGTCTCCCATTAACCAATAACCCGTTGTTTCATCCAAATACTCGCCAAGATAAGGTTTTCCTCTATAATATTGTGATTGAACATACAATTCCATCTGTTTGAAATAATCGGGTTTGGCTACAAAGTTCTGATTGTAATTATTCAAAACATTACCTAAAGCCGTTAACGTCTGCGAACTTGCAAATGGCCAAATCGCGCCGTCCCATTCGCAGGTTCCTGTTCCGTGTGTTCTAAATCTTGGACTTCTTCTTTCAGCCGTTGTCAAACCAAACGGAGCCGAAAATCCTTTTTCATCCTTAATCTGTTCCCAGGCTTTTTCAAAACCTTTACCTTTTTCAGGAAGATTAAAATACCAAGGAATAAATCCTATTGCTTCTCGAACTTGTGCTAAAGTATCTTTTTCTGTTAAAGTTTCAAAAAATTCGCTTTTCTGATTCCATAATTTGGTTTCTACTAATTTTTGCAGAACATCAGCTTTCGCTTTGAATTTGTTTTCTGCTTCCTTATCACCTTTCAATTCAGCCATTTTAGAAATTGCCATAGCATTCCCGTACATATAACTGTTTATCGTTGGTCTTGCATTTTGTACTTTACGCCCACCACTTAAGGATTCTTCCATTCCATCTTTCACATCATGTTGCCAAAACAAACCATCTTTACGCTGACGGTCTTTTTCCCAAACGGCATAATCTGTAACCATGTCTGGATATAAATCCAATAAGAATTTTTCATCTTTATTCACCAAATAACGATTATATAAAGCATCGGCTGTCCAACTGCTGAATTTATACAATTTGTTCATTGGTTTTCCATCATTTCCTCGGTACCAAAGTTTCACATCCTGCTCGATATATTTCGGATCATGAACCCATCTGAATTCGTTGATATGATGCCCCAAAGCACAACTAATCATATTGTATTTATCGGCATACGAACGATCGACTAAAAACTCTGTGATCGCAAATCCCTGTGGTGTATTTTTGATATGTTTACGAACGCTCCACCATCTGAAATAATAGATTTCCTCAAAATTCTGCTGTGGACATTCAAACAACGGAATATTCTTTTCCATCCAAGCCCAAGCGCTGTCATTCGGAATTGCAAACTTCAAATTTTCATCTTCCATTGTGTTGAAATAATCCACATAATGTTTGAAGTTTTTTTCTTTTAAAATAACCCATTTTCCTTTTTGTGAATGTTCCACAGTCGATTTGCAACCACTGTTTATACAAGCAACGACAACTGAAAGCGTAATTATTTTATGTTTAAAATGTTGTAACATATTCTGTTTTTATTTTATTCTTTTTACTCAATCTTGCCATTTCGACGAAGGAGAAATCTTCGTTAGAAATTTGACAAAGATTGGCGACTCATTTTGCGGAGTTACTTGTGGAGATTTCTCCTTCGTCGAAATGACAAATATGACGTGTTATTATATTTTCTTATATAACTTATATGGTTCAAAAAATTAATTCCCCGAAAAAGTATAAGTCTGCCCTGCTTTCATATTCACATCGTAAATATTGTAAGTTGGCAATTGTACTTTAGGCAATTTTGCTTCTTTAGAAATAATTGGTTTCTTTACTTCTACATCGTAAAACAAGGGATTCGGATTCTTTCCTTTTGCTTTTTTAAGCGAAGAACCTTTTAAAGTATTTTCTACTTTTAATCTACAGTTTCCTCCAATTTTCGAATAGATTTTTAACTCCGAAACTTTATTGTTTTTCCAAGTCATATCAATTACAAATCCGCCTCTGGCCACCAAACCTTTAATACTTCCGTCTTTCCATACAGTTGGCAAAGCTGGCAATAAATGAATCGCCTCTTCCTGACTCTGCATCAGCATTTCAGCAAAACCGGCTGTACATCCAAAATTTCCATCGATTTGAAAAGGCTGATGCGCGTCTAACATATTCGGATACGTTCCGCCACCTTTTCTCTGATCCGCTGTTACCAAATGCAATTGATCCTGAATCAATTTATAAGCGTGATTTCCGTCTAATAATCTCGCCCACAAATTCACTTTCCACCCCATTGACCAGCCAGTAGATTCGTCTGTTCTGTAAATCAAGGATTGTTTAGCAGCTTCAAATAATTCAGGTGTTTTAATTGCTGAAATCTGATTACTTGGATACAATCCGTACAAATGCGAAACGTGTCTGTGATTGTCTTTTGGGTTATCCCAATCGTCCTGCCATTCCTGCAACTGATTGTATTTCCCAATTTTCATTGGAGGCATTTTAGCTAAAGCATCGCTCACTTTTTTGGCATAAGCCACATCTGGCGAAACCAAAGCCGAAGCTTCGATAACATGTGTAAACAAATCAAAAACCAGCTGATTATCCATTGTTGTTCCTGATGCAATTGTTGCTTTTCCTGTTCCGCCTGCGTGTGTGTTTTCAGGAGAACTCGAAGGAACAACAACTAAATATTTTGTATTAGGATCAATAACCATAAAATCCAAAAAGAAATCGGCCGCACCTTTCATGATTGGATAAATTTCTACTAAATACTTTTTGTCTCCTGTATATAAATATCTTTCCCATAAATCCTGACAAACCCAAGCGCCACCTGTCGGCCACATTCCCGACGCAGCTGAATCTACCGGAGCTGTAACACGCCAAATATCAGTGTTGTGATGTAAAACCCAACCGCTGGCATTGTACATTGTTTTGGCAGTTTCTGCACCAGTTACCGCTAACTCTTTTGCCATTTGCACAAAAGGCTCATGCATTTCCTGCAAATTGGTTACTTGTGCCGGCCAATAATTCATTTCGGCATTGATGTTTGTTGTGTATTTACTATCCCAAGGCGGTGTGACCATATCGTTCCAGATTCCTTGCAAATTGGCTGGCTGACCACCTGGTTGCGAACTTGAAATTAAAAGATAACGTCCAAACTGGAAATACAAACTCGCCAATTGCGGATCAAATTGTTTAGAGAAATCTCGGATTCTTTCGTTTGTGGGTTTCTTAACCAAATCATTTGAACCTAAATTTAAAGAAACTCTGTTGAAGAATTTCTGGTAATAATCAACGTGGGCTTTCTTAATCGTTTCAAAATCTTTTACTTCGGCTTTAGCCAAATAATCTTTGCTTTTTGCAATTTCATCTCCTGAAATATCCTGATAATTTTTGAAATTGGTTGCAATCGAAATGTACAAAGTCACTTCATCGGCTTTGTTGATACTTAAAACACCGTTGCTGGCATCGATTTCACCGCCTTTGTTTTTAGCCGTTAATCGGCCTTGAAATTTTACTTTTCCTTTTACGCCTTCAAAATTAGTTCCAACTCCTGAAAGTATAATCTGGTTTCCTTCTGTCGAAGCCACCGTTTTATCAATTGGACTGTTCATGAAAACATTACAAGTAATCTGTCCCGGCTGACTAGCAGAAAGTTTCACCACAATAACCTGATCTGAAAATGCAGTTAGAATTTCTCTTGTAAATTCAACGCCATTTACTTTGTATTTTACTTTTGCCGTAGCATTGCTGATATCTAAATCACGATAATAATCCGCATATTTTTGATGTCCTGCGAATGAAATATAAACGCTTCCGAAAGTCTGATACGGCATACCGTCATTGGTTTGCGACATAATATCCTGCGTTGCCAAATCCTGCGCTTCATCAAATTTTCCGTCAAAAATTAACTGACGAACAATTGGAAGTGCTTTAATAGATTTATTATGTGCATTGCCGTTTGGAGAACCTGCCCAAATCGTTTCTTCGTTCAATTGCAAACGTTCTACCGCTGGATCTCCAAAAACCATTGCGCCCAAACGTCCGTTACCTAAAGGTAGAGCTTCGTTCCAGATGGATGCGGGTTTATCGTACCATAATTTTAGGTCACTTTGTGCTGTTGCTGTCAAGGAAAAAATTCCAAAACAAATCGCAGTTATTTTAATTTTCAATCCCATACTTATATTTTTTTCTCGCCACGAATTTCACGAATTGGCACTAATTCCTTTTTAATTTTTATTTCAATTTCTCTAATTTATTTTGCCACAGATTAAAAGGATTTCCACTGATTAAAAATCTGCTAGATCTGCTATCCCGATAGCTATCGGGAGCGTGAAAAAATTTTACTCCCGCAGATTTTGCAGATTAAGGAGATAAAAAAATCCTTCTAAGCTGTGTAATCTGTGGTAAAAAAATAATTCGTGCCAATTCGTGTAATTCGTGGCAAACTCTATTACTTCTTAACCTCGTAAACTTTCAGATTTTTTTCTCCAAACATTTCATATAATTTGTTGATGTCTTTCAAAGCGTTTTTCGGCAGTTTTTCACCTTTATCTCCAAAAACAAACAACTTTTCTTTTGGTTCAATTACACAAGTCGATTCGTCGATTTCGCCTTTGTCGTTCTTCACTTTATCCAAATCTAGATTTAAATATTTCGCCATAAACGGATACAAAGCCATACGTTTCGAGATTCCGAAATCATGGCCTTCTTTTCCAAAATGTGCATTTTCGACTAAATCTTTCTTTCCGTATAATTCATACGTTCTTTGGATAAAAGGAAATTCCAATTCCGGAACTGCCAAAGTCCAGTCTTTTCCATCAGAAACAATCAATTGTGGTTTTGGCGCCATCATTGCAGAGATTTCGGCGTTGTTTGTTCCGTTTCCACAAAGGTGAATTCCACGACCACTTTCGCATGGACAACCGCCTGAGAAATGAGAAGAAACCATTACAACTGGAGCTGAAACTTTTACTCTGTCATCAATTGCGGCTAAAAACATCGTGTGCGATCCTCCACCAGAACCTCCAGTAACGCCAACTCTTGTCATATCAGCATCCTTAACTGTTGCCAAATAATCCAATAAACGAATTCCAGTTAAAACCTGAACCGTAGATGCAATGCTGTTTCTATGTGTTTCTTCTGGAAATTGTAGTAACGATTCTCCCCAAGCAAATAAATCGTAACCTACCACAATTGCGCCCATTTTTGCCATCATTGCACAACGATATTGTTCGTCTTTTCTATATCTTCCGTCGCCAAAATGTCCGTCAGGAGTTAAAATAACAGCTGCTTTTTTATTTAACGGATATGGTTTGTAAATCGATCCTGTCGCATAAACACCAGGCAAAATTTCCAATGCAATATTTTCGACACTGTAATCTTTATAAATTCTTTTTGGAGTTAAAAGTGGTTTAGACTTTGGTGTAGGGGGCGCCTTATCCAAACCAAATGATTCAATCATACAAGCTTTTAACTCCGTTTTACGTTTTTCCCATTCTTCCTTGGTTGAGTAAAGGCTTTCTAAGTAAAACAAGCGTTCCTTTCCTTTATCTACCGAAACTTTATGGTTTTCATACTTGCGTATGATGTAGGTTCCATCGGGTTGTTTAAAATACATCAATTCAAACGGCGCTAGAATATTAGTCAGCGAAAGTGGCAGATTTCCAGGTTCAATTCTCCAATCGGAATAATCCAGTTCTTTTCCTTTTAATAAACCTCTGTCGTCGTTGATCGTTACACTAAAAAGAGTTTCTATTTTTTTCAATGTTTCTGATACTGGCTTTCTAAAATTAGTATCAGAAGTGCTTTGCGCATTGGCAAATGTCAAAGCAAAAATGGAAACTAAGAAGATGTATTTTATTTTTTTCATTTTAATATTGTTGTGTGTTGGTACGCTGATGAAACGGATTTACTTCGTAAAGACGCGGATTAAAACGGATTTTCTTTTCCCTAAAACAAATAAAAAAATCCGTGTCTATCAGCGTTTTCGCGATAGCGAATCTGCGTCATCCGCGTTCCATTATATTGTGCATTCTATTGTATAAATTCCAGATCCTAATTCTAAAACAGGCTTTTGAGCTTTTTCATCAAAACCTGCTCTAACCCTTTTACCATCCATTTTTATTTCTGAATTTTTAGCAACTGGCAATTTTATTGTTGCTGTCGTATTTACTGGAATTTGAACGGTCAAAATAAACTTGCCGTCTTTCTTTTCCCATGAAGAAGCAATTTTTCCGTAAACCGATTGATAGTCCGCTTTCGCGAAAGTCATATCGCCAACCACTTCTGGCTGAATAAAGAAATGTTTGAATCCTGGCTTTTCAGGATCAGACATAATTCCGGCTAAACTTTGATAAAACCATTCTTCAATTTGTCCTAACATAAAATGATTCCACGAATTTCCTTTTCTCGGATCCCATTGTTCCGTTAAAGTGGTCAATCCAAATTTAATCTGAAAACCATAACCCGGCGCATCGTAATGATTGTGCATTCTGTACATGGTTTCATTTTCGCCGTTTCTTGCCAATGTTTGAAATAAGTAACGATTTCCAACATCTCCCGTTGTCAAACGATCGCCTTTTTCTTTGATATCAGCTAGTAAATTCTGCATTACTGCCTCTTTATATTGCGGTTCTACGATATCCATAAATATCGGAACGGCATTGCTAAACTGACTACTTGTTCCGTATTGTTTGGTTTCTTCGTTAAAAAATGCCGCATTGAAAGCCGTTTTAATCTCAGAAGCCAACGTATTATATTTCTCAAAATCTTCAGTTTTACCTAATAATTTTGATGCTTTTGCAACTAAAAAAGCGCCATAGTAGTAATGAGAAGTCGCAGAAAGCGCAATCGGACTATTTTTAGAATATCCCGCAGGATGTGTTCCGTAATCGTACCAATCGCCCAATCCGTGCGAAACGATATGGTTTGTTGCTTTCGTTCCTAAATAATCCACGTAGTTTTTCATTACAGGAAAATATTTCTCTAATAATGAAGCATCTCCGTAATATTCATAATACATCCAAGGCAGAATTACGCCTGTTACACCCCATTCTGGAGAATCGGTAAAATCGCCTCCAAAAATGACATATTCAGGAACAATTGTCGGAATTAAACCGTTCTCTCTTTGTGAATCAGAAATATTCTGCATCGTTGCCGGAAGGAAAGTCTGCAAGTTATAATTGAACATTAAACTCGGACCATTCAACTGAATTTCTTCCAGCCAGCCTAACTTTTCACGTTGCGGACAGTCGGTAAAAACGCTTTGGAAATTGCTTTTGATCGAGTTATTAATCAGTTCATGCGTTTTATTGAAAATCTCATTTGAACAGGCAAAACTTCCCGCTTCTCCTGCGGAATTGTAAATAAAATTCGATTTTAAATCTACTAAAGTTGGAAATTCTTTATTCTTATCTTCTTTATAATTAATGTTTTCAATTTGAACATATTGATAACCGTAGAAACTGAATTTTGGCGTCCATTCTTCTACGTCTTTCCCTTTTAAAGTATAATCGTAATAATATGGTTTTCCTGATCTCCCCTGCGCTATTGTTCCCTCTTCATTTAAACCTTCGGCCACCCAAACACGAATCGTCTGTCCTCTTTTTCCTTTTACTTTGATGGTTGGAAATCCTGAAAGATTCTGTCCCATATCAAAAACATAGAAATTTGGTTTCAGTTCTTTTACGGTTTTAACTTCGTATTGTTTCTGAATGGTAACCGGCGGAGCAGTCTGTGGTCTTAAAATACCTTTTGGCGCTTCTTGAATGACTACTTTTTTCCAATCTCTATCTTTGAATCCTTTACGATTCCAGTCTTTTTGTTCTAAATTAGCATTGTAATCCTCTCCGCCAAAAATACTGTTATAAGTAATCGGACTTTTGCTGTATTTCCAAGTTCTATCTGATTTTATAATTTCTTCTGAACCATCATTATATTTGATTTTCATTTTAAAGAATAAAGTTGGCGGACCAAAACTCACGAAGAATTTAGTATATCTTTCGGCAAGCGTATTGTACATTCCGTTTCCTAACAAAACACCAATTACGTTATCACCTTTTTGAAATTCTTTTGCACTTAATTCGTAAACATTGTAATTAACCGTTTTATCGTAATCGGTCCACAAAGGAGCAAATTGGCTGTTACCCACTTTTTTCCCGTTGATAGTTAATTCGTAATGTCCTAAACCTGAAATATAAACGACAGCTTCTTTGACTGCTTTTTCAACTTCGAAAGGTTTACGCAACATAATACTTCTTCTTGCCAAAGAATCGGAAGCATTGATAAAGGACATCTTTTTTTCTCTGTTGAAAGTGGCTGTGTGATAATTTCTTCCTTCTGGCAAATGGCTATCGGCTTTGGTAATCGCTCCAATCCAAATCGGATTTAAATCTGATTCTAACGAAGCGGTTCTGAACGAAGCTGTTTTGCTCCATTTTGAAATCTTCCCTAATTGATTCCAAACCTTAACTTTCCAGAAATATTTGGTTTCGCTTTTTAATGGTTTTCCGCTATAAACAATATGCAGGTTTTTGTCGGTATTAACTCTTCCGCTGTTCCAAATATCTCCATCGTCATTGTTCAATTTTTCTTCTGATGAAGCTACTAAAATCAAATAAGCAACTTGCGATACATCGGATTCTTTTGAAATCAATTGCCAGCTAAATTTCGGCTGATTCTCGATAACTGCTAATGGATTTTCGGCCATTTCTGTTGTTAAACGTACAGGTAGAATTTGCCCATTTGAAATGAACGTGATTAAAAAGCTAAGTCCTAATAATATGTTTTTGAAATTCTTCATTCTAACTTTTAAAATTGAACGCGGATAAAACGGATTTACTTCGTAAAGACGTGGATAAAACGGATTTTTTTATTTACTCTAAAATATAAAATCTGTGTTAATCTGCGTCTTCGCGGTAGCGAATCCGTCTCATCTGTGTTCCATAATTTTTACAACTTTCTAGTTATCAAAGATTCGATATTGAATACTGCTTCTGGAATTAATTTTCCTGTTTGAGGCAGGTCGTCATAATCGTCTGTGTCCGGTGCTGTGTCCGGATCTGGCGAATGTCTCTGTTCTCCTGTGCGGAACATAATTCGCTCAAAACCGTCTGTTGGCGCATAAAATATCTTTGTTGATTCTTTTCCATCGTTTACTTTTATAGTGTACTGACGGTTTTTAGCATCTAATTTAACTGTGATTGTATATGCTTTGTTTGCTTCGTATTTTGTAACCGAACTCAAACGCGCACCATTTTTTACCTTTAATTCTCCATCCGAATCAAAAATCAATCTTACAGAAGGCAAGCCTTGTTTATTTTGGAATTCAACCTGCAATAAACCGTGATTGTTTTGCTCTGGTTTTACGGTGAAAACCGCTTCCATTTTTGATGCGAAAGGAATCACTCTTTCAGCACGAGAATAATCAAAATAATCCTGATCTCTTAACGTCAGCCATTTTTTACCATCGACTTTCTTTTCGATTTTGGTTGATGCCCAAGAAAGGTCATACGTATTCCACAATTTTAATTCTTGTCCGTCTGGAAGATTATTGAAAACATCATTTACATTTTCGGTAACCACAGAAGTTACAGGAACGGGAATCGATGCCACCCAAATATCCTCTTTATTCATACTGTATCCTACCCAGATTTTTCCGTCTGGCGGAGTTCCATTTTTCTCTGTAATTCCACGAACGTATTGAGGACCTGCCGATTTGTAGTTTCCGCCGTAACGCATCGGACTAACTTCTCCATGAACTAATAATAAATCTTTATAATTTAATCCATCATCACTTGTTGAAATTGCCAAAGGCCAACGATATTCTGACGGGTTATAAAGCGTTGCATAACGATTGTCTGACGTTTTTTGTCCCCAGATTTTAGCATTGCTGTTTACAAATCCAAGAGCACGCAACGGCATATAATCCCATGATTTTCCTCCATCCTTACTAATAGAAGTTAAAGCATGTTTCCATAAACCCACTACATTTCCGTTTGGTAAATGATAATAACTAAACGCTTTATATGGTTTTTGTAACGGAATCAATTCATCGTCACGATCGGCTTCTTCCACCCATTGCTGTAAAACCAATGGTTCTGATAAAATTTCTTCACAAGCCTTTTTCAAACCTTTATCTTTTGATGCGGTATAAAATGGGAATTTCGATTTCGATTTGTCCCAAGTTTTGTTGTATCTAATGAAATAGATTTCGCCGAAACTACCGTCTTTCTTGATTTCACGAATGACGCGTCCAATTCCTTTTCCATCGTTTGGATCATCTTTTTCATCCATTGCAATTCCGTAATACGCTAACGCAAAAAGTCGGTTGTCTTTTGAGGTATAAAAGCCCATTCTTTGGTGCATAATTGCATCAAGATTTTTAGCAACGCCTTCAACGCCTTCTTTCTTCCATCCGTCAGGAATTCTATAAATTGGAAAAATAACTTCTGGTTTTGTCCACGTTACACCATCTTTAGAAGTCATTAATAAAGTTTGGCTTGGCGGAATATGTTCGCCCGAAGGATCGCTTAAATAATGTAAATAAAATGTATTATTCCAATAAGCCATCATCGGCTGGTGATTGTATGTCCATCCAAAACCATCCGCTTTTTCAGGATGTTCGCGGCTTGCACGCATGATTTGCGTGGCGTGAACTCCAACCGCGGGGCTTAATTGTCCGTGATGGTAATCAATGTTTGAAAGTGTTTTTCCAACATAACGCACAGTGTCGTTTTGTGCATTTACAGCGGTGCAAGCCAATATAATTGTGGCTGTGATAATGTTGGTTTTTATGTTTTGGAAAGTAATCATTGATATTTTATTTTTTTAATCCTGAATAAAAAAGCTGTCTAAAAAGGAAGCTTCATTTTGTAAGCTTCGGAGAAGCGAAATATTTATAGCAAAGAATGAATGTCTACAATATAAAGCTCCGGAGGAGTGACATATTTTTTTCATAATCTATAATATATATATCGCTCCGCTGGAGCTTTTTTCATATCCCTTATTGAATTTCTATAAATATTTTACCCCTCTGGGGCTTTTGCTGATAAAAATAATTTTAAAATATTCTGTTCAGGCAAAAGAGCCTTTTTGAGAATAAATTCTTTTATTTTCTTTCAATTAATCCTTTTAAAACGTCTTCAGAGATTGTTGTAATCGTTCCGTGTTTGTGTCCTTCGGGAAGGCTTATTTTGGATGATACATCTTCAAAATGAACAAAATCTGTTGTGCTTAACGCTTTATAATTTTTTGAACCGTAATTATCATAATACAATAACCAGTTTTTATCGACTTTCACTACTGTCGGGCCTTCTGATAAATATTCTGTTAACGGTTCAGAACTCTTTTCAAACGGACCTAAAGGCGATTTCCCGAAAGCTACTTTTATGTTTCGCATGGGTCTTGTATTGTCTTTCAAAACCAAAACATAATCTTTCTTTCCTTTTTTGACAATCACACAATCAATTACACTGAAACCTGGATCGTAGTATAGTTTTGTATCTGAAAAAGTTTTAAAATCTTTTGTCGTTACATAATACATTCTGTGGTTATTTTTCTCTTCTTCAACTCCTTTTTCAAATCGGAACGGAATTGTTGATGCCCAAATAATAATGTATTCTTTTTTGACATCATCATAAAAAATCTCCGGCGCCCAAACGTTTACCACTTCTGGTTCGTTTTTCATTACTGGAATATATTCCTGTTGCGACCAATGAATCAGGTCTTTTGAACTTGCATATCCAAAACCGTTCCCACCTTTCCAATCTGTTGTCCAAACCATGTGATAGGTTCCGTCTGCTCCTTTTGTGATGGACGGATCACGCATAATTTTGCTGGCTCCGATTTCGGGTTTTAAAAATGATCCTACTAATCCTTTCCAATTGTAACCGTCTTCGCTATAGGCCAAATATAAACCTTCTGTTGCAGGTTCTCTAAACGACGTAAAAAGATATAAATCTTTCTTTTTCTGCGAATAACTAATCGCGAAAAGTGAAAGGGTTATTATGATGAATATTTTTTTCATTTCTTGTTTTCTTTTCCTGCGAGGTTTCCAAAACCTCGTAGGTATTTCTATGTGCACAAACTAAACCTACAAGGTTTTGAAAACCTTGCAGGAACGCATTATTCTGCAATTGCTTTTTTATCTAAAGAAGCTCCTTTTTTGATTTTCGTTGTTACGTTGTTTAAAACATTGTTTTTCAAGAAAATGTTTTTAGTGTCTTTCCCATCCGCCTCGATAAAAATATCGGTTGGATTGAATGGAAAATTATTGTTGATCAACGCATTTGAAACATTATCTAATTTGATAACGGGAACTCCTTTTATTGGTGTTGAAGATCCAACATTGTCTAAAATAATATTTTTTGAATCTGATATTTTGAAAGACGAACCTACAGTTGCATTCACTTTTACATCATGGAATTCAACATCTGTCGCCGTACTTACTGTAAAACCTTCTTTTCCATCCATATTGATGTTAGAAAAAGTGATGTTTTGAATTGGCATTTCGGTGATTCCCAAAATCTGTCCTGCTTTATTTACGTTTGAAGCTGTAATGTTGCTCATATGAATGTTTCTGAAAATCGGCGTTTTCTCGGTTACAGGTTCAACCTGAGTTCCTTTATCGTAGAAAAGGCTCAAAACGATAGCTTCTTCTTTGATGTTTTTCATGACGATATTATCGACGCGAATATCTTCTACAACTCCTCCTCTTCCGCGAGCCGATTTGATACGGATTCCGCGATCTGTTCCATCAAAAACACAGTTCGATATTGTGATTTTTTTGATTCCACCCGACATTTCACTACCAATAACAACACCGCCGTGACCACTTAACATCGTACAGTTTGTAATGGTTACATTTTCTGTCGCTTTCCCATATTTACGTCCGTCACCGTCTCTTCCTGATTTAATCGTGATACAATCATCGCCAACGCTGATATGGCAGTTTGAAATGTGAACATTGGTACAAGAAGAAGGATTGATTCCATCTGTATTTGGTGAATGTGGATTGAAAATCGAAATTCCCGTAACAGTTACATTATCACAGAATTCCGGGTTGATTGTCCAAAAAGGTGAATTTTGAAAGGTTACACCTTCTATTAAAATATTTTTGCAATTATAAGCCTGAAAGAAAGAAGGTCTGAAAAACTTTTTATCAACCGTTCTTTTGTAATATGGTTCTGTGTAAAGGCCTTTATTTTGCTCTTCCCACATAGTTTGATATTTAGTTGGAGGAAGTGGTTCCTTAGCCGTTTCGATTCGGTACACTTCATTCCACCACGCTTTTCCTTGTCCGTCGATTACGCCTCTTCCTGTAATAGTGATATTTTGTACATCTTTAGCATAAAATAAAGGTTGGAAACTCTTCATTACAATTCCTTCGTAACGCATTTCTACGTAAGGAAGGAAATCATCGAAGTTCTCTGAAAACTTTAAAAGTGCTCCAGAATCTAAATGAATCGTAATGTTGCTTCTTAGTGTTAAAGCTCCTGTTAAATATTCTCCTGCTGGAAAAAAGATGGTTCCTCCGCCGTTTTTAGATGCTTTTTCGATGGCATTTTGAATGGCTTGAGTGCATTTTATTCCTTTGTTATTTCCTCCTTCTTTTAAGATGTTTAACCAGCCGTCGTTTGCGAAAGTGGTGTTCAATCCAGTTATGAAGCAGAGTATTATTAGTATGTTTTTCATAGTTTGTTTTTTTCTTTTGCCACAGATTAAAATGATTAGCACAGATTTTTACTCTCATTTTTTGTCATTTCGACGAAGGAGAAATCTTCACAAGAAACTCTACAAAGTTGCTCAACTATACGGAGCTACTAACGAAGATTTCTCCTTCGTCGAAATGACAAGATTGTGGATAATTCGTGATTCTATATTCACAAATTGCATTTCACTAATTACTTTTTACTTTTCACTAATCACTTAGTAGATTTCAAAATCAAAACCCAGTCATTACCATCTTCCTTTTTTCCTTCTGGCTGAAAATTTTGAGTTCCTTTATTATCAAATGTTCCGATTTTAGTTTTCTTTCCATTTCTTGGATTATACCAAGTCGCTTCGAATTTATCTCCAGCAATTTTTCCTAGTTTTACTTCTATTATTCTTCCATTGTAAGTGTATAATAAAGCGTATTTTTCGCCTCTTATAGCCGGAATATAATCGTATTTCTCCCCTTGATTCACCACTAAAGAAACATCTGGAACTCCTTCTAAAAATGGCACTTCTTCCATTAATTTCTTAATATAAACCATTTGTTTTGCTCCTGGCGCACTGATGGCTGATGTCCATAATTCTTTGTTTCCGTAAGCTGGTTTATCGCCTTTTCTGAACATTTGCATTACAGCGTTATGTCCGTACGTATAACCTGCACCACCTGAAAGTACTGACCAATATCCGTAACGGCGAACATCGTTTGCGGTCCATTTTGGCTGTAAAGTGTCGTGCAAACCGTGTGGAATTCCTTCGTATGATGGTTCTCCGTCAAGAGTTGGTTTTGTTGGTTTTAATTCGAAATCTCTTAGAACGAATTTGTAATTGTCTTCTTTGAAATTTGTTTTTATAGAATCCTGATCGTATCTTCTGTGTCCTGATTGGAACATATTGAAATCCAGCCATTTTTCGTTGTGGAAGTTCTCTGAAGAGTCGGTTCTTCCAAACGGGTGAAACGTCACTAACTGATTTGGATTGTTGGTTTTTAAAGTATTTCCAATGGCATTCCAGATATCCTGAAATTCATTTCCATGTGTGTCTCCTCCGTTTAACCAAATTACGTTGGTTCTGTTTTTATATCGGTTAGCTAAGAACTTCGCATATTCAGCTGCCTGTTCTTTGCTTACTTTATTTCCTTTTGAAACATTTGTTCCCCAAACCGGAACCATAGCAAGATAAACTCCGTTTTTCTGAGCCACATCTAAAGTGTAATCTACATGATCCCAGTAATCGTATTGCTTTGCATCTTTGAAATCATTTCCTGCTGTGATTAAAGGCTTTGAAACGTCTTCGTTGATTAAAGCTGCATCGCCATACACGTTAACCGCATTTATATTGTGCAAAACCATTACCTGAACGACATTAAATCCTTTCTCTTTTCTGTCTTTAAAATATTTCTCAATTCCTGCTCTGTCCAGTTTTCCGAATGCCAGCCAGCCCGTGTCGCCAAGCCAGAAGAATGGTTTTTCGTTTTCGGTAACAAAATAATGCTGATTTTTAGATACTTTGATTTCAGGCAGAGATGCTTTTGTTTTGGCAGATTGCGAAAATCCGCTTTGTGCTGTAAACATAAAGCTTATACAAAGAGCGTATAAAGATTTAATTTTCAGATTCATTTTGGTTTGTTTTTGAATTGTGTTCTTATTTTTTTGCCACAGATTTCACTGATTTAATGGATTTCCCAAGCTTTGTCTTTATATTTTTTCCCGCAGATTTCACAGATTAGGCAGATTTTATTTTTAATCCTTTTAATCTGTGAAATCTGTGGCTAACTATTTCTTAATTAAAAAAAGCACCTTTTCTTTTATTTCAGCTTGTGGAATTGTCACTTGTTTTCCTCCGCTGATATTTGCTTTTTTCGTTATATTTCCTGTTGTTGCATTAATTGCAAATACTTCAAATGTTCCTTTTTCGTTTTCTAAATCGATTGTAATATCTTGGTCATTTTTTACATAAATAAGATAGCTTTTTCCCTTATTTTCCAGTTTCCAAAGATTGTCTGAAAACGTATTTCCGTCAACTAATTTCATTTCGCTTAAAGCGGTATAAAACTGAGGCAATTCGATTTTCGGAATATTTGGCAATGAAGCTCCCGCCATTAAAGCCGGCCATCCAAATCTTGAAGAACCATCTGTTGAATATAAAATGACTTTCTCTGGATATTTTTCTCGGTATTCACGAACGGCGCGATATACTTGATTATCTGTTTCTTTTCCGGTTTTTAGTTTTCTGGCGTGCTGTCTCGGTGCTAAATTTACGCCTCCTTGCGGAGCGTATGCTGAACCATCTTCTTTGTAATACCAATAACGAATGTCAATTAAATCAACTGTTTTTACTCTTTTAGCATCATTTAAAATAGCATCCTGAACGTCTTTTGTAGCACTTAAACCAATTAATCCTTTTTTACCTGTTTCGTCTTTCCATTTTTGGGCTTGGTCTAACCAGAATTCCATAAAATGTAACGGACCTGTATACTCGGCACTTGTCAATTGAATTACGTTGCTGTTTTCCTGAAAATTTTCAAATGATTTTCTGATGAAACCTTCGTGTAATTTTCTTCTTTGAGCATTCGTAATATCGTAAAACTGCTCCGCCATAAAAATACGTTTGTCTCCTGCGTAGGGCGGTGGCTCAGGAAATCCTGTACTGTTGATATTATTTGCTGAACGCCAAGGCGAACTTGCCCAATGCGCTCCAGCCTCTAAAATATTGTGCTGAAAATATTGCTGATTGATTAACATTTGTCCGTTTGGTTCTGCCAGCGTTGCAAACTGCGCTAAACGGCTCCAGTACCAATCGTTGAATTTTGTTAAATCGTATTTACTTAAATGATCCCAAGCTAGATCTTGCCCGCTTCTTGCGAAAGGCTGTTCGTAAAACGGAGGCCAAACATCATCATCAATTCGGCGTACACGTTCATGATCGTCCATTCTTCTGTCGTACCACAAACCGTAATTGTGTTCTAAGGCAACGATATTATTTTTAGTTAGATTATCTACAGTTTCCTGAACTTTGTCTGTCAATCCGTTTCCTGTTCTTCCTGGAACAAAACGAGTGATATGCGGTGTTGATTTGTTTACGAAATCATCGGTTAAATCACCCCTCCACCAAGCAACATTGGTTTGTTTTCCTGCAATTACTTTTCCTTCAAAAGTTAACCAGCCATTTTCTGTAGTTACTTTAGAAGTTGATTTTTCTGTTTTATTTGATGCAACTTTTAAATCGTTTGCATTTTTTAAACCTTTACTGTCTGTATTAATCGGATTTCCTTTTGAAGCTTCTGCAATCAATTCTTGTAAACTTTTTGCCGTTGTAGCAGCGTTTTTAGTCAATTCTGCAGCAACTTCTATACTCGGGCTTGAAGAAGCTTCTGAACCTAAATCGTAGATAAAAGGCTGAACTGGAAGTTTTCCTAATCTAGCTTCTAGTTGTGTGTAGAATAAACTTCTTGGACTGATATGTTCGTTTACGTTTTTCCAATGTCCGTTTCCTCCAAATTGTCCCCAAACTCCAAAAGCCCAGTTTTGTGCTGTTGGCGGACTGTAACATTCTACTTTTGATGCCGATGATTCCCAGATTACAGAATTGGCTGCTGTCCATCCAGCGCCTCTTCCACCTTGTTCTCTGTTATTATAGCTTAATGCTTTTCCGTCGATATTGGCAATGTCAAATAAAACTCCAGTTGCCCAGCTTCCAATTGCACCGCTGTTTTCGAATGGCAAATGTGATTCACATTGCACGAACACATTTGGTCCAGTTGTTCCAAATCCGCCAACGGCAAAATCATGATATCCAAATTCTGAATAACAACGCTGAAATAAAGTCTGCTGACCTTCAGTATAAAAAGTGTGTCTTCTGAATGATGCGATTTCTGAAATTGGTTCTGTAGCAATACAATCTTCAACTGTAATTTGCTGACTTGTTTTTAAAATCGTAACAGCTCCGCCTGCAAAGTGTTTAAAATTAACTTGTTTAACCCAAGCATTTCTGGTGTTTTCAATGCTGATAGCCTGCCATCTATGTTCTTCGTCTTTTAAGTTTGAAGGATTGTAAGTTGATTTTATTAATATGTTTTCAATTCCGGAATTTTCAATTCTTCCCTGCCAAGAATAAACGGTTACTTTTGAAGTTCCGAAAACGTCATCCAAAGACATTGTGATTGGAGCGTTTACCGTTACTTCGTTTCCGTTGATTTTGGTTACGACACGATTCCAAGTTGTCGTCCAATCACCCTTTTTCCAGCCAATCCAAGAGGTTTCTCCGCCGAAATCCTGCATGTTTACTTCTTTAATGAAATTATCCGTTAAAGGTTTGCTGATTTCGATTTCGTCGCCAACTTTTAATTTTGATGTATTTTTTAATTGGATTTTCTGCGTTCCAAGTGGCGTATAAGCGTTTGCGAATTCAAATGAATCTTTATACACTTTATCGTTTACGCCTAAAATTCTAATTAAAGCTTCTCTTTCTAAACCTGTTCCTAAAAGTACGGTTCCGTTTTCCGAATTGCCACTTCCTCTTAAAACAACTCCCGATTTTCTAATGTATAATGTTCCACTAATTTTGAAAGTTCCTTTGTCTAACAAAACTGCTCCACGAAACCCTGATTTATCTGGTTTAAGAGAACTTACATAATCAATTGCATTTTGGATTTTCTGCGTTGCGTCTTCTTCTTGTTTCGAAACAAAAATTTTGTTGTCTAGATTTGGAAGGGCAACTTCTGAGTTTTTGTATCCTACAAAAGAAAAATCAGGGATTTGATTTCCTTGACTATCGGTTGTGAAAGAAAGTTTTCCTTCTTTGGTTTTTATGATATCTGGGAAATTGTTTTGGGCTGTGATGTTTCCAGATGTAAACATAGCAAAACACATTATCACTAATGTGTTTTTGAAGGAAGGGATTATATTTTGTTTAATGAAATTCACTTTAAGTATATTTTTCAATTTTCTAAAGTTAAGCATTTCCACAATTTTGTCATTTCGACGAAGGAAACTCGAGCGATAGCGAACAGGCGAAGCAAATCTCACGCGGGATTTACGTACTGTTGTGGAGTTTCTAGTGTGATTCCTCCTTCGTCGGAATGACAAACTTTGGGTATATGCTTTATGTTGAATTATTGTAATAAAGACTTTAATTTCGCTAAAGTATCCGTATTATTTTCCGTTTTCGTCCAATCAACTTTACTGTTTGGATCGATTCCGTTAAAATATTTCTCGATGTTGGTATAACCGTCTCCGTTTGCATCTTTATTAGCATCTGAAGCATCATTTGGATTTAAGCCATATTTTTTCTCCCAAGCATCTGGAATTCCGTCATTATCTGAGTCTTTATATGCTTTTCCTTTGTAAGTTGGATATCCGCCAACTTGGTCTGGATGCGTTATAATTCCTTTTTTATATGAATCGGCTGGTAATCTTCTTTTGATATATTCTTTTCCAATTGAATTTTCTAAACCGTCTTTAACTTCAATTTTTCCAGTTTTAACCTGCTTGATAATTCTTTCGTCAACAGCATCTCTTTTCGGAATTGTTGCTCCAACATTCGTCAAAACAAAATCATAAGCTTCTTCTGCCGACATGATATTGAATTTTGGCATTGAAAAAGGTTTTGGCTGTTTAATTGCTGCTAAAAATTCTTTTGTTTCCGCTTCTGGAAGGTTTTCCAATTGTACTCCTCCATTCCAGTTGTCTGCCGTTACTTCAGGAGAACCTACAATAAAGTTTCCTGAAACGTAAGCTCTTCCGTATTGCTTTGGTTCAATATAACCAGATTCTGGTTTTACAATTCGATACGAAATAGGCTCGTTTTGAGGCGTTATTGGTCCTGGTTTGAAATAATTGTTGATGATATTTAACATCGAACGATAATCACCTCCGTCAAGTGTACGATTCCACCAATTGAATACTACGTTATTCACAAAATTAAAGTCGCCATACATTCCGATAGAAGCATTTCTAGAAATGTTGTCTGCCCATAAGTTGCGCATAAAAGTACTATTTAATCCGCCGATTGTACTTCCGAAAGCGTGATTATACGTATCTAAACCTTCTGCTGAAATAGTGTTCTGAATCGTGATATTACAAGCAGGCAATTTCTCTAATTTCGACTTAGCGTTTGGTGCAAATTGATGTCTGTATAAAGAAATATTTTCATCTAATCCCCAACTTACAGAACAGTGGTCAATTATAGTATTTCCGATTACATTTCCTCCCAGCGCATCATCTCTTCTTGTAACTTCTGTTGCACCACGTCTAAAACGCATGTGTCTGATTATAACATCGTGTGTATCAATTTCTAAAGTTTCTCCTGCAATACAAATTCCGTCGCCTGGAGCAGTTTGTCCAGCAATTGTCACGTAAGGTGCACGCATGCTGATTCTGCTTTTTAAATGGATAATTCCCGAAACATTAAAAACGATTGTTCTTGCTCCAACAGCTTCACAAGCTTCGCGAAAAGTTCCTTTTCCACTATCTTCTAAACTCGTCACTACGAATATTTTCCCTCCACGTCCACCTTGCGTGTAGGCTCCGCCTCCTTCAGCACCTGGAAAAGCAGGAATATCTGCTTGAACAAAATCTTTTGGATACGAAGCCCAAGGTAAATAAGGTTTTCCTTGTTTTGCTTCTTCTTTGATAATCTGAACATTAGCATTCCAAATTTCGCTCAGCCTTTTTTCTTCATCAGCCAAAATAGCATCTGCTTTTTCCTGAACAGGTTTTGGAATTACAGGATATTGGGCATATGCCGATGAAACAAGAGAACAAAATGACAACGCCATAAATGTTCTTTTTAAAGTATGGTTTGGAAAAATCTTTTGCATTTTTTAGTTCTTAGTGATTAGTGACTAGTCCTTAGTTTTCTTTAGAGATTAGCTCTTAGTAATTAGTGATTAGCTTTTGTATTGATTGTTAATCCATTAGTTCTTAGCAATTAGCGTTCTCATATTATTTTAATTCTTAAATAACTAAATCTCTAGGCACTAGCTACTAAGGACTAATCACTAATTACTAATTACTAGGCACTAAGTACTAATTCTTAGCTTTTTCTCTCTCTTCAATACGTTCGTGCCAGTCTTTACTTTCTTTATTTAAATCGTAACCTTGTTTTGATAAATAGTTATTGATTCTTCCTTTGTATTTACCAAACCAGCCGTGTTTTTCTTTAGAAGAACCTGCGTCCATTGCATGTTCTCTCGCTTCAACTAAAGCTTTGTAGATATAATCTTTTTGTTCTGCCGTTAAGTTTGGAAGCATATCGTTGTAACCTGCCACTGTGATAGGAAGAACTCCATAAGTCATTCCGTCTTTCACTTCAGTGATTTTATCTTCAGACAATTCTTTGCTTAATTTTTTGATATAAGATTTATGCAGTTTTGCAATTGATTCGTCTGCCTTTGCTTTCAGTTTATCAATTTTTTCGTTTTGCTTTTCTTTAGCTAAAGAAGTATCTTCTTTTACTTTTTTGATTTCAGCATCTCTTCCATCTTGGATTTCAGTTAAATCTCTGAATTGCTGCGCTATTATATTTGAAACTGCTTTTTCTTTTGCTTCGTTTTTCAAATCTAATTTGGTAACGATTTTCCCAGCTCTTTCGTTGGTAATCTTTACATATTCAGGATCTAAATGCTGCTGCGCATTTAAAGTTGAAAATGCAAAAACAAGCGATAATAAACCAGCATTTATTTTATTTAGTGCCATGATTTTTTCCTTTTTAGTATAATTATTTTAAACACATAGAAACATAGTTTTTCGTAACGTTTAAAGGCGTTTCACTTGTATTAACAAACATAGCTATGTGTTAGAAACATGTTTCTTTTTTATATTCTTTTGCACATACAAAAACCTATGTTTCTATATGTTAAATAATTATTTCTATTTTTCTTATTTTAAATCTAATAAAGGTCTAACTAATGTTTCTTTGTTATTAGCCAAATCTTTCCAGTCAACTTTTATTGCAGGATTTACACCGTTGATGTAATCTTCAATATTTGTATATCCATCTCCATTTAAATCTCCTTGCGCATCAGATGGATCGTTCGGATTTAAACCATATTTTTTCTCCCATGCATCTGGCATTCCGTCTTTATCTGTATCTACATAAGGTTTTCCTTTGTATTGTGGATATCCTCCAACTTGCGAAATATCGGTAATGATACCTTTTTTATACGAATCCATCGGTAAACGTCTGTGTTCGAATTGGTAGAATTCTTTTTTCTCTAATCCTTTTGCGTATTCCGGAACTCCAGTTTTTACAGTTCTAACGATTCTTTCGTCTACTTTATCTCTAATTGGAAGCGTTGCTCCAACATTTTTCAATACAAACTCATATGCTTCGTCTGCTTTCATGAATGGACGGAACCATGGCATTGGGAAAGGTTTGTCAGTTTTCATTTTAGCAAAATACTCTTTTGCTTCATCATACGTCATCAATTCCCCTTTTTTATTCTCTAGCTGAATTCCACCATCCCAGTTGTCTTTAGTCACTTTTTCGTTTCCATCAATAATATTTCCGTTTACGTAAGCTCTTCCGAAAACCACATATGGCAATTTACTTCTTCCCGATTCTGGTTTTAAAATTCTATAACTGATTGGCTGAGTCAAATCGGTTACTGGACCTGGTTTGTAGAAGTTGTTGATGATATTGTAGTTTGCCGTATAATCTCCACCATCTGTAGATCTGTTGTACCAGTTGAAAACTACATTATTTACAAAGTTGAAAATTCCGTTCCAACCAATAGAAGGGTTTCTTCCTGCATTGTTTGCCCACATATTTCTCATGAAAGAACAGTTTTCTCCACCTAAAGTACTTCCGAAAGCGTGATTGTAAGTATCCAAAGCTTCTCCAAATAAACTGTTTTGGATGGTAATATTTACCGTTCCTACTTTAATGTCTGGATAACCTGGTCCTGGATTATACATATGTCTATAAATTGACATGTTTTCGTCTAATCCCCAAGTTGCAGAAACGTGATCAATCATGATATTTCCAACAGGATTTCCTCCGATTGCATCATCACGACGTCCTACGAAAGTTTCTCCACGACGGAAACGCACGTGTCTGATAATTACGTCATGCGTATCAATCCAAGTTGATTCTCCAGCAATGCAAATACCATCGCCAGGAGCAGTTTGTCCTGCAATTGTAATGTAAGGCGCACGAATAATCAACGGACTTTTTAATCTGATAATTCCGGCAACATTAAACACTATTATTCTCGCTCCTCCTTGTTCGCAAGCTTCACGTAAAGTTCCTGGTCCACGGTCTTCTAGACTTGTTACTGTGTAAACTTTTCCACCACGTCCTCCAAAAGTGTACATTCCACCACCTTCAGCACCTGGGAAAGCAGGAATTTCTGCCTGAGGTAAATCAGTAGGTCTTGCAGCCCACGGAATATAAGGTTTTCCATGTTTTGCTTCTTCTTCAATAACTACTAAAGCTTTTGTCCATGCTTCATCAGAAAGTCTTTGAGCTTCTTCTTTGATAGCTTTTTCCTGAGCCTGAACTTCTGGACTTATCTTCGGATATTGAGCAAAACATTTTGCACTTCCTAAAAAAAGCAGAGATGATGCGATAAATAATGCGGAATTTTTCATGTTAATTTCTAGTTGTGGTAATTCTTTTTAAACAAATCACCTGTATCTTTTGACGAATACAGGTGAAAAGTTCTATATAATTCTTTTTTGATATAAAATAAAGTTTATTCTTGGTAATCGTAAGTTCCAGAAGCACCATTTGCATCTTTCCATCCAACAGTTTGCTTTAACCATGGATTTTGTGCTAATACAGCCTGGCTTAATCCCTGAATATAATAGTTCTGTCTAAAGTTGATATTAGTTGCTGTACCACCAATGTTATCCATAGGTGTTGGAGGTGAACGTAATTCAAAATTAGTAGTATAAAAAGCTGCTAAAGCTGTAATTTGCGCCTGGAAGTTAGCTGCATCCGGATCTACCGATATAGAAGCACGAGCAGATGTTAAAGGATCAGTATTAACTGCACTATTACCAATTTTGTAATGCAGGTAATTACCAACGCGCTGTGTACCATTAATTGGCTCTAGTCCTAATTTTGAACAAGTTCCTGCATCATTACTGTACAACATCCATCTTTGAATATCCCAGAAACGTTTTCCTTCATATGCTAATTCTACTCTACGCTCATATAAACATGCTTCGATTGCTTCGTATTTATTTCCTAAAGTTCCAATACCATAATTGTTTGCTGCAGGAATACCAACACGATTTCTAATTCTGCCTAAATAGGCTAATGTGTTATTTGTTTGCCCTAATGCTGCATAACATTCTGCAATGTTTAACAATAACTCAGCGAAACGATAATCTATGATATCAGTACCTGAATATTGAAAGTTACTCGCATTACCAACTGTAGGACTTGACATTTTACGAACAAAAGCAGGACTTGGAACATCATTACCCATACTAAATCCAAATGTATTTGCAGCTGGAGTAGACCAGCGATATGCCCATACAGTAGGTTGAGTGGTTGTATTAGCAACACTGTTTGTATATGGCCAGTAACTTCCAGAGAATGCAAAAGTTCTGTAAAAACGAGGATCACGATCTTTAAAAAATAAGAATGGATCATATAGATTCGCTGCAGTAGGTCTTTTTCCGTTAGCCATAGGAAATAAATCAATCATTCTTTTTGGAGCTTTCACACCACTTCCAGCTGCACCTCCCTGACTCGCAAGTCTAATAGATTTTTCCCATGAATTATTTGAATTAAGATTTGTAGTACCGCTTGCTAATAAACGAACTGTAATTGCTTCTGGATTGAAGCTATTATCAGAAATATAGAACATCTTTGCCCAGTCACTTGCTGATGCTCCATATAAATTATGTCCTGCAGCAATTAATTGTGTCTCCGCTTCTAATCCTGCTTTTAACGCAGCATCCCAACGTTCTGGAGATTCCCAGTTTTTATTAAATAAAGGGCTTGCATATGTTAGTAAAACTCTTGACTTTTGAGCCAAAGCAGCTCCTTTTGTGTAACGTCCGTATTCTGCTGCTCCCCATTCTGCTGCAGTAGGTAATAAACTTGCAGCCATATCTAAATCGCTTACAATTTGTGCTACTACTTCAGAAACTTTAGCTCTAGGCAATTGTGTTGCAGGATTGTTATTAGTTGCATTTTCAACTGTAGTTACAATTGGAACTCCGCCATAAGTACGCATTAAATCAAAATACTGAATAGCTCTTAAATAATACATCTGTCCTTTTATACGATTACGGAAAACCTGCGACAAATTAGCTCCTTTAATATCTATATTTTCCAACATAGAATTACAATCTCTAATTCTATTGTAAGGCTCGTTTTTAACAGCATCTGCTAAAGGTGTTCCATAGTATGCAGAAGCATCAGCAGCATTTTCCCAGGTAAAATTAGGGTTGATAAAACTTTTATCGTTTGCATTATTTGATATTCCACCCACTTCTTCAGTATAAGAAGCCTGAGTTGTAGCAAATGAACCTACTACTGTACCCATTGGAGATTTGTAAGCATCAAAAAAGTCATAGTATACGTTATTTACATACCAGTTTACTCTTTCTTCACTTTGATAAAATTCATCATCAAAATAATTGTACTGCTTTTTCTCTTCTAAAAAATTATCGCTGCACGAAGCACCTACAATAAGTAAAAGTGCCAGTGATATATATTTATTAAATTTTGTTTTCATAATTCTTAAGATTAAATTTTAGAATGTTACATTCAAATTAACTGACCATGTTCTAAGTGTAGGATATCTTGCTGAAGATGTATCGTACATATTACGATAATGGTTTGGATATGGATTATATAAATCCCAAAGGTTATTTCCTGTAACTCCTAAAGTAACTCTTTGTACACCAATTGTTTTAAGAGGCTCTTGAGGCAATTCAAATCCTACAGTTAAATTTCTAACTACACATCTAAAGTTGCTAAGTTCCCAAAAATCTGATGGAGCAAAAGCAGTTCCTTGTTGTCCCATATTAGGATATTTTCCGTTTGGATTATCAGTAGCATCATACATATCTTTCCAAAAAACTTCATGTCCCCAGTCATTTTGAGTAGATCCAGTCCCTTGTTGTACTAAGTCGATTGAGTTATACCCTCCCCATGTAGTAGCTATCTGAGTTCTAAAATAAAAAGATTTATAATTTAATCCTAAATTCGAAGTGAATCCGTAAGTTCTGTTACTGTTAGCTAATTTAACATAATCTAATTGTCTTGCAATCTGTCCGTCTGCAGGTGCCTGAGTTTTTGTTGTACCATCATATGCTCCTCCAACATCTTCATAAGCCAGCATACCTTTTCTCATTTGTGAAACATTATTAATACCCAAATAATTTGGAGCTCCGCCAACTGCAGCTGCATTTGCCGCTAAATAATTCCAGTAGTTCGTAACATCTTCATCTGTACGTAAAATACCGTCTCCTGTCGAAGTTCCTTTCCAAGTTCTGAATCCCCATACTGGCATAAAGCTTGAATAACCTGTTTCGATAGTATTAAACGATGGATGTTGAGATGGTGCTGTTGGATATTTTTTATATTCATTATCTGAGAAACCAAAGTTGATTCCTACGTTATAGCTTAAATCTCTTTTAATTTTATCTTTCCAAGTTAAGCTAATCTCTGTTCCCCATGCATTTACATCTGCATAATTTTGTTCTGCAAAAGCACCACCAATAGAAATTGGAGTTCCTGCTTCACCAGCTAAACTAATCAGCATATCTGTAGATTTATCATAGTAAAAATCTGTAGTAAGCTGAAGTCTATTTTTTAATAAGCTCACATCAATACCAAAGTTTTGTTTGATTGTTGCATCCCATTTAATATCTGGATTAGGTGTCGCTCTTGGCGTAATTGCACCTCCAAGTGTACCTCCTGCTGAACCAAATTGATTACCCTTATCAGCAATAACATCATAAAGAACAAGCCAGCGCCATGGTTTAATGTTATCTTTTCCGGTTTTACCAATAGAATAACGTAGTTTTAAATTATCAATAACCGGAACTGCTTCTTTAAACCATTTTTCGTTTGAAACAACCCATCCTAACTGAGCTGATGGGAAAAATCCCCAATAATTTTCTGGTGCAAATTTTGTAGAAGCATCACTTCTAAAAAGTAACTGCAAAAGATATTTGTCTTTGTAGCTGTAGTTTACACGTCCTAAGTAAGAAAATGTTCCAGATTCTCCTTTATTTGCTATTGAGTTTGTTGTAATTGTACCAGCAGTTGTATTACTTCCTAAATAATCTTTTGAAGTACCTTCGTAAGCCAATCTGGTGTTTTTATAGTTAGCTTCTGAACGTTCAATACCAAACATTGCATCAACACTGTGATCTCCAAAAGTTCTTGCATAGTTTGCAAAAAAGTTTGCCTGAATTACCTTATCAACATCTGTATTATAATAAACTCTAGAGTTTCTAACATTAGTTTCTATAAGATAATCTCCCGCTGGATTAGTTACTGAATTGTAAATAGTTGGATCTGCAGCGCCAGCCAGGTGATTTCCTATTGTTTCATAATTTCTAATTCTGGCTAAATCATATGGTAATTGTACTTGCTCAGAATTAGCGCTTGACTGGCTTCTGGCATAACTTCCCTTAAGTGACAAACCTTTAATAAAAGAAACTTTATAATTCAAAGATAAATTCACATTATATGAAAATTCTTCGTCAATTTGATAACCGTTGTCTAATCCTGCAAAATAATTCCATCCTGCAATAGTATTATTTGCGTTTGCACTTTGTAAGTTTCGATCTGTACGAGCAATAGGAGACAGCCAATAATCTTTACCTTCTACAGTAGTAGACCATGGAATATATCTTGGCATATGCAGTAAATATCCATAATCTGCCTGCTCTCCACCTCCTGCTCCACCAAAACTTGAATCGCTGATGTTTGCAGAAGCTTTAGAAAATGATTTTCTAGTATCAACTGTATTTGCAGAAATTGCAGCAGAAAGTTCAAAATCCTTAGCCAGTTTAGCAGTTAAACCTGTACGGAAATTCCATTTTTTATAATCTTGTTCACCAAGATTTGCTCCCTGATCGAAATAAGTTATACCTGCAAAGTATGTCGCTTTATCATTTCCTCCGCTTGCACTCAATGAGTGTCTTTGTTGAAAAGCAGGTTTCCATGCTTTTTTCAACCAATTATAATCTAATCCTTTCATCTGCTCTAATTCTTCTGCAGAAAAATATTTAGATTTATCAGGATCAAGATTAGAATTCAAAAATCTGTTTTTCCAAATTCCGTGGTCATAAGCACTCATTACTTTACTATGACTTACAGCATCATTAAATGCTGACTGGCTGTAATAGTTAAACTTTAATTTACCATCTTGACCTCTTTTAGTTTTTACAATGATAGCTCCTTGAGAAGCACGAGAACCATAAATAGCAGCAGAACCGTCTTTTAAAACTGTAATACTTTCAATTTCTGAAGGATCTAATCTATTAAATGTTTCAAGTGTAGCTAATCCTGTTGTTGGATCAATCTGCACCATATCATCAATTACAATCAATGGAATAGTAGTGTTTCCATCTTTAGAAAAACCAAAAGATTGACGTATCGAGACATCAGCTCCAACCCCTGGACGACCAGAACCACCAGATACATTTAATCCCGGAGTTAAACCTCTTAAAGATTCACCTAAATTTGAAACAGGTAAATCCTGAATTTCATCTGGTTTTATTGTAGCAATCGCTCCTGTTAATTTTTGTTTCTTTTGAGTACCATATGCCACAACCACAATATCATTTAACTCATTAGAATCTTCTTGTAATTTAGCATTAAGAGTAGTACGTCCTGCTAGTGGAATTTCTACTTTCTTCATACCAATAAAAGAAAAAACCAATGTTGCTCCTGGCTTCACTGTAATTTGGTACTTACCATTGTAATCTGTAGTAACAGTGTTTTTAGACGATTTTTCAGTTACGTTTACACCAGGTAAAAGAAATCCTGAATTGTCAGTCACTGTACCTGTAATCTTAATTGGAGTGCCTGCGGTTTGAGCATAAGTAATTACACTCATCAGTGCAAACAAAAGAAAACTACATCTCTTTAAAAGTGCTTGTTTCATAAATGCTTTTTTGTTTGGTTAGTTTATTATTGTTAGTTAGTCATGTTTTAAATGCATCTTAAATAATTATTAAGATTTCAAAGAAACGAAATCGTTGTAATTAAATGTTAAAAACACATTTATTTTTAATAATCCAAAAATATAACGATCATATATTACAACCGTCCTGCTCTATCCTGTTTTAATGGCATTATCTAAAAAAAAACAACTCAAAAAAACAATATTAATAAAAAATTGAAAGAATAAGTGAGCTAAATAGAAAAAACAGAGAAAATGTTTGAGTATAATCAAATAGAAGAATGCCTTTTCAATTAAAAATCGAAGAAAACGCATCAAAAACAAAATTTATCTATTTTTAATGCAAATAATGCTAATTAGTTACTGTTTTTGAGCAGATTAACTTTACTCAATTTCTACAAAAAAAGCTTACACATTTATATCTGAAAATGCAATTAAAAGTAAAAAACTTACAAGAAAATTAAAGATTTGATATCAAAATCAATTCTTAAATATTTCATAAAAAAATATTTTTTTTAAACGTAAATTCTGACCAATATTTTTTTTGAATGCCTTTTATGATAGGCCTTCACGAGATTTTTGAAGAGAAATTTTAATTTTTAGTGTGGTTTATACACATAAATTCAGGCAGGATAGTTCAATTTTAAATTTATTTGGCCGGATTCCATCCATTCAAAACTAAATCTTTATTGTATTTTTTTATATCATCTTTAGTTAATTGATACGACCATGACACTCGCTGTGAGATATTTTTTGTACTTGCACCTTTACTTCCGTATTCCGCGTAATAAGCTGTTTTATCTTTATCCGGAAAACGAGTATCTATCCAGGCATTCCATCCTTCTGGAATAATGTGCGAACCAATATCCGTATTAATGAAAACAGTTTGTGCATAAGGTCTCCATGGTCTTCCCAAAAATACTTTGTCTACCGATTTGTCTTTTGCAGTAAGCTTGCAATCAACAAAAACAAAACCATAAGCTTGCCCTTGCGGAGTTGAAGCCGCGGTAATATAGGAATTGACTAAACTTTCAATAGTACATTTATAAAAATAAGCCGTTGCAGCGCCAAAGATAAAATCGGTTGTACCGTTAATGAAACAGTTTTCAAAATAAGTTCGGGTGTTTCCTTCTGATAAATAAAGGGTATCCTGATTTGCTAAAAGATTGCAATTCTTCACAATTACTCTATCGCCTTTAATGTGAAGTGCAACCGCCTGTCCTACTCTTCCCGCCGTATTTTCGACAGTAAGATTTTCAAGCGTACAATCATTTCCTTTAATTATGAAAGAATACGAAGTTCCTGTTCCAAATTCTTTTTTACCCGACGGATCTGGTTCACGAAGCGGCTTTCCTGAATAATCATCAAATGAAATAATCGTTTTATTTCTGTCAAGACCTTTTAAAGTAATAAAGGGTTTTGAAACTGGAATTTCCAATTTCTCAACATACTTTCCTGGTTTTATAGTGATTACAACACGTTTCTCCGAATTATCTTTCACATTATTCACCGCTTCCTGAATCGTTTTAAAATCTCCAGAACCGTCTTGAGCAACGGTTAATGTCAATTTGTTATCAAGCGTTTGGGCTGATATTGAAAGTGTTGTTATTAAAAATAAGGTTAGAATGTATTTCATATGTTTTTTATTTATTTCGTTTTTTGTCATTCCGAGGAACGAGGAATCACACTAGAAACTCCGCAATCTTAATCGCAAATCTTTGTCGAGCTACTTGCGAAGATTTCTCCTTCGTCGAAATGACAAACTGAGCGATTAATATCTTTGACAAAAATTAAAAATCCGTTTAAATCCGCGTTTTGCCAAGGGCAATCCGTTTCATCCGCGTCCAAAATTTAGTGCGACATCCAAACCGTCATCTCCCCTTTTCCTTTATTTCCCCATGCAAAATACGGAATCAATTTTACTTGTACAGCATCTGCATTTTTAGAAGAAAGCGGTTTGTACAACGTTTTATTCCATGAATTATTTGAATTTATAACGGCTTCAGCATCAATGCTTACTAAATTTCTATTATTCAATATGAAATTGTTTGTTGCGAAATTCGATTTCAAATTTAAAGCCACATCATTTACACTTACTTTCGCAGGAAGCTGATCAGATTCTAAGCAATATACCAAAGGTCCTCTTTTTACAGCGACCTGATTTTTAACTTCTTCAACCAACGGATTCGCTTCCATTAACTCAACCGGCATTGGAAAATTCAATTCGATTACATCTCCTTTTTTCCATTTCTGATTTAATTTCAAATAAGTTCCTGAAACAATTTTATCATTAATTTTTGAATTGTTTATCAAAATTTCAGCATTCTGACTCCAACCCGGAATTCTTAAAAAGAAATTTTGTAAATCTTTTGGAGCTTTCACAATTTTCAAAGTTATTTTTCCGTCCCACGGATAATTGGTTTGCTGTTCAATTTCGATTTCTTCTCCGTTTAAAGATTTTGTTTTCAATTGATTACTTCCATATAAATTCACATACAAACCTTCTTTCGAAATATTGTAAGCATAATTTCCAACTTCAGCAATTGTTCTCGTTACGTTTGGTGCACAACAGTTGGATAAGGCAATATATCCTTCACGCTCATTCCCCCAACGTTGATGAAATGGCAAATCATTAGAAACATTCAGCGGATTGTTATACAAGAATTTTTCTCCTTCTAAATCCATTCCAGAAAGTACACTGTTATAAAGAGCTAATTCTATAATATCAGCATATTTGGCATCTCCGGTAATTTGAAGCATTCTCCAATTCCATAAAACATTTCCAATATTAGCACAGGTTTCGGTATGAGCCGTTGCATTTGGCAATTGAAAAGGTCTTCCGTAAGCCTGATGAATTTTCTGAACTACAGTTGGATCATAAGAAGTTCCGTCTGGCGAAACGCCGTCATATAAAGATCCACAACCCCCTGTAATGTACATTTTACGATACGTTACATCATCCCAAATAGATTCTAAATTGTCTAATAATTTCTTTTCTCCTGTTTCTGCATACAAATCGGCTACTCCGGCATAAAGGTAATTTGCTCTTACAGCGTGCCCCATTGCAGTTGTTTGCTGTCTAAACGGCACTCTATCTTGATTATCATCGGTTCCGTCATTTGTGGTTCCGCGAATATCAATTAAATTATTAGCCAACTCTAAGTATTTCGGATTTTTGGTCGTTCTGTACATTTCGACAATTCCCATATAATGAGACGGACAAATGGCATTTCGAGCCAATTCTGGTGAAGCTTTTTTATAGAAATCATACAAGAAATCGGCAACACCTTTTGCGATGTTCAGAAAGTTTGTTTTTCCTGTGGCACGATAATGAATACAAGCTGCAGTCATCAAATGTCCCATATTGTATTTTTCGAAACCCAATTGTTTTTTAACTTCTTCTGGCCCTAAAGTCCCCCAGCGTTCATCAATTAAAACCGGCGTATGAATATAACCGTCTTTGCGCTGTACTTTCGCAAAAAGCGCAATCGCTTTATCCATTTCAGCATCGAGTTTTTTGTCTTTTGTAACGGCATAAGTTGCTGCCATTCCTTCAAAAATCTTATAGAAATCACCATCATGAAACGAAGGCCCTTTAAAAGTTCCTTTACTTAAACCTGCAGCAATTTCGAAGTTTTTGTAAGCATGCGAAATCTCATCGTTATGATACAAATCCCACATATATGGCAAAGTATTTTTGGTTTCTACATCAAATTGTTCTTTCCAAAAACCGTTTGTCCATTTTACATCTTGCAAACCAACACTTTGTAATTTCGAATACGGACTTTCTGAATTGGCAACCAAACCTTTGTTCTGCGCAAAGATTACGGTTGAAAGAAATAAAGAGGATATGATGATGTTCTTTTTCATTTTGAATTTATTTTTTGTTTGCCACGAATTAGACTAATTTCCACGAATTAGTTTTTTGCCACAGATTAAAAGAATTAGCACAGATTATTTAGTATAAAATCAATTTAATCCTTTTAATCTGTGGCAAGAAAAAGAAAAAATTAGTGCAATTCGTGTAATTCGTGGCAAACCCATTTTTTTATTTAATAAAGAAATTAATCGTTCTGCTCATTGAATCTCCGTCTGCATCTTTTACGGTTAGAACGAAAGAAGCAAATCCTTTTTCAACAGTTGTAAACTGAATTTCTTTTCCTTTTAAAACCACTTTTCCATTTTTAAGATCAGAGAAAGTATAAACTGGTTTGTTTTCATAGCCTTTGAAATAATCTGCTACATTTAAAACTTTTTTACCTTTTAAATTCAAAAAATAATGAGGTTGCGCCAGCCAATCTAAATAATTATCCAACTGCGTAAATCCGTCTTTATCATTATCCTGATTAGCATTTGAAAAATCTCCAGCAGGCGAATTTTCATTTAACCCAAAAGCTTTTTCCCACCAGTTTGGCAAACCGTCATGATCTGTATCCCAATCTGCCGGACGAGTTTCTGATACAAAATTTGGCCATCCGCCTGCATCCTGTTCATTATCAATCATACCGCCTAAACCGCTTTTACTTCCTTTATAAGTAAAAGTTCCTTTTAAAGTTTCCTCTACAATTCTGTTATCGTGTTTATCAAAAAACGGCTGATTAGCACCAACATCTGAAAGCACATTTTTATAAGCCGCTTTAGCTGATTGCGTTTCTACATAAGAAGGAAAAAATGGTTTGTCTACAAAAGTTTCATAATCTACTTTCTCATTATGGCTTATAGTAGATTTTCTGCCTTTATCCTGAGATTTCTCATCAAAGTAACCTGGCATAATATTTCCGTTAAAATAATAACGCTGCATACCTTTTCCGACACCTTCGTGTTGTGCATTTAAGGCTACAAATATGGTAGTTGAAGCGCCTGGCTTGTAAAAATTGTTTACAAAATTCACTTCGTTTGCTCCTCCGTCAGTTGTTCTTCCTCCCCAGTTGTAAACCACATTGTTCGTAATATCCAATCTTCCTGTGTAATAACCGTCACCATTTAAGCCACCACCAATACTCCAGTTACGACCTTGGTTATGTGCCAATAAATTGTGATGAAAACTACCAATATCTCCACCAATTGTTGCTGCAAAACCGTGCATTTTTCCAGCAGGATATTTATCATGTCCCGCAATGTTTAAAGCTTCAGAAATTAAAGTTCGTTGTAAAGTAATATGATGTGCGCCACGCGAACTAAACGATTCATCAATAGTCCAGCTGATCGAGCAATGATCTATAATACTATAATCTGCGCCTGTTAATCCCATTCCGTCAAAAGTAGTTCCACCACCAATTCTCACTTTCAAAAATCGAATTACACCATCATTTCCTGTCAACCCAATTGGCGCTCTGCTGATTGTGATTCCTTCACCCGGAGCCGTTTGTCCTGCAATAGTAATATAGGGCTGATTTGCTACTAATCTCGAAGCTAGTTTTATATTTCCCGAAACATTGAAAACGATTGTTCTTGGACCAATTTCCTGATTGATGGCATCGCGTAAACTTCCCGGACCATCGTCATTTAAATTGGTTACTTCAATCACTTTTCCGCCACGACCTCCTACGGCATAACGTCCGTAACCTTCTGCACCTGGAAACGCCAATTGTGCAGGTTTAAATGACCAAACATTTCCTAATGTAACTTCGCCATTATTATCCACTTCATCGACTCTCCAATAATAAGTTGTTCCCGAATATAAATCAGAAACTGTAAAAGATTTCTCTGTTAATTTTCCTTTAAATTCTTTTGAAGATTCAGTTGCGTTTTCTACCGCATTTTTATCTTCACCGAAATATATTTTATGCGATGCTACGTTTTTTACAGCATCCCATTTTAGAGTCAAAGTTTTACCCACTTCAACATGCTCGTCTCTATTTTTGGGTTCAGGAGTACGAGCCTGATACATAAGGTTTGGCGTATCAATTTCAAAGCCGTTGATTACAATCTGTTTTATAATATCTGGGTTTGAAGTAGGATCAATTTCAAAACGAACAATTACATCTTTTCCTTTTTCAGCATTAAAAGTAATATACGCCATCGAAGCATCAATTTTAGCATTGGCTCTTTGACTTGCATTTACGGTTTCCTGAAGTTTTCCGTTTACGTAGATT
This sequence comes from Flavobacterium johnsoniae UW101, assembly GCF_000016645.1. Classification (NCBI taxonomy): domain Bacteria; kingdom Pseudomonadati; phylum Bacteroidota; class Flavobacteriia; order Flavobacteriales; family Flavobacteriaceae; genus Flavobacterium; species Flavobacterium johnsoniae. The sequence continues at coordinate 4,917,035 of NC_009441.1, forward strand.
TTTATCGGAGAAAAAGTTTTTCCTGTAATGACATCAAAAGCGTTATGAAATGTCAAAAGTGTATGTTTTCCTGCTTTCAGTCCACTGATTTTCAATTCCAAATTTTCGGCCGTAACCAAACCGTCACTTCCTAATTTATTGTAAAACGGAGCACTCATTCCGACTTTGTACCATTTTGAAGTAAAGTTTCCTTTTAACTTAAAAGATACATTATTAAATGATTTTTCAGCTTCTTTTCCTTCATTAATCACCCACGAATCGTAACTTGGATCGTGAACTTCTTCTAGTCTTCTTTGAAAAAAATCAAAGTCAACTTTTACAATTTGTTTATCAGTATTTGCAACTGATTGTGCTTGTCCGTTTGTGGTCAAAAGCAAGGACAAAACAGCACCGCTTATTAATTTCTTTATCATTTTAATTAGCAATAGTTAGTTTAATTTTGTTTTCTCTGCTTCAGATTTTCCTAGCAGATTTATAATGTCTTTTTTTCTTTCTTCTGGAATTACTTTTAAAACCTTAAATTCTCCATTCATGAGTTCGGCTTCAATTGTTGTATTTTGTTTGGCATGTAATTTAAAATGAACGTTCCAATCTTTTGGCCATGCTGGAAAAAGATAGATTTTCCCGTCTGCTTCCTGCAAAAGCATTTCCTGCATGCCAATCATCCCCGATCCGCCCCAATTATGATCTGGAACCCAGTCAAATCCAGGACCCCAAAATGCTGGAAAACGTCTTTCTGAACTGGCCATTTTTAGTGTATTGTATTTCATCGCTTCTTCGGTTAAACCCAAACGAGCGGAGAAAATATTATCCTGTTTCCAACCTACATGACTTCTAAATTTCAATGCATCAGAATCGTATTTCCAAGTATTTAAAGCCGTTTTTAAATCAGGTTTTCCTACGCCGTAAATTCCCCACGGATAAACGGGATATAATTGCGGAACTTCTGAATTATTCACTCTTTCCCAAGTTTTAGCAGGAAGTAAAACTTTATGATTTTCAATCTGCCCAAAATTCAAAGGCGGAATTCTCGTTTGAAATGCTTTTAAATATTCTGACTCTTCTTTTGACAAGTGGTTACCCGAAAGGTTTAAAAGGTTTTCTGTAATAACTTGCAAAGCCGAAATCGTGCTATTGGCATTATTCGCCATTTTATAAGTTTCAGCTCCCGAACCCGGAAAAAGAATTAATTTTCCATTTCCATCCAAAGCTTTTCTGCCTCTCTGCTTTGCTAAATATTGATAATGTTCATCGAAAAATCTAAGACAGCTTATAATGAATTGGTTGTATTTTTGAATGTCTTCTCCAGCATATTCTTTTTGCTGTAACATCATTTGGCAGAATTCTAAAACCGTATCCCATTCATATTCTAGCCACGCATTATATTCCATTCCCGGATCGTAATCTGCGGGACGTGTCCATTCGTATTCAGCTGGATTTGGAAGTCCAAAGTTTTCTAATTGTTCTGTGAATGAAGATCCGTTATGTTTCCAATATACTTTAGAACGTAATTCGGCATTTTTTTGAAGACTTACGTAATAATCCAATTGTGATTTCATCATATCAAAATCACCGCTTTTCACCATCGGAAAATAAACTAATCGCTGATTTTGAGCTGTCATAGTTCCTCCTCCCCAATTTCTAAAATCGGGTGTGAAATTCAGGTCTTTATTAGTATGGACAGGATCAACGGTAAAAAGTCCGCCGTTAAATTTGGTTGGATATTTTCCGTACGCATTGCATCCAAGCATATATCTGAACAACTGATAATTCTGTCCAATTTGATACACCGAATCTTTTGCAGTTGACTGATTTTTTTGAGTAAAAATAAAACTACGGTTCCAGAAATTATTCCACCATTTTTGAGTGTTTTTTTCGGATTGTTTTGCTGTGTTTTTATTTGCCGAAATGAAACTTTTCAATCCATTATTCCAAGCAACAAAATCAGATTGACTGGTGTTTAAATAAATTTCTAATGCCTGTTTTTTGGATGGTTTTATGCTTGATAAAGTAAAGCCTTTAAAATCCGTATCCTGATATTTCCCAAGATATGTTCCGTCTGGTTTTAAGTTATCGCCTTTCATGAATCCACCAAAAGTCAGATTCGCAATCGGGTTCAGCATTTGGTCTTTAACCGATTCCATTTTCTGCTGTTTTACCGCTACATCAAAAACAGTATTTTCTCGATTTCTGTGATAAAATTTGACACCATTATTTTCAAACGAAATAGAATCTTTATATGTAATAAGTTCTCCTTGAGGCGCCCATTTATATGAATTAGCGTTGTTTTCTTTTCCTTTTGGATAACGATTTTGATAACGCCAGCTTTCGTAAGAAGCAGTCATTTTCAACGGATTTTTACTTTCTAAATCAACATGAATAATCGGTTTAAAAACATCAACCCAAAGTTTTATTTTTGTGTTGTTTTGCCCAACTAAAACATAACCATCTTTGAGCTTTAATTCCTGATGAAAACCATCTTTTCCTTCAAACGGATTCGGACTTAAAGTCACTTTTACTCTTCCTAGTTTCAATAAAGTATTATGTTCATCAAAAGTGCCGCTTCGCGAAAAATAGAAATACAAATCACCTTTCTCGACCCAAACATTCATACCAATATCACCGCCACCCAAAGGCATAGATTCTGATGAATTGTTGCTTTGCGTTGTCCAAACCTGATTGTAATTATCGAGCGTAGGAATTTGCGCTTTGAGGCAAAGCGTTGTGAAGAGAAGTATGTATTTAATGTATTTCAATTTTACTCTTTTTAAAGTTTTTTTGTCATTTCGACGAAGGAGAAATCTTCGTTGCATGATCGACAAAGATTGCGGAGCTACTTGCGAAGATTCCTCCTTCGTCGAAATGACAAACTAGTCGTTAAACTCATCATTAATCATTTACAATTAACAATTATAAATCACCATTCGTCTGTTCTAAACGAAGAAACCGGCAAACCGCCTGCGCTAAACAATTCCGCTTTAGCGAAATCTTTCCATAAATAACGAACTGCAACAGGATTTTTCACTTTATCCGAAGTCAGAACCACCGATTTTCTTCTTACCACAGTTTTTGCTGGATAAAAAACTTTGTCTGCTCCCGCTATTTCAAAACCTAAAACTTCTTTGTCATAAGATGTAATTCCGTTATTAACATCATCAAAAGAAACCGTTACAGCGCCGTCTTTTATTTCCATTGATTTGTATTTCGGACTTTCGAATTCGAAACCTTCAATTCCGTACGTTCTGGCCAAAGCCTGAAAAGCCAATCTGTCTCCGCCTTTTTCTTTATCCATTGGATGAATATTGTTTTCTTCTCCAACATCCATTAAAACTGCCATTGCTGAATTCGGAATTTCCTTTGAAGCTTTTAATTGCGCCTCTCTCAAATAAGCTGAATTGTATTTTTCTAAATAATCTTTTGGATGAAATGAAGCGTAATTAAACGGTGCAATCTGAGCAAAATAAAAAGGAAAATCTCCTTGATTCCACAACGCTCTCCAACTGCTTACCATTTTCTTCATTAAAGCAGTATATTCACTAGCTCTTTCGTAATTTGATTCACCCTGATACCAGATACAACCTTTTATTCCGTAACCAATTACAGGCGAAAGCATTCCGTTAAACAAAGTCGTTGGTACACGATTTGGGTCTTTTGCCAATTCTTCTTTTGTGGTCGGAATTTTAGCGCTTGCAAAATCCTTCAGCATTTCCTGATTCATCCAAGCTTCCATGCTTGAACCTCCGTATGAAACGTGAATCAAACCAACCGGAACATTTAAAACTTCCTGCAAAAGCGAACCAAAATACCAAGCCGTCGCACTAAAATTGGAGGTTGATTTTGGGGAAGCTTCTTCCCATTTTCCTTCAAAATCTTGCAAAGGTTCTAAAACTGTTGCTCTTGGAATCGTAATTAAACGAATGTTTTTATTGGCTGATCTTACGATGATTTCGTTTCCGTTTTTCACTGGTTGCCCTTGAAATCCTTTCAACGGCATTTCCATATTAGATTGTCCCGAACAAAGCCAAACTTCACCCAACAAGACATTTTTGATAGTTACTTTTTCGTTTCCTTCCGATACTTCAATTGTGTATGGGCCACCAAATGAAACCGTTTTTAATTCTGTTTTCCATTTACCTGAAGCGTCTGCTTTTACCTTGTAGGTTTTAGAATCCCAAGAAGTTTTGATTACAATGTTGGCGTTCTTTTCTGCCCAGCCCCAAATGAGTGCATTCGATTTTTGCTGCAACATCATGTTGTCAGAGAACAATGCTGGCAATTTGATTTTAGCATTGATTTGAAGACTCGCTAAAATCGTTAATAATGCAATAATTGTTTTTTTCATTTTTTTATTTTTTTTTGCCACAGATTAAAAGGATTATTAATCTGTGGGAATCCTTTAATCTGTGGCGAATATTTATTTTTCAATTGCCTCCAGCTTTAGCTGGAGGGATATTAAATGTTTATTTTCAATGGGCTTTAGCCAAACTAACTTTTTGGCTAAAGCCCTGTTGTGTATTTTTCTTAACCTCCAGCTAAAGCTGGAGGCAACTAACTTCTTTCTTTGTCAAAAAAATAATCCTTTTAATCCTTTAATCTGTGGCTAACTTTTATTTTTCTTTTACAATAATTACTGGCCCTAACAATCCCGCTTTCAACAAAGGTTCTCCTTCTAATCGAAACGGCGCTGTTGTCCACGTTAACCTTTCTTCTTTTGGCAATTTTTGGTCACCAATTAATCTATTTGCCCACGTATTTGTGACTTTAATTTCTATCGTATTTTTTCCTTTTTGTAAAGCTTTTGAAATATCAGTTTTGAAAGGGAAAGTCCAAAGCGCTCCGCAATCTTTTCCGTTGATTTTGATTTCGGCAATATTTGAGATTTCACCTAAATCCAACCAAGTTTTACTGCTATCTTTTCCTTTCCAGATAAACTCTTTTTTATAAACTACCGTTCCAGAATAATACTTAATCTGATCATTTTCAGAAGTGCTCCAGTCAAAAAGCTTGTTTATTTTTACCACTTCTTTTGGCCCTTTAAATTCTGTATCAAATTGCAATTTCCAGTTTTCGTCTAAAGTCTGCACTTTCTCAAATTCAGAAGATCTTCCTTTTGCTAAAATTTCTTTCGTCTCTTCTTTAAACATCACAAAACCAGATTCGTTTGCATCTAAAGTTATCGAAACAATTGTTCTTCCGTTTTCTATTTTCCAATTGTCTAAAGCTGACGTTTTGTCGGTAACAGGATTGTACCATTGCGGTACTTTTCCTAAAATTCTAAACGAAGCGTCAAATGTTCTTTTTTCTGCTTTTTGATTGGAAATGAAATAAATATCTTCAGTATCCGATTTACGATGCGCCCAAGCTAATGTTTCAGAATCGACTCTATTTAAATTTGTGAAATAAACGTCTTGAGAAATTCCAATTGAAGCAAAATCATTTCCTAAATACGGTAATTTGATAACAGTTCCTTTGCCAATTTTCCATGTTGCTGAATTGGTATTATTCCAGATTTCGTCAATTACATTCTGCCATTTCTTTTGATCGGCTTCTGATTGAACTCCTGGCTGAAGGTTTGGTTTTTCATCTACAAAAATAGTTGCGCCGTCTTTTAGCAATTGCAGGATTTTTTCGGCGGACGCCAAAGAAAGCATCTTATTTGGTGCCATTTTGTGACTTCCTGGGAAGAATAAAGCTCCATATTCAATTCCGCCTTCAAATGAAATTTTTCCGTTTATCACTTTCGCTCTATTAATCAAAACATCAGCATTGAAAGAATCATATTGATAACCATTTAGTGGATTAATCCATTGCGATAAATCGGTAATATTTTTAGAATAGGTTACTTCTTTTGGCATTTTTGCCGTTGGCTGACCTTCATTTTCTAAACGGATTTTCTCGCTTTCCAATCTTTCTTTTCCAAACACATTCGGAATAAAAGGCACTAATCGATCTGGAACAAAAGAACGGGAAGGAAAATCTTCACCACTAAAAACCGCCAAGTCAATTATAGGTTTTCCTTTTTGCAATTGAAACTGCACTCTTTGACAATAATCAAACCACGCTTTTCCGGGTTTCCACCATGTTTGATCTCTTTGGAAAAAAGTTCCAATATCATCTAAAGTCATTCCGGGTTTTCTGTCCGTCCATGGATTATGTACAAAAACGTGATAGAATAAACGGTTAATTCCTAAAGCATAATTTCTGTCAGCCGTTGTTTTTAGATTTCCGGGATGTTCATCCCAATCCATTCTCAGAGCCGTAAAAGATTCAGCCTGAATAATATCTTTTCCGTAAATATGTCCGCCCGAAATGGCATCAACCATGTCAAAAGGTTTATCGTGGGTTGGGCTTTTCAGCCAAAATTCTCCACTTGGATAATCGACATATTTATAATGAAGCAATGCATCGCTTGTTACAACTGGCGCTACATTTTCCGCACTCAGCTTAACATTATATTCTTTAGCAATCTGAGCGATTGTTCCGTAGAAATTATCGGCCACTAAGTCGGCAATTGTTTTTCTAATATCGTATAAAACTTTCTCTGAGAAATCGGCACTTTCTACTGGAATTCCAGCCATAACTGGCAGATATTCTACAAGATCATAACCACGTCTCTTTTTAAATTCTGTCTGAAAAACCGAAGACCAATTTTGGCTTCCACATTCCCAGCTGTCAAAATGCAGAATTTCCAGAACTTTTGAAGTCAATTCTGGACCAGCAGAACGAACGGCTTCTCCAAACCAATGATCCAACTGAAAACGAATTAATTCGGGATTAAATTTGTCGACTTCCAATCCTTTTCCTGCTCCGCCAGTTGCATTTTCATGTCCTGTAGAAGTATGCCCCATTCGGAGAATTTTCCATTTCCCTTTTGGTGCTTTCCAGTTTAGGTTTCCATCGGCATCAACAAAATTGGAGATATTAATGATTTCTGACTTTTTGAAAGCATCAGAATTCGGAATTTCTTTTTCAGTAGTTTGTGGAGTCAAACGCCAGATTGCGCCTGATTTCCCTTCGTAATTATTAATCAGTGATTGATTCGAAAGGGTTATTTTACTGACTTTCAGATTCTGTTTCCACTTCGCAAAATCCAAATCTTCTGCTCCGGGTTCTGTTCCTTTTGGATCGCAAACAAATCTGAAATACTTTGCCGTAACAGGCGTAATAGTATGTGTATTCGGGAAATCCATATCCTGCCAGCCGTGACGCGGTGCGATCATTCTTTCGTGGAATCTAAAATTGACTCCATCATCGCTCACTTCTACAATAAGACGTTGCGCCTGAAAATCTCTTCCTTTAGTTTCAATTACAATTGATTTGCAAGTAAAAGGCTGTGCAAATTCATACTGAATCCATCCTGCATCGGCAAACTTGAAGTTTTCGTCTTTTTTAGGATCAGCCAAAAACGATGCGTCAGTATTGTTTGATGTGGTTACTTTTGGCAGTTGCATCTGCGAAGTGATTTCGTATTCTTTAATTGGAATCGCAAAAGTGGCAATGTTTTTATAATAGTCTTTGTAATGCGCTGGAACTGGCAATTTTGAAGTAACTTTTTTCCCTCCTAAAATTTCAGTAGTTGACCAAACTATTTTCTGCATTGACATTTCTGGTGTAATCCACGGACCACCTGCAACGGCAAATCCGTCTGCTCCATGAAAAGCTAGTTTTAACCCCAAACGATCTGCTTCTTTAAAAGCCCAATGAATCATATCCCAAAATTCAGGCGTCAATTGTAAAACCGGCGGATCTATCAATGGCGGATTTGCTGGCCCTTTAATAGTCATTAAATAAGCTCCTGCAATCCCAGCTTGTTTCATCGCTTCTAAATCGGCCGTAATTCCGGGTTTAGAATACGCCGATTTCATCCAATACCAATACACCCAAGGTTTCGAGGATTCTAATGTTGGCTGAAAGTTGGTTTCTTTTTTATGAACTTCCTGTGCAGAGACAATGCTTGCTAAAAGTAGTATAAAAAAGAGGTGTTTTTTTTGAAACATTATTCTTTGTTTTATTTCGTTTGTAAACCCGACAGGGTTTTATATATCGCATTTTTTTGTCATTTCGACGAAGGAGACCCGAGCGATAGCGAATAGGCGAAGCAAATCTCCACAAGTAGCTCCGTAACGAAAGTCCAATCTTTGTGGAGTTTCTTACGAAGATTTCTCCTTCGTCGAAATGACAAACTGTATCTTTAATTTATAGTTCTTAATTTTAAAATTATCAATTATCAATTATCAATTATCAATTATCAATACTTAAACTTCTTCAAACTATTTTCCAATTCATTTTTTGAACCGCTGAAAGGCGTCAAATAAAAACTATACTCATAATTTCCAGATTTAATCTGATATTGTTCTAAAGGCTGTGCAACCAATGTCCAGCTGTCGTTTCCTCCTACTCCCATCTGGATTAAATCGATATTTACCGTTAAAAATCCTGGATCTTTTAAATCGTATGTATGACCAGATGAACTTAAGTTTTCCTGCGTATACGGCCACGCGCTCATACTTAAAACTTTATTATCGTTTACTACTAAAAACCCATTGTTTTTCTGCGGAGTGCTTAATGCCATCCATCTTACATCACATCGGTTTCCGTTTTCTTGCGGTTTTGGATAATGTTCGATAAAATCATTTATTGGAAGCGAATATTTCCCAACAAACGAACCAAAACTTCTGTCGCTGTAATTTTCCAGCTCTCCTTTACCGTACCATGAAATCTGATCAAATTTTCTTTGAACTCCCATCTGCATTCCGATTTTTGGAATGTTTGGCAATTTGTTTGAAGCTTTTAAGCTGTAATCTACTTTGATCAATCCGTTTGGTAAAATGTTGTAAACTACTTTTACGTTCGCACTGTCTTTTATAAATTCATAATCGCTTGTAATTTTGATTTCTGAAGCTGATTTATCAATTGAAATGTTGACCAATTTTGTTTTTGCTTTATACCATTGTTTCAATAGTTTTTGCGATTTCCATCCACGTTTATCGTTGTCTGTAAGTGGCCTCACGAAGTTTGGCAATAGAGGTGCAAAAACTTGTTCTTCTCCGTTAAAAATATAAGAACTTAAAGCTCCATTTGTTTTCCCAATTGTAATATCAAAAGTTTTTCCTTTGATTTTGAAATCTGAATCGGATTCAGAAACGTTTAAAGTTTCTTTTTTAGATTCTAGAGAAACGGTTTCTTTCTTTTTCAATATAAACTGATCTTCCGCGACAGCATAACCTTTTGAAGCCCATAATTCATCTTTTGAAAGCTGGAATTCTATATTTAAAATATATTCGGCATCGACTTTCATTTTTGGAAGATAAGAACTGATATCTAAAGTTGTTGATTGTCCTGCTTCTACTTTGAATGGTTTTAAAATCTGAGTTTTGATTACGTTTCCGTTTTCCAACACTTTTAAAACTGGAATATATTGTTCTAAAGATTTAACAGCTTGACGATTTTTAATTTCTAATTGATTTCCGTTTAAAGTTGAAATCGCTGGCTGATACACCCATTTATTCTCAAAAATAGAACCTTTTGGTTTTCCGTTAGAATCTACAATTCCTTTTGTATTGAAGTTTCCGTCATGATATTTTTCGCCAAAATCTCCTCCGTGAGCAAAATAATTCTGCCCTGATCTCGAATCAAATTTCAAGATTCCCTGATCTTTAAATTCCCAAATACAGCCACCGATAACTCTTGGAAGCGAACGGAATTCATCCCATAATTCTTTTAAATTTCCAACTGAATTTCCCATCGCATGAGAGTATTCGACGAAAATAATCGGACGTGTATCTTTCTTTTGATCTACTAAAAATTTTGGTGTGAAAACGCCCGGATAAAAACGGCTTACCATATCGACATATGAATCATCCTGCGGATTTTCGAATCGATAAGCGTGATCGATCGTTTTTGGATATCCTGGATCAAGCGGATCAATATAACCGTCTAATTTTGCATTTCCTTGTGCTGGTTCGTAATGTACGGGACGTGTAATATCAAAATCGTGAACCCAGCCCGACATTGCTGCATGATTTGGCCCTTTTCCGCCTTCGTTACCTAAACTCCACATTACAACCGACGGATGATTTTTATCTCTTTCAACCATTCGAATCATTCTTTCCATATAAGCATTTGTCCAAAGCGGGTCGTTGCTTAATTTTCCGCCAATTCCGTGAGTTTCCTGATTGGCTTCATCCATTACCATGATTCCGTATTGATCGCATAATTCGTAGAAATAAGGATCGTTTGGATAATGGCTAGTACGTATAAAGTTGAAATTGAACTTTTTAATCGTGGTGATATCTTGCTTGATATCTTCTCTCGTCACGGCTTTTCCTCTTGTTGGATGATGATCGTGACGGTTTACACCATACACATAGGTTTCTTTTCCGTTAATGAGCATTTTCCCGTTCTCTCTCGAAAATTCAATCGAACGGAAACCAACTTTACAGCTTTTTGCTTCAGTAACATTTCCGTTTTTATCTTTTATCGAAATAACCATTGTATATAAATTCGGTTCTTCTGAACTCCATTTTTTTGGATTTTTGATGGTTTCCTGAAAGAATCCGAAACGAACATTGTCCAAACGAGGATAACTTTCATTAATCAAATCTATCACAGGTCGTTGAAGCGGTTCTTTGAACATTGCTGTATTATTAGCATCGTACAATTGAACATTCATCGTATAATCTTTAATTTTTGCTCCAGTCAAATTCTCCACTTTCGGACGCAGTTTAAAAATAGCATCTGTATATTGTTTGTCTAATTTGGTTTGAACAAAGAAATCCTGAATACGTAGTTTCGGCTCTGCCATAATGAAAACTTCACGCTGGATTCCGCTCATTCGCCAGTGATCCTGATCTTCTAAATAAGAACCATCTGTCCAACGGATTACACGAACAGAAACTACATTTTCTCCCGCTTTTAAATAGGGTGTAATATCAAATTCTGACGGCAGAAAACTATCTTCGCCATAACCTAAAAATTCTCCATTTAACCAAACCTCAAAACCTGAACTTACGGCTCCGAAATGAAGCGTAATAGTCATGTCTTTCCAGTTTTCAGGAACAGTAAAACTTCTCTGGTAAGAACCAACTCCGTTATAATCTTTAGGAATGTAAGGCGGATTTATAGGTCTAAACGGATAAACGGCACTTTTATAAATTGGGTTATCGTATCCTTTCATTTCCCAGTTTGAAGGCACTTCGATTTTATCCCACCCTGAAACGGTATTTTTATAGAAATCTTTTGAAGCTTCTTTTAGATTTACAGCATATTTAAAATCCCAATCGCCGTTTAGCATTTGGATTCGACTTTTGGTTCTGTCGCCTTTTAAAGCATCTTCAACAGAAGAATAAGAATAAGCAGTTGCTCTTGAAGGTTGTCTATTGATGCTCGTAATTGTTGGGTCTTCCCAAGGAGCAAATTCGTATTTTTTATGCAATTCTGGGACTCCTGCTGGTTCTCCTGTTACGGATTGGGCGTGAGTGTAAGTTGTTAGAAGTAAGATGAAAAATGTGAATACCGATGTTGGTATCGAAAATCGAAACCTTGAAAAGTTATTATTTTGAATTGACTGAAACATTATTTTATTTTTAGTTTTTTTGTCATTCCGACGAAGGAGGAATCCCCGTGCGATATTCTACAAAGATTGGTAGCCTTTCTGTGTGGAGCTACTTGTGGAGATTTCTCCTTCGTCGAAATGACAAAACTGAGTCTTTATTTACTTTTGTGTAATTAAACCTGACAGGTTTTAAAAACCTGTCAGGTTTAAAATGTACTGTATCTTAATTCTTTGTACTTTGTACTTTCCTCCTAATTCTTCTTCTTTTTCTCCGGTGGTGCTACAAAATTCAATTTGCTTTTTCCTAAATCTTTGGACGTTGCAATTGCGATTCCTCTTTGTTCTGCTTTGTTAACGGCGCAGTAAAAATGATACACAATCCCATCATGTTTAACTACAAATGATTTATGCGCGAACATATCATCGTATGGTTCAGATGATTTAACTAAATTGTCGCCTTTCCAGTCCGTCCAGTTTACCAAATCATTCGAAACGGCAAAACGGTTAAATGCACCTTGATTCCAACCCGTCCAGAAAGCTCCAAAATAGAACATTACCCAAGTATCATTAATTCGCTGAATATAAGCATCACCCGAAATTCCTTTATGATGATTGATTAATGGTTTATCGCCATAACGCTTCCATGTTTTCATGTCGTTTGATACTGCCATCGCAATACGTTCTGCTCCTTTCGCAGGATTTATACTATCACCGCGGGCATTATAATACATGATAAAATTGTGTCCTGTCAATTTATCTTTATCACGAATTACACTGTTTTTGTACATCGTACTATTATCCCACCATCTGGCCTCTTTGTCTTTTGGAGTCAAAACCGGACTTTCTAATCTTTGGAATTCATGTGGTTTTGTCGGTGCTTCTTTGGTATATGCCATTCCGATTGATAATACTCCTGCTTCATAACCTTTGCTGTCTCCGCCAAAATAACTCATCCAGTATTTGTCATCGTATTTTTCCCATTCGTAGCTTCCGCCCCAAGTCAAATCTTGTAACGAAATATACCCTGCTTTTTGGTTCACATCCCAGTGTTTTTCATTTTCTGAGAAGGACATTACTTTTCCCAGATGTTTCCAATCTAAAAGATTGTCGCTTTCCGCAAGCCAAGTTTCGTAACCTCTTCCATCATAAATTAAATAGGTCATATACCATTTTCCGTCTTTTCTAAAAACACTTGGACAATCCATTTTGTATGAGTTATCGGTAGGAACCATCACCAAACCGTATTTATAAGGAGTTTTGATTTCTTCGTAAATCTCCTGCATTACGTTGTCGGTAATTTCTCTTTTCTTGTATTTGGTTGCACAGCTAGTTATGGCTAGTGCTGAAATGGCTAGGATTAGATATTTAATTTTCATTTTTTGGTTATATTTTGGTACGCGAATGACGCGGATTTTATTTTGTTTCTCTCGCAGATTTTGCTGATTTAGCTGATTTTTTTATCTGCCTGATCTGCAAAATCTGCGGGAAACTTTAATTTATTTTTTCAATTCCTTTAATTTAGACTCCATCACATCTTTATTCAATTTTACCTTTACCATTCCTGTTGGATGAAATCTTCTTTTTAGGTCGATGGCGTTATAGACTATAGTGTAAACGTCATTTCCTTCTGGGATTAAACACAAAGGCGTTCGCATAATATCCCACCATTTATCGACTTTAGTTTCTATTGGTAAATAATGTGCTTCTGCCCAATTGATTCCGTCTGCAGATAATGAATACGCAATCATATTTGGTAAATGATGCCCCCAGCCGTCTGGCCCTCCGTCGAAAATCGCGATGTACATTCCGTTTGGCAACTGACTTACAATTGGATTTTCTACGAATAACGGATGCATGGTCTTAATTGGTTCCAAACCTTTATTCATTCTCAACCAAGGACCTTCTAAACTTTTTGATTCAGCTAATGCAACAAACCATCCCTTTCCTGATTTTTTCGGATAATCTGCCCATGAATTGAACGGATACGCACCGCTGTAAAATCCGAAGTATTTATCGCCTACCTGATAAGGAAAAAAGGAAGCAACACCCTGACGACCTTCCCATGGTAGAGAATCTAATCCTGGTTCCATAATGATTCCAATATTTTTATAAGGACCACCAATTCCGTCGATTCCATCTACAGTCGATTCACAACGCCAAATTCTTCCGAATGAATGATTTGGTTCTATTTCTTTACTTACCGTATACGCCAAATAATAGCCATACCATTTGTTTGCTTTTTCGTTGAAAATTGGCATATAAGACCAAATAGCTGCACGACGATCATTCATTGGATTATCATCTTCTGTAACGGCATAAGTTCCGCTTGCTTGATAAATAGTTGATTCTCTTTTCCAATGGATTGCATCTTTACTTGTCCAATGTCCGATTTTGGTTTTTACACGATCGTAATAGTAATCAACGCCTTTTTCACCTGCTCTTTCAGTTGGAAACATGTGATACATATCGCCAACTTTTACAACGCGTCCGCCTTCAAAACCACCCTGAATTCCTTCAGTTCCAGACATTCCTTCATCAATAACGGGTTTATTTTCTCCGCCAATAACTTCGAAAAGCGGTTTTTCATCTGAAAATCCTTCTACGATAAAAGTTGGATTCCAAAGTTTTCCATCTGGAAAATTGGCGTTTCTTGGTTCTAGTTTTTCAGAAGCTTTTACAACTCCTAAAACTGCAAATAATCCTTTTCCAAAATTTAATGTTTGTGTTCCTTTTGAGAAAGAAATCGCATATACATTTACTGGAGGTAAACCTGTAATGGTCAATCCGTTTTCTAAAATTAATTTGACATTTTGAAACTTATCAGCTTGAAGATAATCTGAATTATTTTCTTGAAAAACTCCAATCAAAACCTGAACTTGTTCTTTAAATTTTAATTGTAATGGAGCATTATTTTCATTTTTATATTTATCTAAAGGAAGTTCAATTCCTGTTAAGCCTTGCAATTCTGGAGCTAAACGGGCAATATTGTGTTTGCTTCCTGAAAATACATGAGCGTATTGTGCGGTTTTGAATGTCTTGTATTTTGATTTTACAATTTCAAATGAAGCTGGTTTCCATGCTGTGGTTTGTGCTGTGGCTTGGACGCAGACAGTTACCAGCATTATGAAAGCGGTTTTTAATTTGAAGTTGTATTTTGTGTCTTTTGAAAACATTGGTTTTTTATTTTTTGGTTCTGATTTTGCGTCATTGCGAGGAACGAGCAATCACATTTACTATATCAAGCTTTGTGCAATCATAGTGAGGTTGCTTCGTTCCTCGCAATGACAAACTAGACGTTTAAAACTTAACGACTAATCACTAAGGACTAGGCACTAATTACTAAGAACTATAGAGCTTTGTAACTCACTTTATACTCCACATTTGGTTTTACAATCAACTGATATTTATTTTTGGCTAATTCTGTAATTGTTCCAGAGTTTGTTTTAGGTTTGCTGGCACTTTCAAAAATTAATTTTCCTTCTCCTTCGCCTGCTTTTACTTTGATTTCTTTGGTACTGCAATACACGGCAACTTCTCCATTTGGTGTTGGCACTTTTCCTTCCATCCACTTTAATCCTCCTAAATTTGGTTTAATTTCATATTCTGAATAACCTGGAGCGGTTGGTTTTACACCTAAATAATATTTTCCTAATAAATAAATCGGACTTGCGCCCCAAGCGTGGCAAAGGCTTTTTCCGTAAGGGCGACCGTACATCGTTAAATGCTCTGTTCCTTTTTTGTTCGGATTGTATTCTTCCCAGAAAGATGTTGCTCCCTCATTCAGCATTCCGCCCCAATAGTTTTTCATTTCTTTTAAAACATAATCCTGTTCGCCCATCGCACACAAAGCTTCCAACTCGTAAAAACGCATGTATGGGGTTGTAATTTGAAGAACATCTTTATTCAGCAACACCTTATTTTTTACGCTTTGTTTTTGTTCTTCAGTAAAATAATTGAAGAAAATACCGAACATATTAGCGTATCTCGTTACGATGTTTTGGATTTTTCCATCGATACGTTGGTGTTTCATTACGTTTTCTTTTTTATCCCAAAACACATCAAATAACTTCGTTTTTAAATCAGTTCCTAATTTTTGATATTGTTTTTGATCTTCACTTTTACCAGCAATTTCAGCACTCACCGCCATCGCTTCAAGACTTCTCGCTAAAAGCATCTGTTCAAAACTCACTTCGCCTGTTTTTGGAAGTCCATCTGCCCAATCAATAAAAACCCAGTCGCCTTCTAAAGGTTCCAAAAATCCGTTTTTATTTCTTCTTTCTAAACAGAAATCCATAAGTGATTTCATTCTTGGATAAAAAGTTTTGATAAATTTCGTATCGCCTGTATGCAAGTAGTAATCGTAAACACCAACAAACCAATACAACGAATAATCCATTATAATGTTTACGTGAGCCGTTACAGGATCTTTTCCGCGAAGCGCTAACAAAGTTCTTTCTACCGAAGCCGAATCAAAGAATAAATAATAATTCATTAAATAACTTTGATAAGCGTCGCCAGACCAAACCCAGCGGTCACGTTTAATTCCGTCAATAAAAAATTCTCGAGAAGTTAAATGCATCGTATAAGCCGACACATCCCAAATTTTATTCAATTGTTCATCCGAAGATTTGAATGCCCCACGATAATCTAATGGCAAATATTCATAAAGCATCGAAATCGAATCGTATTTTATTCCTGCATCTGCTTGCACCTGAACATAGCGGAATGCTTTCGATCCATCATGCGTATAAGTTTCAGATTGTTTTCCGTCGAAAGATAAATGATCTAAAGTTTCGCATTTGGCAGAATCCAACGCTTCTTCGCGAGATTCTCCATAATAAAGAGCAAGTTTTCCTTTTCCTTTTAAGCCGTGAATTTTAATGTAACCGAAAGTTTCTTTACCAAAATCTACTAGTTGACCAATTCCTGCTTTTTCTGTTTTTTTAGCACTTAAAGGTTTGGTTGTTAATTTAAATCCTGAAGGTTTGTTTTCTGGCGAATTAAAATTCCAAGAACCAACTGGAACCCAAGGCGTACCAGATTGTTGTGCTTTTCCGGTTTCATCAATCCAAAGTTTATCTTCGTTGGTAACTTTCCATGAAGCATCAGATTTAATGTATTTTCCATTAATATAAATAGCCGGTAATACTTCCTGATTGTAAACTTTAAAAGAAATTTTGTGTTTTCCGGCAGGAACTGCGATTGATTTTGGCTGTCCGTAAATCTGAACGCCATCTAAAAGTAATTGAAAAGGGCCTTCTGAAAAGATTTTCACTTCGTCTGGTTTTGGAATATCTACTTCTGTCTGAAAAGTGACCAAAGCATACGGACTATAATATTGCCAAAGTGGCGGAAACACAGCTTCACGTTCTGTGCGTCTTACTTGCATTTTATTGCTTAACCAAACTTCGAAATCTCCTGGATACCAGATCCATGTCGCTTCTTTTGGTTTTTCTTGTGCTGATGATAACGAACAACAAAAAAGGGAAACAAAAAGAAGTAAAGTCTTAAAAATGGAAAAGCGGTTTAGCATAGTAAGTTTATTTTGGGACTAAAGATAAGTGTTATTTTTACATTTCACAACCTGTAGTATCCTGTTATTTCATAAAAAACTATGATTCTTGATAAATTTTTAAGGGAAAAATTATGACTTATCACTTTTTTAGTACTAAAAAAAATGATGTTAGAATTTTATGGGACACGGATGAGACGGATTCGCTATTGCGAAGACGCGGATGAAAACGGATTTTTTAAACACATAGAAACATAGACTTCCTTTGCACATAAAAAGGCGTTTCACTTGCTTACATACACATATGTGTTAATGACTAGTCATTTTCATTATTCTTATTTAGCAAAGAAAATAAAAATCTATGTTTCTATGTGTTTAAAAAATCCGTGTCAATCCACGTCTTTACGAAGTAAATCCGTTTTATCCGCGTTCTAATTTAGGCTAACAATCTAAGCAATCATCTTTTCAGATTCATTTTCATCTTCTAAAATATAGTTAGAAGGCGTTTTGCCCAAATGCTTTTTGAACATATAAATAAAAGCACTAGCTGTTTCGTAACCTAAATCTAAAGCAATTTCTTTTATGGATTGTTTTTCGCCCAATCTTTTAATGGCTTCCAGTAATTTCATTCTGGTGCGCCAATCGCTGAAATTCATTCCCAATTCTTTTATGAATAATCGTGATAAAGTTCGGCTACTCATAAAAGAAAGTTCGGCATAATAATCAATTGTTTGTTTACTCGAAACATCACTCATTAAAAGTTCTACCACTTTCTGCAGCCTTTCATCATTTGTAGTAGGCAAAAAAGTGGCGCTTGGCACTATTAAAGCCAGTTCATCTAAAAAGACATAAATGATCCTTAATTGTGATTCTGTTAAGTTACCACTTGTTCCAAAAGAAATAATTTTGAAAACCAACTGCTTTAAAAACATCGGAATATCAAACGAAAAACTCTTT
Source organism: Flavobacterium johnsoniae UW101 (assembly GCF_000016645.1). Classification (NCBI taxonomy): domain Bacteria; kingdom Pseudomonadati; phylum Bacteroidota; class Flavobacteriia; order Flavobacteriales; family Flavobacteriaceae; genus Flavobacterium; species Flavobacterium johnsoniae. The sequence continues at coordinate 4,935,058 of NC_009441.1, forward strand.
TCTGGCAATCCTCCAATTGCAGAAGGATCAATAAAAACACTGTAATAGTTAACGTCTTTCTGAAAAGTAACCTGATGCTCTACTCCGCTTGGAATCCAAAGGCCTTGCAACGGATTTACAACCCAAATGTTATTGCCGACCACAACATTCATTACGCCACGAGTTGCATAGATCAATTGAGCTCTTGGATGCGAATGGGAGATACACATTTCGTTGTTAACTGTTTCAGTATAACCTATAACCGGGATTGAGGAATCTACTTGATATCCAAAATCCGTTGCTACTCTATATGTCCGATATTGACTATTCATTGTCCAAATATAGCAATTCTGACATTACTATTCTTTTAATCTTTGCAAAAAATAATACAGCTGTTGTTTTTTAACCTAATTTAAAAATCAAAAAATATCTCATGGACACTATTAAAGCAAATCCTGACATAGTTAAAAAAACCACTTATTCGATCTTATTTATCATTAGTTTTTCTCATCTAATTAATGATCTTTTACAGGCTGTTGTTCCTTCAATTTATCCGCTTTTAAAAGATAATTTTAGTTTAAGTTTTACTCAAATTGGTATTATTACTTTGACTTACCAAATGGTAGCGTCTATTTTACAGCCATTTGTGGGAATGTATACCGATAAAAACTCAAAACCATACTCGCTGATTATTGGAATGTGTTTTACAATGGTTGGACTTTTCTTTGTTTCGATCGCTTCGAGTTTTATCAACTTATTATTATCAGTAAGTTTAATCGGAATCGGATCTTCAATTTTCCATCCAGAATCTTCACGTGTGGCGCATTTGGCTTCTGGCGGAAAAAGAGGTTTGGCGCAGTCTATTTTTCAATTGGGAGGAAATGCAGGAAGTGCGATCGGACCATTATTAGCTGCTTTTATCGTTATTCCGCACGGACAATCTTATATCGCTTGGTTTTGTATTATTGCGTTAGTCGGTGTTTTTGCTTTGTATAAAATTGCGATTTGGTACACGGCACATTTATCGGAAAGAAATGCCAATAAAGCTTCTCATCAAATTGAAACACATCATTTGTCTAAAAACCGAGTAATTGCTTCGTTGATTATTTTATTGGTTCTGATTTTTTCTAAATATTTCTATATGAGCAGTATTACGAGTTATTATACTTTCTTCTTGATAGATAAATTCCACATTACGATTCAGCAGTCACAAGTGTATTTATTCTTGTTTTCTGGCGCTGTTGCAGCTGGAACTTTAATTGGCGGACCAATTGGAGATCGATATGGCAGAAAATATGTAATCTGGGTTTCTATTTTAGGTGTTGCACCGTTTACTTTAATGTTACCTTACGTTTCTTTATTCTGGGTTGGAGCTTTATCTGTAATTATCGGATTGATTCTTTCATCTGCATTCTCAGCAATTCTAGTTTATGCAACTGAATTAATGCCCGGAAAAGTCGGACTTGTAGCGGGTCTTTTCTTCGGTTTTGCTTTCGGAATGGGCGGTTTAGGTTCTGCTATTTTAGGAAAAATTGCCGATGCTACAAGTATTGAATATGTATTTAAGATTTGTGCATTTCTGCCTTTAATTGGGGTTATTACTGGATTCTTACCTAATTTGGAGAAGAAAAAGAAAGCTCAGGAATAATTTTAAACACATAAAAACATAGTATTTGAATTGTCTTTAAAAGGCATTTCATTTCATAATAAAACACATAGTTTTCTCGATTGAAAGCTATGTGTTTTTTTTATGAAATCTTTAGTTTCCTGTCAATGATATGAGAGCTTCATAACACAAAAAAGTCCTTCTATAACTAATTAATGTTTTTGAATTATTTTCCAAAATACCTTCGTTATAAATTTAACCCAAAAGACCATGGAAACAACACAATTTATAACAGCAAAACAATTATTGGGAGGCTGGTTGCCACAAAACCCACAAATTGTAGAAGATTGGATTGTAAAAATCAAAAAACTGACTAAAAAAAATCCAACACCACTTATTCCTGAAATTGCCGAATTTCAAAATCTAGTGTATTCAGATCCTGTTTTGTATGCGAATGTGCAGGGAATGTTTGCCGAAGCTTATTTCTTAAAACAAAGAACCCCTCTACTTTGGGAACCAGAACCAATGACTTTTGAGGATTTTCTTGTTTTACTAAACGGAATCATGCAAACCGCTCCCGAAGCCTACCAAACTGGCGCTCCTGGAAATCAAACGCCTGCAGGTATGATTGGTTTTCCTATTAATGCTCTTTTGGCTTGGCCAATGGCTACCAATTTCGGTTATGATGTTTTTTCAAATGCTTTAGTCAATCAACAGCTAAAAAAAATATTAAACTACTGGTCTAAATTTTTGGTTACAGAAGATTCTCGCTATGTTTTAATAGAAAATGATCCTTCTGAGAATGTAATTGCTTGGTTGAGCGAAGTGGCACAATCAGAAATGATGCAGGTTGCCCAAGGAGCATTAGGTTTAGAATCGAATCCTATTCCGCCTAATGCTACATTTTCTGATGTTTTTATTTCAGATCCTTCAGATCCATATTACGGTTTTAAAAGCTGGGATGATTTTTTTACGAGATTATTTTGTCCAAATGTACGTCCAGTTACTGCACCCAATGATGATTCAATTATTGTAAATGCCTGCGAGTCGGCGCCATTGCAAGTGGCTAAAAATGTGGCATTGTCAGATCAATTTTGGTTAAAAGGACAGCCATATTCTTTAGAAAACATGATGAATTTTGATGAACTTGCACCTCAATTTGATGGAGGAACAGTTTATCAGGCTTTTTTGAGTGCCTTGAGTTACCATCGCTGGCACAGTCCTGTAAACGGTAAAATTGTAAAAACGGCTGTAATAAATGGTTCTTATTATTTAGAAAATTTATATCAGGGTTTCTACAATCCAGCAGGAGCCGATTCGAGTGCACCTAACAATTCACAGCCCTTTTTAACAGCAGTTGCCACCAGAGCTGTTATATTTATTGAAGCAGATAATCCAGCCATTGGACTTATGTGTGTAATACCTGTGGGTATGGCAGAGGTTTCGAGCTGTCAAATAACAGTAAAAGCCGGCGACGTTGTAAAAAAAGGCGACGAACTGGGTATGTTTCATTTTGGAGGCTCAACACATTGTTTGCTTTTTAGACCGGGTGTAAATTTAGATTTCACTACTTATGAAACACCAGGCTTAGACGCTCCTAATAACATTCGTGTAAACACACAAATTGCAAAAGTGCTTTAAAAGGCATTTTACTTTCATAAAAAAAACACTCTGTTTTCTAAATTGAAAAGCTAGGTGTTTTTTTATTTTATTTCAATTTCATTATTGGTTGTAATAATGATTTTATTTTGCTGCTGTGCAATCGTTACGAAATTCCCGTAATTAAAACCGATTTTCTGAAGCCATTTTCCGTAAAGACGTATTTCTGGAAATATAACGTATCGATGATCACGTCTTGAAATTGTTTTTGGCTGTATTTTTAATCGTCTTTTCACTGATTGTTTCATTTTATTTTTATTTCATTGAAACAAAAATAGTAAAAATTATACTACAAATAATATTTTTTAGACACTAAATTATTGTTTTAGGGCAATTTTGAGTATTTAAAGTATTCTTTTTATTATATTTAAATTATAAGATATTTGCATGAAATGTCAATAAATCAACATTGTGTCGAAACTTAAATTAAATAGAATAAAAGTTGTTTTAGTTGAAAACAATCGAACTAGTAAGGAATTAGCCAATCATTTAGGCAAAACCGTATCAACTGTTTCGCGTTGGTGTACAAATGAAGCTCAGCCTTCTATTGAAACGCTTTATGAGGTTGCTAAATATTTGAAGGTTGATATTCGGGAGTTGTTGCTTTCGACTGGGAACAAATCATAAAAAAACGCTTTCTTGTAAGGAAAGCGTTTTTTTGTAAGTTGAAAATTCTAAAACTTTATGACAAAACTAAATCAGCGCTGGTTAGCTTTACCTTTGGTTTGCCCAATTTTATTACAGCTTCTTGTACTTTAGTTTGATCTTCTTTTGAAAGGAATACTGGAATCAAAACCGCTATTTCTATTTTTAATAGTCGATTTATCACTATTAAATCTCTCAAAGTAAATGGTTTAATACCATTCATAAGTTCAGACATATACGTTTTGCTTTTATGACCTAAAATTAAAGCCAGATTTTCCTGAGTTAATTCAAGTTCTTTGAGTTTCTTTCTTATTATTTGTTTCCTATTTTCAAGAAACAATCTCTCCAGTTCTGCTATGCGTTCAGATTTATCACTTTCTAAAATTTTTTGATCATCAATTTTATCAACATCATTCCATTCTGAATTTTCATACTTCTGAATTATGTCACGTAAATTAGATCTTAAGTTTTTAAAATGTATATTATCTTTCGCCAAAAGCCTTAATTTTCGGTCAGCAATAAGAGCTCTTTCATAATCTAGTTCGTTTGTGATTACGCCTCTTTCTACTATTTTTTCTATATCAAAATGTGTTTTCATTATTCTATATAGTTATTTTTTCGTAACCATTTTTCAATAGTTGCTTTGTTATTTTTAAATGTTGATTCATATTCCTGATGCGTTCCTGCCCATACAATTGTAGCCTCACCATCCTCATCAAGCTCAATCAATATAAGTGTTCTATGGATATTAATATTGAAGAAATAAAAACCGTCGTTGTGCACACAATCTGCATCATTTCTAATTTCGTCAATACTATTTTCATTAGAATTAAACCTTTCTAAATCAGCAATTAACTTATCAATTTCATCGCATAGTTTTTTATTACCTATATTTTTCTTTTTAATTTTTAAAATCGTCTTTTTCCCAATAATCCTCATAATATCAACTTAGCAAAGATAATTAAAAGTTCTTATATAAACCGAACTTTTAATTAATAGTTCATTTTAAATCCATTTAAATTTTACTGCAAGATTTCTATTTCATTAAATTCAAAAAAAGTTATCTCTTAAAGCAAACTTACAATTTTATTTCAATTTTTAACACGTATTTACTTTCTTTTAAATTATTATAATGTGTGAAAAATTTTTAAAAAGCAAAAAAAAAACGCTTCCTTTTATCAAAGAAGCGTTTCTAAAATTATAAGAGTTTGAAGAAAATTTAATTTCCATTAAAAACCAAATACAAAACCAAAATTGTCAATCCCAGCAAACCAAACAAAAGCTTCACCTTTTTGCTAGTTTTAGGAATATCCGTTTCATCTGAAACATTAACTTCAGGGTTTTTATCGGTTAAAGAAATAATAACGGCTGTAATTAAAAGCACCGCAAAAATGTAAAACGAAATCAATAAAAAGTGAGGCCAAACTGGATATTTATCGGCAGGGAAAATCCATAAATATAAAACTCCAACAAACAAACTAAATGCAGAACCCCAAGAAAGCGTTGCATTTACGGCTTTTTTAGTGGTGCGTTTCCAGAAAACACTCAAAAGGAAAACAACAGATAACGAAGGCGCCAGGAAACCTAAAACTGCCTGAAAAATGTTGAATAAATTCTGCCCTTTGATATTGTCTATCGCAACGGCGATTAAAATCGCAAAAACGCATCCAGCAGCAATTGTTAAGCGTCCAATTTTAATCTGATCCTGAATCGTCGCCGTCGGGTTTATTTTCTTTACATAAATATCATTCGTAAAAACGGTGCTCAAAGCGTTTAACGAAGAACCAATTGTTCCCACCAAAACCGCAATCATAACACAGATTACCAAACCGTTCATTCCGCTTGGGAAAAGATTCGTAACCATTGTCATATAAGCCAAATCAGAATTGCTTCCTAATTCTGGATATAAGGCATAACACAAAATTCCGGGAAGAATAAACAACGGCAACGCCATCACTTTTAACCATCCTATAAAGTTTACTCCTAATTGTCCCTGCTCTAGGTTTTTCGCACCTAAAACACTCTGCACCATCGATTGATCGGTACAGAAAAAAGCAACTGCAGCAACAGGATATCCCAACAAAATAGCAGGCCACGGATAATGCGCATCATCTGAAGGACGGACTAAATTCCAAAAATTAGAAGGTGTTTTGGCGATTAAAACATCGATTCCGCCTAGTTTCTGCAAGCCTAGAAAGGAAAGTGTAAGCGAAACGACAATCAGCAGAATCATTTGAAAAACATTCACTTTTGCAATCGCTTTTAATCCTCCAGCAAACGTAAATATTCCAGAGAAAATTACTAAAACCGTAACGCTCTGCCACATTGGAATTCCCAAAATCTGACGTACTAAAACGCCTCCGCTGAATAATCCTAAAGACAACCAGCTTACTAATATTTTTACCAAAGCATACCAAGCCAAAATATTCTGCGTACTATCGCCGTAGCGTTTTCCCATATATTCAGGCATTGTGCTGACTTTACTCGCAATATATCTTGGTGCAAAAACCATTGCCAAAAGCAGTAAAAACACAAATGCGTACCATTCGAAATTTCCCGCTACAATTCCCGTAGCGTAACCAATACTCGCAAAAGCCAATAATGACGAAGGCCCAACGTTGGTTCCCCACATATTAAACCCGATGCTGTACCAGTTTAATGAATTTCCGGCCAGAAAAAGCGTTTCGTTTTTATTTCTCTGCTTCATACTTACCACATATCCAATGACCAATAAAGCCACCAAATAACCCGCTACAATTACAAAATCGAGCGTGGTTAATTTATCGTAGATGCTGTTCATAGCCCGTATTCGTTAAGAATATCGGCAATTTTAACCGGCATTCCAGTTTGCAAAGATTTATCCATTGCTTGTAACAAAGCCACGGTTCCAATTCCTTCTTCCATATTTGGATAGGCTTCAAAACCTTGCTCGATACTATCTGTAAAATATTCTAAGTAATTCTGATATTCTCCGCCATGATGACTTTGTCCTTCAAAACGGAAGTAATATTTTAAAGTGCTATCGCCCCATGTCACTACTTTTTCTTCGCCCGTTTTATCAGTAACGGCATAACGCAATTCATGATAATCGGCTTGGCTTGCTCCTTCTGTTGCTCTTAAAATCGTGCTCATTCCGCTGTCGCGTTGTGCAGGCTGAGTCGGCGAAGTATAGACACCGCTTACACGGGCAATTCTTCCATCGGTAGCTTTGAAGATAAAATGCATTGTATCTTCATTCTTCAATCCTGCATTTTGTCCGTTACTGCTGATCATTCCGTAACCCATCACTTCCTGAATATTTGGCAAATACCATCTGATGAAATCTACAGGATGACTCAAACCTCCGTACAACCATTTAAACGATTGCAAAAGCGACCATTCTTTCTTTAAAAACCATCTGTGATCAGCGTGATATTGTGCTTCAATAGTAATTAAATCTCCTATTAAACCTGCTTCATAATCGGCTCTTTGTCTTTTGGCTGGTTCAAAGAAACGAGAACTTTGCCCAATAAAAACTTTTTTACCAGTTGATTTGCTTAATTCTAATAGTGCTGCTGCATCCGAAAGATCATCAATAAAAGGTTTTGTACAAACAACATGTTTTCCGTGTAACAAAGCTTGTTTCACATGTTGTGCATGAAGATGATCTGGCGTATAAATCGCAATAATATCAATTGATTCATCATTCAATAAATCGTCGTAATTGGTGGTGTACAAATGAAAATCGAATTCTTTTGCTCTTTGTTTGCACAATTCTTCGTTTCGGTCGCATATTTTGACGAGTTCTAGTTTTGAACTTTCTATTGCAGCCGACATTGTGCTTCGTCCTTCTCCAAGTCCCAGAATGGCTATTTTTAACATGGCATTTTATTATTTTTGATTGTTGATTAACGATTTTTGATTGCTGATTTGAATAACACTCGTTAATTTATTGTACTTAAAAATCTATATTTTTTTGATTGTTGATGTAGAAAAATCTAAAATCAACAATCGTTAATCTTAATTCTTAAATCTATACTTTATTCAAGAAAATCCAAGTTTCGTCTGGTTTTGCGCCTTCAATTCCAGATTGGTATTTTTTCATTAAGGCGTTCCAATCGTCTACACGAGGATTATTTTGTGTTGTTTTCGGATTTAATTTATCCAGATTTTCTCCTTTCGGAATACTGATTACCAAGATCAATTGTCTGTCTTTTTTGAAAACCTGCAATTGCTGAAAATCGGCGTTACAGAAGCCTTTTGCAACTTCCGGCCATTTTTCGAATTGTGTTTTATGATACTCTACGTATTCCTTTTGTAGTTTTTCATCAGCAGGAAGGTTGGCAGTTAAAACCACATTTTCCCAATCCGATGCAGGTTTTGAATCTTTACATCTTTCGAAATTTTGGAAATCGTAAACCAAATCATCATAGATTTTAATTTCTAAAGAAGGAAAAGCACCTGCCAGTTTTCGCTTTGTTCTTTCGGGCTGATTCATCTTTCCGTAAATAACTAAATGATTTTTCCATTGGTACAATTCCTGACCAACGATTCTAAATCCTGTCAATGTCGATTTGATTTTTTCGATATCAAAATCAGAACCTATCAATTCGATTGCATACGGTTTTGGCATTTCCTGCAATCCCCATTTTTCATCGATTACAACTTCTTTTTCTAAATCTTTATATGGCGCTCTGATTCCGGCTGCATCTTTTATTTTAGTGCTTACATAAGGATCATTGTGTTCCCAGATATTTCCTTTTGGACCGTTATGGTTTTTAAGGATTTTCTTTTCCGCAATCCAATTGTTTTTAATCGTAAAACCTTCACTTCCTTCATCAGTATACAAATACAGCCATAAAAACGGATCGTGCGCGTATGGACTATTGTAAACTTTGTCAATATAATTTTCTTCGATTCGGCTTCCTGGCTGAGCCGAAAGCGTGTAAATTCCAGCAACATCATGTAAATGTTTCGCATAATGATGAATTTTATTTCCTAGAATTTTATTGTTCTGCATCACGTTTGGCGTATGCGTCCAACCCCAGCCCATTGCCATTCCGGAATATGAAACATCTGAAATTTCGTTGTGTTCAATTGTGATGCCTCTAACAAAACCAGCGCTGATTCCTAGAGTTCCCCAATCTTCATTGGTTACGTTGGTGATCAAATTATCTGAAATCACTTCATCTGAACACATTTCTCTTTCATCTTTTATGATTAAAGGCAAATGCGCTTCAAAAGCTTCTTCAGAGAAAATTCCAACGTTGATGGCACTTCCGCCAATATCTTTAAATAAATTTCCTTTTACAGTATTGTGATTTGTTCCTTTATTTAAATCTAAACCAGTCGAAGCCAAATGCTCAAAACGACAAGATTCAAACTGAATATTATTAGCATAATTTACTTCAACTGCTGCGCGAGGTCTTCCCACCCAAGCCTGATTTTCTAAACTCGCCTGATTTGGCGTTCCTGGAACTTTCAATTTATAAGCATCTAACAAATACAATCCGGACTGCAACGGCACATGACCTTGCTGTGAAGGTCGAAGCCAGTTGCTATATTGAAACGAAATTCCTTTAAATTGAAAATGATGTACAGGCGAATCAATTGTCCCTTTTATTTCAACTAGATTTTCTAAAACGGGCGCGGTTACAACTGCCGAATTAATCTCTTCTCCAGCTCTCGGAACATAATAAATTTTAGCATTTTTCTTGTCCAAATACCATTCTCCAGGCTCGTTTAAAAGCGAAAAAGCATTGTTTAAGAAATAAGCCGAATTCCCATTATTTTTAGAAATCCAAGGTGCAGGCCATGGGTGTTCGCTTTGAATACGGCTTTCTGGTTCTTCAAACGAAAGTTTGGCACTGTCTTTTTGAACTTCGATATTTTTGATTCGAAGATTAGCATTCGACCACCATTGCACAATAAACATTTCCATTCCCGGCTCAAACTTAACCGATTTATCTTTAAACGGAATCCAGCAGGTTTGTTCTTCATGATTCCACGATAAAATACGTTCCATTGTAGTTCCGGCGGTATTTTTAGCTCTTACAGCTTTTTTGCCATTTACCCACAATTGTCTGTAATCAATCAAACTTCCAGCTTTTTTAGGAGCATCAGCCACCCAAACAGCACCTTTTTTAAGTCCGTTGATAACCGTTGTCGATTTTGTCCAGTTTTTAATTTCAATTCCACCGCTTATAATGGGTCTTGCATTTACATCGGCTTCGATTGTTGTCGGACTATCGGCAGTTCCAGAATCTTCAGGTCTTACAAATAATGGTTCGTTTAAATAATATGTTCCGTTCATTACTATGATTCTGATACCACCTTTTATCGACGGATCTTTTAAGCGACGAAGCTCTCTGGCTTTTCGCATTGCCATGTGAACTGTTGCCAGCGGATTTGATTTTGTTCCGAGGTTTGAATCTTTTCCTGATGGCGAAACCCAAATTTCAGCGCCACTTGCCGAAAGTGTGAATACCATTAAAAAAACAATCAGTAATTTGTTGAAAGGAATTAAACGCATTATTTATAGTATTGATTTTTTTCTTGAGATAAAATTACGAGGCATTAATTAAAAGCGCTATAATTTTTACAAATAAATGTATTTTTAACACTTTTACCAAATAACTGGGACAATTTAAAAGAATATAAAATGACAAGCATCCTGTACCCTCCTGTAACAGTAAGCATTGCATTATTTTTTGAGTTAAAAAATGAGATAATGATGTTAAACCATTCCTCATTAAAAAAATCAAATTCACAAAAAATGTGTTATAATTAAATCAAAAATGTCGTTTCGTAATATTTTTTTAATAGATTTGTGTAATCGATTACATTATTAGATTATCCTTTTTATGAGAATATTTTTATTCATGAATCAAAAAATTAACTAATAAAAAATCGACTCAGCATCAAAAAATACTCAAAAAGTAAATTTTAACCATAATACAATACGAATGAAAACTAACCTAACTAACCTTTTCTGCACAGCACTGACCATTCTGGCAGTAAGCTTTTCTGTACCGGTTTTGGCACAAAAAGCGTCTGATACTTACAAAGACATTGAATTTAAAATGGCCAAAATCAAAGAGCCGGTTATTCCTAAAAACAGTGTAAACATAAAAGATTTTGGTGCGGTTAACGGTGGTTATGTCTTAAACACGAAGGCTTTTGCTGATGCTATTGATGCTGTTTCTAAAAAGGGCGGCGGAAAAGTTATTATTCCTCCGGGAATCTGGCTTACAGGTCCAATTATTCTAAAAAGCAATATCGAATTACACGCTGAAAGAGGCGCTTTAATAAAATTTTCTACAGACAAATCATTATATCCTATTATCGGAACTAATTTTGAAGGACTAAATACCTGGCGATGCATCTCTCCTATTTATGGTAAAAATCTTGAGAACATTGCTTTTACCGGAAATGGTGTTTGGGATGGTTCTGGAGAAGTTTGGAGACAGGTTAAAAAAAGTAAGTTGACAGAAAGCCAGTGGAAAAAATTTGTCAGTTCAGGCGGGGTTTTAAATAAAGACAAAACAAGCTGGTATCCATCTGAAACTTTTATGAACGCTTCTAAAGGTGCTGATCAAAACGTACGTCCGGATTTAAAAACGAAAGAAGAATTTGAAACTATTCACGATTTTCTGCGTCCGGTAATGGTAAGTATTCAAAACAGCAAAAGAGTTTTATTTGACGGTCCAGTTTTTCAAAATTCACCAGCTTGGAATATTCACCCTTTTATGGTAGAAGATTTAATTGTGAGAAATGTAACGGTTCGTAATCCGTGGTATTCTCAAAATGGTGACGGTCTTGATGTAGAATGCTGTAAAAATGTTTTGGTTGAAAATTCAAGTTTTGATGTGGGTGACGATGCCATCTGTATTAAATCCGGAAAAGATAAGGATGGACTTGAAAGAGGTATTCCGTGCGAAAATATTATTGTGAGAAACAATATCGTATATCACGGACACGGCGGCGTAACGGTTGGAAGTGAAATGTCAGGAGGTGTAAAAAACCTGCATGTTTCAAATTGTACTTTTATGGGAACTGATGTTGGTCTGCGTTTTAAAAGTGCACGCGGCAGAGGCGGTGTTGTAGAAAATATCTTTATTTCAGATGTTTTTATGACTGATATTCCATCGCAGGCTATTTCTTTTAACTTGTATTATGGAGGAAAATCTATTGCTGAAACTTTAGAAGAAGGCGGAGACAAAATCGTTAACAAAGCAATGCCTGTAACGATTGAAACGCCTCAGTTTAAAAACATTTCAATCAAAAACATTACGATCAAAGGTGCACAGCAGGCAGTATTTTTACAAGGTCTTCCTGAAATGAATCTTGAAAATATCGAAATTTCAAACTTGACAGTTACGGCTGAAAAAGGATTTTCTATTATTGACGCAAAAGGAATTAAAATTACCAATGCGAAACTGGATATCGAAAACAGCAATGTATTTGAAGTTTACAATGTAAAAAATATGTCTTTAAAAGATGTTGAGTTTAATTCTACATCTGCTAAAGCTGTAAATATAAATGGTGAAGGAAACGCAAATATAGAACTGGTTTCTTCTAAAAAATTAGATTTTTCAAAAACGACTACTCTTGGAAATGATGTTCCAAAAGGAGCTGTAAAATTTTAATCACAATTTCAATATGAAATTTATCAATAGTTCAAAAGCAGTTGTTGTAAGTCTTTGTGCTTTTTCGTTTCTACATTCAAATGCGCAGACTAACAAAGAGGAAAAATCACTAATCAGCACCAAAGTTTTTACTGACGGCACCAACCATTGGTACCACATTAAAGATAAAACGAATATCGTAAATCCGATTCCAAATCAGCCTCAATATGCTGAAACGGATTATGCGAAAATCGCTGATAATATTTTGCTTTTTCAGCGTAATAATGGCGGATGGCCAAAGAATTACGATATGAAAGCAATTCTGACTCCAAAGCAAATCGATACGGTTATTAAAACAAAACCAATTCTGCATACAACTTTTGACAATGAAACAACTTACACACATGTCAATTATCTGGCTCAGGTTTATACTTTGACCAAAGACGCTAAATATAAAGACGGCGCGTTAAAAGGAATTGATTTTATCATGGAAGCTCAATACGGCAACGGAGGCTGGCCTCAATATTATCCACTGGAAAAAGGGTACAGCCGACATATTACATTTAATGACGGCGCTTATATGGGCATCATGAATCTTTTGAAAAAGATTGTAAACAATGATCCTGATTTTGAATTTATTGATATTAAAACCCGAAAAAAAGTAACGGCGTCTTACGAAAAAGGCATTGATTGTATTTTAAAAATGCAGATTAAAGAAGATGAAAAATTAACCGCCTGGTGTCAGCAGCATGATGAAATTACGCTTTTACCAGCGTGGGCACGAAAATTTGAACCGCCAAGTATCTGTAATGCAGAAAGTGTTGATATTGTACTGTTTTTAATGGCAATCGATAATCCGAATGAAAAAATAATTGCTTCGGTGCAAGGTGCTGTAAAATGGTTTCAGGATTCTAAAATTTACAATACAAGGGTTGAAAGTTTTCAGGCTCCGGAAATGGAATCTAAATACAAAAAAATCACTAATGATGTTCGTGTAGTAACTGATACTGCTGCACCGCCAATCTGGACGAGATATTACGAATTAGGAACTCATAAACCTTTATTCTCAGATAGAAACAGTGAACTTTTGTATTCGCTTGCAGAAGTAAGCCGAGAGCGCAGAAGCGGTTATGCATGGTATACGGATAAACCGGAAAAAGCATTGAAAAAATATCCGGCCTGGCAGAAGAAATGGGATTCTGGAAATGATGTTTTGAAGAACTAGCTTTGTCATTGCGAGGAAAGGAACGAAGCAATCTCACTAAATATTCGACAAAGCTTGATATAGCAAATGTGATTGCTTCGTTCCTCGCAATGACATACGACATCTAATTTAATTCTATCCTATATTCAAATATAGCCCGTGGTTTCAACCACGGGAACACAATACGAAGCGTGATAATATTACGTCCCCGTGGTTGAAACTATGGGCTATGTTTAACAAGTTTGCGTGTAAAATATATTTAGCCACAGATTAAAGGCTTAAAATGATTAAAAAAATCTGTGAAAATCCTTTAATCTGCGGCTAAAAAATTATTGATTCAAATTATAAAACGAAACTGCATTTTCAAACCAAATTTTATTCTGGTCTTCGATAGAAAATTTCGAAATATAATCTTCTAAAGTTTTCACAACCTCATTATAATCAGAAGCTACATTTAGAACCGGCCAATCTGAACCGTATAGTATTTTATCTGTTGGGAAATTTTCAAAAATTACATCCAAGTACGGTTTTAAATCTTCTGGTTTCCAGTTTTTCCAGTCGGCTTCTGTGACCATTCCAGAAACTTTACACCATACATTATTGTATTTTGCAATTTCTTCTATACCGCTTTTCCATGAATCTATAATGCCTGATTTAATATCTGGTTTTGCAATATGATCTATTACAAACTTTTGGTTTGGAAAATCTTTTACCAAACTTATCGCTGCTGGTAACTGACGATGAAAAATCAAAATATCATACGTAAAATCAAACTCTTTTAAAGCCGAAATTCCGTTGCGGAAATCTTCTCTAAACATAAAATCATCGGCTTCACCTTGTACAACATGTCGGAATCCTTTAATGGTTTTATTCGAAGAAAAATGACGCAACCGATCTGAAATATTATCTGCACGAAGATCAACCCAGCCTACGATTCCTTTTATAAAATCATTTTTTGAAGCCAGATCTGCAAGAAAATGGGTTTCATGTTCAGACTGACTTGCCTGAACTGCTACACAACCCGAAAACTTGTTTTCTTTAAGCAGAGGCAATAAATCTTCCGGAAGGAAATCTCTTTGAATTTTCGACATACTTTCATCAATCCAGCTGTCTCTAACGGGATCAAATTTCCAAAAATGCTGATGAGAATCAATTCGGTTATTCATCCTGAATTAGTTTACATCGTTGATTAAAGCACGATCTAAATGCACGTAACCGCCATCTACAAAAACAAATTGTCCTGTAGTATGAGATGAACGATCAGAAATAATAAAAAGAGCCGTATCTGCAATTTCTTCTGTTTTGGTCATTCTGCCTTCAAACGGAATACTTTTGTTGATTTTCTTTAGAACGGTTTCTCCATCTGCCAAAGTTTTAATCCAGTCTTCGTATGCAGGAGTATAACTTTCAGCAATAATAATAGCATTAGAACGAATTCCGAATTGGATTAAATCTACCGCCCATTCTCTTGTAAGTCCTAAAACGCCGCCTTTTGCTGCAGCATAACCAGAAGTTCCGCCCTGCCCTGTTAAAGCTACTTTTGAACCAATATTTAAGATATTTCCTTTTGATTCTTTTAAGTACGGGAGCGCGTATTTAACCAGTAAAAAGTAACTTACTACATTCAGTTTTAAAGAATCCATAAATTCCTCGTAAGAAGCATCCAAACCTGCGCCGTCGTTTACACCAACATTGTTGATGACAGCGTCGATTCTTCCGTATTTTGCCACAATTGTTTTAACCGCATTTTCGATTTCTACAGGATCAGTTACATCTGTCTGCACAAATAAAGAATCAATTCCTCTTTTTTGGAAAGCTTCCGCGTAAGCGAAACCTCTTGCATTTCTATCAACCAAAACCGGAATCGCACCTTCGTCTGCAATTCGGTTAATAATTGTTTCTCCAATACTGCCTTCCTTTCCAGCTGAACCGGAAACAACGACAATTTTATTTTTTAAATTTAAATCCATTTTCGTGGTTATTAAAGTTTAATAATAGTTAGATTTTTTAAACACATAGAAACATAGATTTTAAAACCGCTCAAAGGCGTTTCACTTGCATAAATACACATAGCTATGTGTTAAGAAACTAGTTTCTTTTTATTCTCTTTTAAAAACAATAAAAATCTATGTTTCTATGTGTTTAAAATTTTTACAGCATTTTTGCCATCCTGACGAAGGAAGGATCTCCGCGAGAAGCTCCATCTAGAAATTCGACAATCTTTGTAGAGTTTCTTGCGAAGATTTCTCCTTCGTCGAAATGACAAACAGTACTTTACAATATACTCTTAATCTATCTCAATTAACGCTTTGATTACATTGTTTTTAGGATCAATTAATTGTCCAAAATCAGTAATCATTTCTGAGAAACTTGTTCTGTGCGTAATGTATTTTTTAGGATCTATTTTACCTTCTTTCAAGCATTTCATTACATATTCAAAATCTTCAATAGTGGCATTTCGGCTGCTCATTAAAGTAGATTCTCTTTTATGAAAATCAGGATGACTGAAACTCAATTCACCTTTTTGAAGCCCCACTAAAACAAATCTTCCGCCATGCGAAATATAATTGAAAGCACTGTTCATTACTTTTTGGTTTCCTGTAGCATCAATTACCACATTTGCCATATCACCGTTTGTCAATTCAGCCAATTTTGCGGCTACATCATCGTTTAACGGATTGATGGTTTCATCGGCATTCAATTCGGTTTTACAGAAATTTAATCTGTAATCGTTGATATCCATTACGATCACTTTTGCTCCGGCAATTTTAGCAAACTGAATCAGTCCAATTCCAATTGGCCCTGCTCCCATTACCAAAACCGTATCAGTTGACTTAACAGCCGCTCTTCGTACTCCGTGCGCAGCAATTGCCAATGGTTCAACCAAAGCCAGTTCATCATAATCTAATCCCTGACCGTGAAGTAAATATTGTTCCGGAATCGAAACATATTCGGCCATTCCGCCATCAATATGAACTCCAAAAACTTTGATATTTACACAGCAGTTTGTTAATCCGTTTCGGCAGGCAACACAAGTTCCGCAGTTGAAATATGGAATAAAAGTTACTTTATCGCCCGGTTTAAAACCTGCAGCATTTCCTTTTACATATTCTGCTGCCAATTCGTGACCCAGAATTCGAGGATATTCAAAATACGGCTGGGTTCCGCCAAAAGCATGAATATCAGTTCCACAGATACCAATTCTTTTTATTTTTAAAAGAACCTCACCTTCTTTTGGTTCGGGAATTTCTTTTTCTTTTAATTTAAATTCCTGCGGTTTTTCGCATACAATAAATTTCATCTTTGATTTTTTTAAAACTAACTCGTAGGGTACAATTCGTTTTTTTTTTAAACACATAGAAACATAGATTTTTTCCTTTTTAAACAAGAAAACTAAAATAAATGATACATCATTTACACATAGCTATGTTTGTTAATGCAAGTGAAACGTCTTTTTAGATAAACAAAATCTATGTTCCTATGTGTTTAAAAAATTATGCCCAACGACTTAATAATTACTTTTTATATGCAACTGCAGTCTGTTTGCTTGTTCCCAAACCTTCAATTCCAAGTTCTACAACATCGCCTGCTTTCAAATAAATTGGATCTGGTTTAATACCCAAACCAACTCCCGGAGGCGTTCCTGTACTAATGATATCGCCAGGAAGCAAAGTCATAAACTGACTTAAGTAGTGTACTAAATAAGGAATTTTGAATACAAGGTTTAAAGTATTACTGTCTTGGTATTTTTTACCGTTTACGCTTAACCACATCGATAAATTATCAACATCTTTTACTTCATCTTTCGTAGCCAAAAATGGCCCAAGAGGTGCAAATGTATCGCATCCTTTTCCTTTTGCCCATTGTCCGCCGCGCTCGATTTGAAATTCTCTTTCGCTGTAATCATTCAATAATGCATAACCTGCAACATAGTCTAAAGCTTCTGCTTCTTCAACATAACTTGCTTTTTTGCCTACTACAAATGCCAGCTCCACTTCCCAGTCGGTTTTTACACTGTTTTTAGGGATAATTACATCATCATCCGGTCCGCATAAAGAAGTTGTTGATTTAAAGAAAATAATTGGTTCTGTAGGGATTGGAGCATTGGTTTCTTTACAGTGATCCACATAATTTAATCCGATACAGATTATTTTTGAAGGTCTCGCAACCGGAGATCCCAAACGTATACTCGCATCAACTTCTGGCAAAGAAGGATTGCTTTCTAATGCTTTTTGTAATTTTTCTAAACCATTATCTTCAAAAAAGCTTTCGTTAAAGTCTGAAACGATAGAAGAAACATCATATCTTTTTTCATTAATTAAAACTCCTGGTTTTTCTTTTCCGATTTCTCCAAAACGTATTAATTTCATTTTCTTATATATTTTAATTATTATTTTTTAGGTTCTAAGGTGCTGAGAGGCTAAGGTTCTAAGTTTTTTTTTAGAGGTACTAAGCGGCTAAGATTCTAAGTCGCTGAGCTTTTTCTTAGCACCTTAGTATCTTAGAACCTTAGCACCTTTAATTATTTAACTTAATAAATCCTCCGTCGATTGGGTAATCGCATCCGGTGATAAATCCAGCTTCTTCACTGCATAAGTATAAAGCAAGAGCGGCAATTTCGTCTGGTTTTCCCATACGTCCTATTGGCTGTGATTTAGAAAGTTTATCGAACATTTCTTCTTCTTTTCCAGCGTAATTTTTAGAAATAAATCCGTCCACAAAAGGCGTGTGAACTCTTGCCGGAGAAATAGAATTACATCTTATATTTTCACTTAAATAATCTCTCGCTACTGACAAAGTCATCGCCATAACAGCGCCTTTTGCAGTTGAATACGCAAAACGATCTGAGATTCCAACCCACGCCGCAATTGACGCCATGTTTAAGATTACACCGCCATTTGAAAGTCGGAATTGTGGGATCGCTGCAAACAAACAGTTGTAAACTCCTTTTACATTTACATCCATTACACGGTCAAAATCAGCTTCAGAAGTCGTGTCAACTTTACCAACATTTGCGATTCCGGCGTTATTGATTAAGATATTTATATTTCCGATCTTTTCGAAAGTTGCCTTAACATCAGCTTGGCTGGAAACATTACAGGCATACGAAAAAACGTTTCCTCCTGCATTTTTAATTTCTTCAACAGCATCCTGTGCACTTTCAATAGATAAATCAATAATATGAACTTCTGCTCCCTGTTTGGCAAACAAGGCCGCAATTGCTCTTCCAATCCCGCTTCCGCCTCCTGTTATAACTGCTTTTTTATTTTGTAATGAAAACATTTTAAATGGTATTTAGTATTATAGAATTCAAATTAAGGCTTCGAACATCTTCTCATGAATAATAAATGTAAAAAGCACAATTACAAATGTAATCGATTAAAACAATATTTGCATTTTATTTTTATACTAATATAATAAAATGATCATTCTTTAATAAATTATAACATTTTTTATTCGCTTTGTAAAAAAACTAGCCTAGTTTAAAAGTTTTATCAAAAAAATCAATGTAAAAAGTTACATTTTCTTGCCTAATTCAATCTTATTTCTAATTTTGTAATTGTAATTTTTACATTTATTATTTTCCATACACATAAATCAATACCAATGGCAGTATTAAAAGGCATAACGTGGAATCATACAAGAGGTTTATTACCAATGGTTGCAACGGCACAACGCTTTACCGAATTAAATCCTGATATCGAAATTACCTGGGAGAAAAGAAGTTTACAAGAATTTGCAGATGCTTCTATCGAAGACTTAGCAAAAAGATTCGATTTATTGGTAATCGATCACCCGTGGACAGGTTTTGGCGCACACACAAAAGCGATTCTTCCTTTATCTGATTATCTTCCGGCTGACTATATTAAAGATCAGGAAATAAATACTGTAGGCAAATCATACGGAAGTTATGTTTTCAGTAATAAATTATGGGCTCTGCCAATCGATGCTGCTACTCCGGTTGCTGCGGCACGTTTGGATATTTTAGAAAAAAAGGGGCTTGAAGTTCCTCAAACATATGATGATTTATTGGCTTTAGCCAAAAAAGGACTGGTTGCCTTTGCAGGAATTCCTGTTGATGTTTTGATGAGTTTTTATATGTTTTGCTGTAGTTTAAGCGAAGCTCCGTTTCAGTCTGAAGAAAAAGTTATTTCTGTAGAAACAGGAAAAAAAGCTTTGCAGATGTTTCGCGAACTGGCTCAATTAATCGATCCGAAGAATTTTAACCGAAACCCAATTCAGGTTTACGAAGCAATGGTTAATACAGATGAAATTGCCTACTGCCCTTTTGCTTACGGATATTCTAATTATTCAAGAGCCGGATACAGCAAAAACCTGCTTCATTTTTATGATTTGGTTAAGCTGAATAATGCACCTATGATAAGTTCTCTGGGCGGAACAGGATTGGCTGTTTCATCTTTCAGTAAACATATTCCTGAAGCGATTCGTTATGCTGAATTTACAGGATCGTCACAAGTACAGCAGAATATTTTTGCCGATAACGGAGGTCAGCCGGGACATTTACAAGCCTGGAAAAACGACCGAATCAATTCTATAACTAACAATTATTTTAAAAATACTTTACCGGCTTTAGAAAGGGCTTTTTTAAGACCAAGATATTCCGGACACATGTATTTTCAGGATCATGCGGGCGATGTAGTTCGTGATTATTTAATGAACGGCGGTGACGAAGAACTTGTTTTAGATGCATTAAATGCGCTTTATGCTAAATCTTTAAAACTGCAAAATTCATGAAACCATTAGAAGGATTAATTGTATTAGAGTTCTGCCAGTTTTTGGCGGGTCCTTCTGCCGGATTAAAGTTAGCCGATTTAGGCGCGAGAATTATTAAAATTGAACGTCCCGTAAAAGGCGAAGCCTGCCGACAATTAAGCATCAAAGATCTTTTTGTGGATGACAGCAGTCTTTTGTTTCACACAATTAACAGAAACAAAGAATCTTTTGCAGCCGATTTAAAAAATCCTGATGATTTAGTTTTAATTAAAAAACTAATCGAAAAAGCTGATATTATGACGCATAATTTCAGGCCAGGTGTAATGGAAAAAATCGGTTTAGATTTTACTGCATCACTTGCGATTAATCCAAAAATAATATACGGAACCATAACAGGTTACGGCGATAAAGGTCCTTGGGCAAAAAAACCGGGACAAGATTTGCTTTTACAGTCACTCTCTGGCTTAAGCTGGCTGAGCGGACGAAAAAGTCAGGGCCCAGTTCCATTTGGTTTGGCTGTCGCCGATTTAATGTGCGGGAATCATTTCGTACAGGGAATTTTAGCCGCATTATTAAAAAGAGCCAAAACCGGAAAAGGCGTTTTGGTTGAAGTGAGTTTACTGGAATCTATTTTGGATGTTCAGTTTGAAGCAATTACTTCTTTCTTAAATGATGGCGGGCAACAACCGGAACGAGGCGATATTAAAGGAAGCGCACACGCTTTTTTAAGCGCGCCTTACGGAGTTTATAAAACACAAGACGATTATATTTCGCTGGCAATGGGCGATTTACTTTTTATAGGAAATACACTTGGAGTCGATTTAAATCAATATGCAGCTAAACATCTCTGGTTTGAAAAAAGAGATGAAATCAGAATTCTTTTAGCCGATAAATTAGCAGAACAAAAAGCAGATTATTGGTTAGAATTGCTTCAAAAACAAGGTATTTGGGCAGGAAAAGTTCTCAATTATGAAACTTTAGACCAACAGCAATTTGTTAATGAATTACACTTAAAACAAACCGTAAAAAATTCTGACGGCGAAACTTTGATTACAACCCGAAGTCCAATTCAGCTTGACGGTAAAATTTTAAGCAGCACAAAAGCAGCTCCAAAAGTGGGCGAAGATAATGCAGTAATACACAAAGAGTTTATTCAGTAAACTGTTGAATCTTTGAATAGTTGATTCGTTTAATCGTGTTGAACAAAACGACGAATTAACGAATTAACGATTAAACAAATACAACGATTAAACAAATACAACGATTAAACGAATAAACAACAAAAACGGTTAAACAAAAAAATGAAACCCTTAGAAGATTATTTAATAGTAGATTTTAGTCAGTTTCTTTCGGGTCCTTCGGCGAGTCTCCGCTTGGCCGATTTAGGCGCACGCGTTATAAAAATTGAAAAACCGGGAACTGGCGATATCTGCAGAACCTTATATACTTCTGACTTAATCATGAACGGCGAATCGTCTGTTTTTCATACCATAAACAGAAATAAAGAATCGTTTGCCATAGATTTTAAACAGCCGGAAGAACTTCAAAAATTAAAAAAATTATTGGCAAAAGCCGATGTTGTCATGCACAATTTCAGACCAGGCGTTATGGAACGCATTGGTTTAAGTTATGATGATGTAAAAGCGATAAATCCTACGGTGGTTTACGCTTCGATTTCTGGTTTCGGGAATCATCCTGAACTTAAAGATTTACCGGGACAAGATTTGTTATTACAATCTTTAACGGCTTTAACCTGGCTGAGCGGCAATCAGGAAGACGGTCCTGTGCCAATGGGATTGTCAATTGTTGATATGCTTGCGGGCGCGCATTTAGCACAAGGAATTTTAGCCGCTTTATATCGAAAAGCATCACAAAATATTGGCGGAACGGTTCAGGTAAGTATGCTCGAATCTGCTTTTGATTTTCAGTTTGAAACGATTACCACTTTCTTTAATGACGGCGGTGAACTTCCTGTTCGTACCAAAACCAATAATGCACATGCTTATTTGGGCGCTCCTTACGGAATTTACGAAACTAAAAACGGTTATCTGGCTCTGGCAATGGGATCAATTCCCGTTTTGGCTTCATTGCTTAAATGTGATGAATTGTTACAATTCCCGGAAAATAAATTTACGCTTAGAGACGAAATTAAAAATATTCTGGCTTCTCACCTATTGACACAGGAAACCCAGTTTTGGCTGGATATTTTAGAACCTGCTGACATTTGGTGTGCGGGAGTTTTAAACTATGAACAGCTTTTCAAAGAAGACGGTTTTAAAGTTTTAGAATTTACGCAGCAAGTCGAAATGCTCGACGGCTATTCGTATAAAACAACAAGATGTCCTATAAAAATCGACGGCGAATACTTTACATCGACTAAAGGTTCTCCAAAATTAGGACAGGATAACGAGCGAATTATAAAAGAATTTATAGCATAGATATGGAAAAATTTAGAATCGCTGTTAGAAAATTTTCTCCTTTTGAAAGTACGCTGCAAAAGCTGTGGGATAACTTCTGTCTGAAAAATAATATTCAGATTGAGGTTGAAATGATTCCGCTTGAATTGCACGATCTTTATGAAGAAACCATTACCAATAAAGGTTTAAAAACCGGAAAATGGGATATCGCACACCTAAATACCGATTGGATTTTTGATGCTGCAAATGAAAAAGCGGTTCTGGATTTAACTTCTTTTATTAACCAAAACCCGCCTCAGGATTATCCCGAAGGCTGGCATCAATCGCTGTTAAACCTGCAGCATATTAATGGCAGTATTTACGGACTTCCGTTTCACGACGGCCCGGAATGCCTTATTTACAGAAAAGATTTATTTGAAGATGTAACTGAAAAAGAAAACTTCAAGAAACAATTTGGTTACGAATTGTTCCCTCCAAAAAACTGGGAGCAATTCACCCAAATTGCTTCGTTTTTTAATAGGCCCGAAAGTAATTTATCCGGCTGTGTTTTCGCCAATTATCCTGACGGTCATAATATGGTTTTTGATTTCTGCCTGCAGTTATGGACTCGCGGCGGTTCTCTTTTAGATCATCAAAACAAAATAAACATCAATCATAATCAAGCAGTTAAAGCTTTAGATTATTATAGAAAAATCGTTAACAATACAAATGCAGTTCATCCGGGTTCAAAGAATTTTGGTTCTGTTGAAGCTGGAATGGCTTTCGCCGAAGGACAGGCTGCAATGGCAATTAACTGGTTTGGATTTGCTTCTATGTGTGAAGTAATTGAGGAATCGAAAGTAAAAGGCAAAGTTGACATTACTGAATTACCGCACGATGAAAACCACAAAACGGCTTCATTAAATGTGTATTGGCTTTATACTATTGGCATTGGAAGTAAAAATAAAGCACTCGCGTTTGACTTTTTGCGATTTGCTACAACTGCCGAAAGCGATAAATTATTGACAACCGAAGGCGGGATTGGATGCAGAAAATCAACCTGGAATGATGCCGAAATCAATAAAACGATTCCCTATTATCATAAACTGGAAATGCTGCATGAAAACGCTTTGACTTTGCCGCAAACGCCAATTTGGCCAAAAGTGGCAGAATTGATAGATCAAATGGTTTTAAAAGCGATTGAAACAGATATTCCGTCGGAAAAACTTTTAGAACAAACACAGGAAAATATTGAAAAACTAACGAATTGATTAGAACTGATCAATAAACTTAAAATAGCACAAAAATGAATATTCCATATAAACCTTTACTGCCCGAAACCAAACAGCCCATTATCATTATCGGCGCAAGCGGTATTGTAAAAGATGCGCACCTGCCTGCTTACAAAATGGCTGGTTTTACAGTTTTTGGCATTACAAACAGAACGATTGCAAAAGCACATGATTTAGCCAAAGATTTTGAAATTGAATATGTTTTTGAAAATGTAGCAGAAGCCGTAAAAAATGCGCCTTCAAATGCGGTTTACGACATTACTGTTTTACCGGATCAATATATCGAAATATTGGAGCAATTGCCAGATGGTGCTGCGGTTTTGATCCAGAAACCAATGGGAAATGATTTGGCTCAGGCCAGAGAAATTGTAGAAGTATGCGAAAGAAAAAACCTTGTTGCAGCGATCAATTTTCAGCTTCGTTTTTCGCCTTTTGTCAGCGCTGCGAGATATTTAATTAACGAAGGATTGATTGGCGATTTATACGATTTTGAATTTAAAGTAACGGTAAATACGCCGTGGGAATTGTTTCCGCTGATTAAGGAACATCCTAGATTGGAAATTCTTTTTCATAGTGTTCACTATATCGATTGCATACGTTCGTTTATGGGAAATCCTAAAAGTGTGATGGCAAAAACAGCCAAACATCCGCTTAAAAAATTGTCATCGAGCCGTTCTACGATTATTTTAGATTATGGCGAAGACAAACATGTGGTGATCAATACAAATCACGATCATCATTTTGGACCAAATCATGAAGAAAGCTATATAAAATGGGAAGGCACAAAAGGCGCTATTAAAGCCAAAATGGGACTATTAATGAATTATCCTGACGGACTTCCTGACATTTTTGAATATGCGATTGAGGATGAAAAAGGCCAGTACGAATGGAAAAAAGTAAACCTTGAGGGTTCATGGTTTCCAGAAGCCTTTATAGGAACGATGTCTAATTTAATGCGCTTTAAAGAAGGCTCGGATTCTAAATTATTGGCAAGCGTTCAGGACGTTTTAGATACCATGAAGGTCGTTGAAGCCTGCTATATCAGTAACACAAACGGAGGAATTTTAATTTAAGTCTTAAAGTCAAAAGTCGAAAGTCTTAAAGTTTCGTTTATTAAACTTTACAACTTTCGACTTTCGACTTTGGACTTTCGACTTTCGACTTTCGACTTTACAACTTTCAAACTAAAAAATATATGTATTTCAAATCAACATTTTTTGAAGATTATCAACTTGAAGATAAAAGAGTTACATTAGGCAGAACCATTACAGAAACAGATTTTGTGGTTCATGCCGGACATACGGGAGATTTTTTCCCGCATCACATGGATGAAGAATGGTGTAAAACACAGCCATTCGGACAGCGTATTGCGCACGGAACTATGGTTTTTGCCATTGGTATCGGCTTGACAGCATCAGAAATAAATCCTGAAGCTTTTTCAAGAGGATACGACAAAATGCGTTTTGTAAAACCGGTTCATATTGGCGATACAATCCATTCTGAAATTACAATTTCTGAAAAAGGCGAAGCCAAAAATCCAGAAATGGGAACCGTAACAGAACATGTCGAAATCATTAACCAAAGAGGTGAAGTGGTTTTGGTATGTGATCATCTTCTTTTGGTCAAAAAGAAATAATTCTTTTTGAGGTACAAAGGTTCAAAGTTGCAAAGGGACAGAGGTTTTCCTCTCAATACCTTTAGAAAAGACGCACTACAGTACGTCTCTACAGAAAAAACCTTTGAACCTTTGTACCTCAGAACCTTAGAACCTTTAAAAAAAACTATCTAACAAATGCAAGTAACAAACCAAACAGGCGATCTTCACGAAGTGCCAAACGAAGGCGGAAAAACCAACTATCTTCTGCCATTTATTTTAATTACCAGTTTATTTTTCCTTTGGGGAATGGCGCATAATCTGGATTCTATTTTAATTCCGCATTTAAAAAAGGCGTGTGAATTAAACAACCGTCAGTCGACATTGATTGATACTTCGGTGTTTTTTGCTTATTTTATAATGGCGATTCCTGCGGGAATGCTCATTAAACGATTTGGTTATAAAAACAGTATTATTACCGGATTATTAGTTTTTGCAGCGGGAGCATTTTTATTCGTTCCAGCAGCCAATACCAGAACCTATGAATTGTTTTTATTCGCTTTATTTGTAATTGGATGCGGCTTAACAATTTTAGAAACAAGTGCCAATCCGTATGCAGCAATTTTAGGCCCTGCTGAATCTTCTTCTAAAAGACTGAATTTAGCGGCTTCTTTCAACGGATTAGCAGCTATGGTAGCTCCAATTGTGGGTTCTCTATTTATACTTTCCGGAAAAAATCATACTCCGGAGCAAATGGCAGCAATGCCGGAAGCTGAAAAAGCATCGTATTTATTAGGCGAAGCTGCTGCTGTAAAAATGCCTTATATCATTTTAGGAAGTGTATTGGTTATAGTGGCGATTATATTCTACTTTATGCATTTACCTTCGATGAAACCACAACATACTGAAGCCGAAGTAAAACCGGGATTTTTCTCTGTTTTAAAGTTTCGCCATTTAAGCTGGGCAGTTGTAGCACAGTTCTTTTATGTAGGTGCACAGGTTTGCATTACGAGTTTTTTTATTAGAATTGCACAGCAGGGTGCTCATTTAGACGAAAAAACAGCTGGATATTATCTTGGTATTTATGGCTTCTTGTTTATGGCAGGACGTTTTATTGGTACTTTCTTCTTGAAGTTTGTAAAAGATTACACATTGCTTTCTATTTATTGTGCTGCAAGTATCATACTTTGTTTGTTAGCGATTTACGGAACCGGAATTGTAGTTATTTATGCTTTAGGCGGTATCGGATTTTTTATGTCGATTATGTTTCCAACTATTTTCTCTTTAGGATTGGTTGGTTTAAAATCAAATACTGAAACGGGTTCATCATGGCTGGTAATGTCAATTGTGGGCGGAGCAATCCTTCCATACGGAATGGGAACTTTAATTGATATGAAACACGACGATATTCAGGCTGGATACATTATTCCGCTTTTGTGTTTTGTGATTATTTTATCGTTTGGTTTATATGGTCATAAAGTAAAAAATAATTGAATTGTGAATTGTGAATTGACAATTTAAAAAAATAAAAAACGCCTCGTATTGAGGCGTTTTATTTTTTTATTAATTAGCGGCGATTCCCTTGTGAATGATCGTGGTCTTTATCTGATTTGTGGCTGTTGTTTTTTCCGCTGCTGTTTCCTTTTTCTTTGTTATCAGATTTTTGCTTTCCTTGAGATTTGTTTTTTACCGGTTTTTCTCCTCTGTTTTTCTGAGGCTGTCCTTTGTAACCTTTTGGATAATTAGCTCTGTGTTTACTGTGATAAGTATAAGGAGCATCTCCTCTATAATCTGTTAACACCACCTTATAACCTGAATACAAATCATATTGTCTGTATCTTGAAGGAAGTCTTTTTTCACGCATCCATTTTCCTCCGTTATCGTAAATAAACACACTTTGGTTTACATCATAATACACATCGATGTCTGGTAAATAATAATATCTGTCGTCGTCATAACCTTGTGGTCCCCAGCTTGGAGGTGTTCCAATATTTACATTAATTGATACTTGTGCATGAGCAAAAAATACACTCATAAATAATACTGAGGCGAATACTAACTTTTTCATGTTTTTAGAATTTAGGGATTAATTTCATTTAGAAACTAATCTAAAGTAGTGCCAATATTCGCGTTTACAGAATGCATTATACAGAACCGCCAAACCAATCGACGAACAGTGTTTTTTAACCGATATAGATTTAAAATTAAAAACGCCTCATTGCTGAGGCGTTTTTAGTCATGTTTAAACTTAACTGAATGGCGGATAATCGTAATCTTAACAATTCAAAGTTAAATACAATTTTTAGTATTAAATTATTATTTAGACCAAGGTTATATTTTTAACGACCAACGTTAATTATTTATAGGAAAATATTTATTTCCATCCTCCGCCTAAAGCTCTGTATAAGTTTACAACGGCTTGTAATTTTTGTAAATTATCATTAATACCGCTTAACTGTGCTGCCAGTAAATTTTGTTCAGAAGTTAATACGTCTGTATAATTTGTTGCTGAACTGTATTCAAGAAGCTGCTGTGTAAAATCGACTGCTTTTTCTAAAGCTTCAATTTGTTTTTTTCTTGAATCTTCTTTTTCGACTGCCATTTGGTATGAATACAAAGCATTAGAAACTTCCTGACCCGCTGTTAAAAGACTTTGCTGGAAATTATTATAAGCCTGTAATTGTTGTGACTGTGCTGTTGTTAATCTGAGCTTGTTTTTACCCTGATTAAAAATTGGCTGTGTTAATCCTCCAATAATAGAATAAAAAATAGAATTAGTAAAGAAATCTTTTAATTCTAAATTCGAAAAACCGCCGCTTGCCGTAAGCGTTAAACTTGGATAAAAATAGGTTTTAGCCAGATTTGTAGATTCAAAAGCTACTCTGAAATTAAATTCAGCCTGACGAACATCAGGACGGTTTTCTAATAACTGAGAAGAAACTCCAATTGCAATGTTTTCCGGAATAACCTGAGTTTCTAATTCTCCTCTGTCAATTGGTCCCGGAGCTTGCCCTAATAAGATATTCAAAGCGTTTTCGGTTTCGCGTATACTTTGTTTTAAATCCGGAATTAAAACTTCTGCTGCATGCTGATTGGCTTCACTCTGTACAACTGCCGCTCCTGTTACAATTGCTCCTTCTTTTAAAGCTTTAATTGTTTCAACATTTTTAATACGGCTTTCTAATGTTTCCTGAGTGATTTTTAACGATTTATCGTAAGCCAAAAGCATAAAATAATTATTGGCAATATCAGAAATTAATTGTGTCTGAATGGCTTGTTTGGCAGCATCTGTGGCTAAATAACTAGCTAAGGCCGCTCTTTTAGAACTGCTTAGTTTTCCCCAGATATCAGCTTCCCAAGACGTACTTACACCTAATTTATAAGTTGTAGTCAGGGTATTGATATTAATTCCGGCAGGAAAGTTAAGCCCCGCTTCTGACTGTTTCGTGTGCGTTGCACTTGCATCCAGCTGTAATGTTGGGTAATAAGCCAGTTTACTCTGGCGCAATGAAGCTCTTGCCTGTACTATATTTTCAATAGCATTTTTCAGGTTCAGGTTTTGATCTAATCCTTTCTGGATTAAAGCATTCAGCTTTTCGTCATTAAAAACACTCTGCCACGGCATATCAGCAATTGTAGTCGTATCGGCAGAAGCCTCATCACGATACAGCTTGTCTGTCGAGAGTGCAGCTGGACGTTCGTACTTTTTGGTAATTGAGCACGCACTTAAAAGCGCGGCTGCAATTACCATAAGAATATATTTATTTGAACTATTCGTCATCTCTTTTTAATTAAATTTTACTCTTTGTGAGCTTCTATTAACTGAATTTCATCCTCATCATCGTCGTCATCATCATAACCATCTTTTGCCGGACCGCTTACTTTTTCTTGTAAAGTCTGGAAAATGATAAATAAAACCGGAATAACAAATACTCCTAAAATGGTTCCAATTAACATACCTCCAACTGCTCCAGTACCAATCGATTTGTTACCCACGGCACCTGCTCCAGTAGCAAACATTAAAGGCACAAGTCCAAGAATAAAGGCAAACGAAGTCATCAAAATTGGTCTTAAACGCGCTACGGCTCCTTCAATTGCCGCTTGTACAATTGGCAGACCTTTACGCCTTCTGTCTAAAGCAAATTCGACAATCAAAATACCGTTCTTGGCAAGAAGCCCGATAAGCATGATTAAGGAAATCTGAAGGTAAATATTACTGTTTAGTTTGAAAATAATCGAGAATAAATATGCTCCTGCTAATCCAAACGGAATCGAGAATAATACCGCAAATGGTAAAATATAACTTTCGTACTGCGCACTTAATAAGAAATAAACGAAAACCAAACATAAAATAAAGATGAAAATCGTTTCTCCTCCAGAAGCTAATTCCTCACGTGTTAAACCTGAAAATTCATATCCATAACCTGCAGGAAGGTTTTCTGCAGCTACTTCCTGAATTGCTTTAATTGCATCTCCAGAACTGTAACCAGGTTTTGGCGCTCCGGTAATCGAAATAGACGTAAACAAGTTAAATCTTGAAATCGATTCAGGACCAAAAACCCTTGTCATTTTTACAAACTCAGTAATTGGAGCCATGTTTCCGGCACTGTTACGAACGAAAATCTTATTTAATCCTTCTGTATTAGCTCTAAATTCTGGAGCTGCCTGAACCATTACACGGTATTGTTTACCGAATTTATTGAAATTCGAAGCATACAATCCACCATAATACCCCTGCATAGTCGATAAAATAGTATTTACCGAAACTCCTGCATCTTTAGCTTTCGCCAAATTAACATCCATCATATATTGCGGGAAACCAGGGTTAAATGGTGTTGTTGCATATTGTATTTCCGGACGTTCTGCTAATTTAGCAAGGAATTCATTGTTTACTTTATAGAATTCAGCAGTTGTATGTCCTCCTTTATCCTGCAGCTGGAATTCAAACCCGCCGCTTTGTCCAAAACCTTGAATAGTTGGCGGCGAAATAAAGAATATATTAGCCTCACGAATACCGCTTGTTTTTGCAAAAAGCTGTCCGATTACATCATCAACACTTAAATCACGTTTGTCCCACGGATATAATTTTACAATTACCATACTGTAAGCACTACCCGCTCCGGCGGTAAAGTTCTGCCCTACGATACGAAGTGTATTTTTAACTCCCGGAATAGTTTTCGCAATACTGTCTACCTTTTTTGCCATGATATCTGAACGTTCCATAGAAGCAGACGGCGGTAAGCTGATATTGGCAAAAACAGTTCCCTGATCTTCTGAAGGAACGAATGCAGACGGTGTCGTTTTCATCATATAAACCAATGCAACACCTGCAATTACAATAGATGCTAAAGCAATCCATTTTTTAACCGAAAGAAACTGAACCGATCTTTTGTACTTTCCTGTTACATTATCAAACGCAACGTTAAAAGCCGTATAAAATCTTTGTAAATAAGTAGTCTTATGTTCGTGATCGTCGCCGTGCGGTTTTAAAAGCAAGGCACATAAAGCCGGACTTAAAGTCAAGGCGTTTACTGCCGAAAGAATAATCGCAACAGCCAGTGTAATACCAAACTGTTTATAGAAAACTCCGGTTGATCCGGTAATGAAAGTTACCGGAATAAAAACCGCAGCCATTACAAGCGTGATTGATATAATCGCCCCCGATATTTCGTTCATCGCATGTATTGTAGCTTTTTTGGCCGATTTATAACCGTGATCCAGTTTGGCGTGCACCGCCTCGACGACCACAATCGCATCATCGACCACAATACCAATTGCGAGTACCATCGCAAAAAGGGTCAATAAGTTAATCGTAAATCCAAATAAATTAAGGAAGAAGAACGTTCCTACAATCGCAACCGGAACCGCAATTGCCGGAATTAAGGTTGATCTAAAATCCTGAAGGAAAATAAATACTACAATAAAAACCAGTATAAAGGCTTCAATCAAAGTATGAATTACTTTTTCAATAGATGCATCAAGGTTTTCGTTAACGTCAACCATAATGGTGTATTTCATCCCTTTTGGAAAACTCTTTGCCGCTTCTTCAATCAGTTTTTTAGAATTGATAATTACATCACGTGCATTCGATCCCGGAGTCTGACTGATAGCCATCGCTGCCGATTCTACACCGTTTGTTTTAATCGTTGAAGCATAACTTAAGGATCCTAATTCTACCTTAGCAACATCTTTAAGTCGAAGCATCTGCCCGTTTCCAACTGATTTGATTACAATTTCCTCAAATTCCTTAGCCGATGTTAAACGTCCTTTGTATTTAATTACATATTGAAACGCCTGATTTCCGTTTTCACCAAATTTACCTGGTGCTGCTTCAATATTCTGTTCTGCCAAAGCAGCCGAAATATCACTTGGAATCAGCTTATATTGCTGCATTACATCTGGTTTCAGCCAGATTCTCATAGAGTAATCTTTTGCACCAAAAACCGTTACATCTCCTACCCCAACTACACGCTGGATTTGCGGCACAAGATTGATTTTGGCATAATTTTGAAGAAACGTCTGATCGTATGCTTTATCATCACTGTATAAAGAGAAAATCAATAAGTTACTACTCTGGCTTTTGGTTACTGTAACCCCGGCCTGAGTTACCTCTACAGGCAGTAAACTTGTTGCTCTTGAAACCCTGTTCTGAACGTTTACCGCTGCTAAATCAGGATTGGTTCCTACTTTAAAGAAAACTTTGATCGAAGCATTTCCATCATTTGTTGCTGTAGAAGTCATGTAAGTCATGTTTTCTACACCATTAATCTGCTCTTCAAGCGGAATTACAATACTTTTCAGTACCACATCAGCATTGGCTCCTGTATAACTTGCTGCCACGTTTACCGTTGGCGGTGCAATATCCGGATATTGTGAAATCGGTAACTCTATTAGGCCTAAAACACCTAAAATAACGATAATAACAGATATTACCGTCGAGAGTACGGGTCTTTGTATAAATCTTTTAAACATTTCTTTTATTTTAAATCGGCGTAAACTGTTTCCGGGCTTTGTTTTTTAGCTTTAATTTCAGATCCCTCTTTTAGAGAAGCTACTCCTTCTAAAACTATTTCGTCTCCAGGTTTTAAACCGCTTGTTACTACGTAATAGTTTCCTGCTGTATTTTCAAGTACTGTGATATTAGCATTTCTTGTTTTTCCGTCTTTTCCTAAAACTACTGCAAACATTTTATCCTGAAGTTCAAATGTTGCACTTTGAGGAACAATGATTCCGTCTTTTACTTCTTTTGGAATTCTTACTGTAGTACTGCTTCCGCTTCTGATAATTCCTTTTGGATTTGGGAAACGAGCTCTTACGTTTACAGTACCTGTTTCAGTATTGATTAATCCGTTTACGGTTTCTATGTTTCCTTTTTGATCATAAGCAGAACCATCTGAAAGCAATAAAGAAACTGCCGGCATGCTTTTTAATTTTTGGTTTAATGAAGCTCCAGAATCTTTAGTAAAATTTAAAAGCGCTTTTTCATTTAAAGCAAAATAAGCATATACGTTTCCAATACTTGAAACCGTTGTTAAAGGTTCTGCTGTATTTGAGCTTACTAAACTTCCTAAACGAAACGGAATTGAACCTACAACTCCATTAACCGGACTTGTAACCGTAGTATATCCTAAATTAGTTTTAGCATTTACCAAAGCTGCGTTTGCCTGAGCTAAAGAGGCTAAAGCAGACTCATAAGTATATTGTGCCGATTCTAAATCGTATTTACTTATAATTCCTTTTTCAACCAAAGGTTTTACTTTGTTTACAGCCAGTTTTGCAGAACTCAAGTCAGCCTGAGCACTTTTAATACTTGCTGTTGCTGTACGAACTTGCTGCTCATATTCTGGCGCGCTGATTTTGAATAACGGCTGTCCTGCTTTTACAACAGCACCTTCATCTACAAAAATTTTATCGATGTAACCTTCCACTCTTGGTCGGATTTCTATATTCTGCTGTCCTTGAATACTGGCTGGATAATCGCTGTTTAATGTAGCAGATTCCGGCTGTAAAGTCAGCGTTTTATACTCTTTAACCTGCGGTGCTCCTCCGGCCTGAGCCGATTTATCATTTTTACCGCATGATGCGATAATAACTGATGCTGCGAGAATGCTTAAAAATGATTGCTTATTCATTAGAAATAATATGTAATTATCGATTATATGACAACAAAAGAAATAAAATATAACATACAAAAAATTTCAAATAGACGAAAAGCAAAAGACAATCGATAAAGATGATTTTACACACGATGGTTTCTATTTAAAAATTAAACAAGCGTTTAATTTTGAACTCGTCGGCTCTAAAATGGTTTTTACAGACTGTAATTCTCTATTTGCCGATTGCTTCAAAATTGCATTTAAATAAAATGTAATATTGTCAATAAAACACTAAACTTGTAATGGCATCAAACGTTTACAGACCTTATTTTTTTACCGGACTGCATATTCTAAGCTGGTTATTACTGGGATTTATCATGTTGTTTTACATGCCTTTAACCTGGAATGTAATTCTTCCTGGTATTTTCTGGCTTTGGCAGATTATTATATTGATTTTGTTAATCATTATTTTTTACACTAATGCTAAAATCATAGTTCCCAAAACCATTATAAAAGACAATACTTCTCCGTTTTTAATCTGGGCATTTATCATTGTTTTTGTAATGCAGCTTATCGCTTATTTTTATACCTCGCAGACTGATCTTCATAATAAAATAAGCTTGGTTTTAGGATTCAAAAAATATAGAAATCCCTATTTCGACAATTATGTTTTAATGCTCACTTTATTGGTTTTAGGAATCAGCACGAGCTGGGCAATGTTACAATACTGGCAGAAAGCCGCACAGCACAAACAAAAACTGGAGCAGGACAAAACAGTTGCCGAACTGGCTATGCTGAAAGCACAAATTAATCCGCACTTTTTCTTTAATTCCTTAAATAGTATTTATTCCCTTACTTATACAGATATTGAAGATTCCAGAAATGCGCTTCATACTTTAAGCCGAATGATGCGTTATTTATTGTACAGTACCGAAGAAAGAACAACATTATTAAAAGAAGCCGAGTTTATGAGAGATTTTATCGCCCTTATGAAACTTCGTGCCAATAAAAAGCTGACGATTACAACCGACATTCCAGAAAAAATACACGATTACCCAATTGTTCCAATGTTATTATTACCTTTAGTAGAAAATGCTTTTAAACACGGCATTCATGCTACCGATAAAAGTGAAATTCATATTAAACTGAGACAAAACGGAAGCAATCTGGAATTTGAAGTAGAAAATACCTATTTCGAAAAAACGTCTACTACAGATGAAGGCGGCATTGGGTTAACAAATACAAAACGCAGACTGCATTTAATTTATCCGCATAAACATACTCTGATAGCAGGTATCGCTAAAAACGGTATGTATAATGTACAGCTGCAAATAAATTTAGAATAATGACAACATTAAAATGTATAGCAGTAGATGATGAACCTCTGGCATTAAAACTGGTCGAAACTTTTATTGACCAGACTCCTTTTTTGCAATTGAGCGCCAGCTGCGATAATGCGGTTGAAGCCATGAGTTTAATCAGAGAAAAACAGCCGGATTTGGTTTTTCTGGACATCAATATGCCCAATTTAACGGGAATGGAACTCGCAAGACTTTTGCAGGAACAGCCGGGACAAGTGCCAAAAATCGTTTTTACTACCGCTTACAATCATTATGCAATTGAAGGTTATAAGGTAAATGCAGTCGATTATCTTTTAAAACCCTTCAGTTACGAAGAGTTTTTACGTGCTGCAAATAAAGTGCTTCAAATAACCGAAGAAGCATCAAACAACTTCCAGCCCATTACAGCCGATGATGAATTTATTTTCTTAAAAGTAGAATATCAATGGGTTAGAATCTCTCTAAAAGAAATTTTATATATCGAAAGTTTAAAAGATTATGTAAAAGTTCATCTGGATGACAATCAAAAAGCAATACTTTCTTTGATTTCCTTAAAAGCTTTAGAAGAAAAATTACCGTCAGCGAAATTTATGCGTGTTCATCGATCATTCATTGTTTCACTTGATAAAATAAACGCCATCAGCAAGAATTCTATTTTTATAGATAAAACAGAAATTACAGTAGGAGAACAATACAAAGAAACGTTTAAAACCATTGTAGATAAATGGTTAAAGTAAAATTGAAAATTTTAGTATCATGCAAAAAAGATCAAACAAATATTATTTGACATTAAGCCTAAAGGAATATGCAAATGGTGATACCGAGCCCGCAAAAGAACTCGGAATTGAATTTGATAATCACGATGAAATTTTTGGAATCATCCAAAGAATAAAAGACAAAAACATATTCGAAAATCCGTATGAAGCAACACAATTTGCTCTTGGGTTAAAATTGTTCAGCGAAATAAAACTGAAACACCGAAACAATCCATTATTTGATGAATTAAACGAAGTTTTTCCAGTATTCATGAAAAAATTAAAAAGCTTGTAGTTTACTACAGGCTTTTTTTATTCGGAATTATGAAAGAATTTCAGAATGTTATGTAAATCAAGTTATTGTCTATTTCATTAATTTTATTCGAATGATCTAAAAAAAACAGCTTTATGATACATAAACATGGATTAATTATCACTAAAACCGAATTAGATTTTGAAATCGAAGGCGTTTTAAACCCAGCGGTAATTGCTGCAGATGGAAAAATACATATTTTTTACAGAGCTGTTGCTTTAGGAAATCATTCCACAATTGGATACTGTCGTCTTTCTGATCCTTTAACTATCGAAGAACGATACCAGCATCCGGTCATCGTTCCCGAAACTCCCAATGAAAAATACGGTGTAGAAGATCCCCGAATTGTCAAAATCGATGATCTTTATTACCTTTCTTATTGTGGTTACGACGGCGAAAATGCATTTGGATGTGTAGCAACTTCTTCAGATTTAAAAAACTTTACCAAACACGGCATTGTCGTTCCTCAATTATCAGGCGATGAATTGCGTTCGCTTATAAAACACCAGCAGGATTTAAATATCAAATATTTTCAGCCAAGTACAGGAAGCAGTTATGTATGGGATAAAAATGTAGTTTTCTTTCCAAGAAAAATAAACGGAAAACTTCATTTTCTGCATCGAATTCGTCCCGGAATTCAAATTGCTTCGGTCAACAATCTTGACGAATTAAATCAGGACTATTGGAAAAATTACATGCTGGATTTTAAAAACCACATTGTACTTGACCCAAAATTCACACACGAACTAAGTTATTTAGGAAATGGCGCGCCGCCAATAGAAACAGAACACGGCTGGCTTTTAATTTATCATGGCGTTCATGATACTATCAACGGATATATGTATGTGGCCTGTGCCGCACTTTTGGATATTGACGACCCAACAAAAGAAATTGCACGTCTGCCCTATCCGCTGTTTGTTCCAGATCAGCCTTGGGAGCTCAAAGGTTATGTCAATTATGTCTGCTTTCCAACAGGAACTATTCTCGACGATGAAGAACTTTATATTTATTACGGCGCCGCCGATGAAGGTATTGCCTGTGCATCAGTTAACCTAAATATCCTGCTGACAGAACTTCTAGCTAATAAAGTTTAGTTTTTAGCCGCAGTCGTAATTTTTAGTCGCAGTCTCAGTCGCAGTTTTCAGTCTTTGTAATGAAACTATTAACTAATGACTAATCACTAAAAACTAACAACTAACAACTAACAACTAACAACTAACAACTAACAACTAACAACCAACAACTAACAACCAACAACTAACAACCAACAACTAACAACCAACAACTAACAACCAACAACCAACAACTAATCACAATTCACTTTTATTCCCTAAATTAGTTATTCCAAAAAATAACCTCATGGATAACAAAATAACCAAAGAAGACATTAGTCAGGAAGTATTTGATTTGTATGATGACTATGCGCACAATAAAATTAACCGAAGACAATTCGTTGAAAAACTCTCCATATTTGCCGTAGGATCGCTTACACTCCCTTCGCTTTTAAGTTTTATGACGCCAAATTATGCCGACACTATTTTGGTTCAGTCAACAGATCCAAGACTTAAAACAGGTTATATTAATTATGATTCTCCAAAAGGAGGCGGATCTATAAAAGGTCTTTTATCACAGCCTGCTGAAAGCAAAAAGAAACTTCCCGGAATAATTGTAGTCCATGAAAACCGCGGACTTAATCCGTATATTGAAGATGTAGGCCGAAGAGCTGCTCTCGAAGGTTTTATAACACTCGCTCCCGATGCTTTGTCTCCGCTGGGCGGTTATCCAGGCAATGATGATGAAGGACGAGAACTGCAAAAAAAGCGAACAAGAGAAGAAATGCTCGAAGATTTTATCGCCGCTTACGAATATCTTAAATCACACAAAGATTGTAACGGCTATGTGGGCGTTGTAGGTTTTTGCTTTGGAGGATGGATTTCGAATATGATGGCTGTAAAAATTCTGGATTTAAAAGCTGCAGTTCCGTATTACGGCGGACAGCCGGCTAAAGAGGAAGCTGAAAAAGTTAAAACACCGCTTCTTTTGCATTATGCAGGTTTAGATACACGCGTAAACGAAGGCTGGACTGCCTATCAGGAAGTTTTAAACAAAAATAAGGTAGAAAACACCGCTTACTTTTATCCAAACGTAAATCATGGTTTTCATAACAATACTACACCAAGATATGATGAAGCGGCCGCCACATTATCCTGGACCAGAACTATTGACTTTTTTAAAGCCAAATTAAAAAAGAAATAACCTCAATTCTATAAAAGCTTTTGTAAATTTGGTCTGTCTCATTAATTCAATTTCAACACAAAAAGACAGACCAGATGTTACGACCTTGGCAATTTGAAATTCATTTAGATAAAAAATCAGACAAAGCACTTTATCTGCAAATTGCCGATGCTATAATCAATGCGGTAAAATCCGGTAAATTAACCAGCGGAAATGCTTTACCCGGAAGCCGTCAGCTGGCAGGATTATTAAATGTAAACCGAAACACGGTAATCGAAGCCTTAGATGTTTTAATTGCCGAAGGCTGGCTGATTACTGTAGATCGAAAAGGTACTTTTATTGCTGATATTCTTCCTGAAACCAATTTCAATAAGAAAACAGAAACCAAAGCCAGCAGTACAATCGAAAACCCGAAACCCCATCTTGTTTTTGATGATGGACTTCCGGACAGCCGTCTCGCTCCTATGAACGATCTCGCACGTGCATACCGCGAAATATTCAACAGAAAATCACGCTGGCAGATTATGGGTTACAGCAATGAATTGGGAAATGTTGAATTTAGAAAAGCGATTGTGCAAATGCTGAATTTTAAAAGAGGAATGAATGTTTCTCTTGATGAAATCTGCATAACTCGAGGAAGTCAAATGGCGATGTATCTCGCAGCGCATTGTTTACTTTCAAAAGGAGATTCTGTTATTATTGAAAATCCGGGATACAAACCTGCGTGGGAAGCTTTTGAAAATGCCGGCGCGACTCTGCTTCCTGTGAATATTTTAAAAGATGGTTTAGATTTAGAAGAAGTTGAAAATCATCTCAAAAACAATAAAGCCATAAAAGCGATTTACGTTACGCCTCATCATCAATTTCCAACTACCGTTACAATGAGTCTCAAAAAGAGATTAAAACTTATCGAACTCTCTAATCAATACGGATTTACGATTATTGAAGATGATTATGATAATGAATTTCATTTTGGGCAGAGACCAATTCTGCCAATTTCGAGTTACAGCAATGCTAAAAACTTTATTTATATTGGCACTTTAAGCAAAATTGTAGCTCCTGCTCTGCGTATTGGGTATTTGGCCGCTTCTATTGAAAACATACAAAAAATTGCCCAGCATAGAAAAATAATAGACGTTCAGGGCGATAATATTATGGAAGAAGCTGTTTTAAATCTTATAAACGAAGGAAAAATTAAAAGGCATCTCAAAAAAACGAATTTAATTTACAAAGCCAAAAGAGATCATTTTGAAAAACTCTGTAAACTTCATTTAAAAGACAAAATTACTTTTACTAAACCCGAAGGCGGTATGGCCTTTTGGATTGTTCCAAAGTCAGAAATCGATCTTCAAAAAGTCTGCAATGAATTATTAAAAAAAGGAATAAAAATAATGAGTCCTGAAAAATTCAGTTTTGGAAATCCGGCTTCCGGTTTGCGTCTGGGATATGCTTCATTAACCGAAGAACAAATGGAAGAAGGCATTTTGTCACTTTCAAAATATTTATAACCGAACCGGTTTATGATCGAAACAATCCAGTCTTATATCGCTTGTTTCTAGTTTTGCATCCAATAATTTACAATAGTTATTTTCGTTTTTCTCTACAAAGTAACCGCAGTTATAACAAGTGCTTTGTACATTTATAAGTTGTAAATCTTGCAATTGCTGAATCAAAGAACTTATAGTTTTCCATAAAACCAGTTTCTCTTTTTGAGAACCTGCCGAAACTAAATCAAATAACGGATCTGTAAAATCTTCGGTTAAAAGCACCATTTCTAAACCGTTTGTTGTAAGCTCGATTGTAGAACTTCTGGAATCGCTGGTATTTACCGTTTTGGTAATATACTTTTTTTGTTCCAAAATTTTAATCGTATCGCTGATGGTGGCTTTTGTCAAATTAAATTCTTTTGCTATATAACTTACCGTTGCTCTGTTTTGAGCATGGTGTTTTATAAATATTAAAAGCTGAATTTGTATTGGGCTTAAATCGTATTTTTTGGCTTTTTCCCAAAGCAAAACTCTAAAAACCTGTGACAATCGTTCAAATCCGGCTGTAATTTTTCCGTCCAGATTATTGTTTTGTGTTTCTAAATTGAAGATGTTTTTCATAATTGCAATAAATAAAATAGACTGAAAGTCCCCACACTTTCAGCCTATCGAATTAATAATTCTAAACGAAAAATTAATAACAGTTTTCCATTTCAATAATCGAAAATCCGTTTTTAAGAATTTGATTTTCAATATCTGCAGGAGCTTTATCGATATGACAAAATCGGCATTCTTTTGAGGTCAAAGGCTGACCTTCCTGTAAAACTGTTTTTAGGTATTCTTTTCCGTATTCAAAAACCTGATTTGCATCGTCTGTATTTTCATCTACCAAAATATCAAAATGCATTATTTTACCGTCTTTTCGGGTTACATAAGTATCCCATACTGCTACTTTCATTTTTATTTGTTGTTTGTTGTTTGTTGTTGTGTTTTTTTAAACACATAGAGACATAGTTTTTTTCTTTTTTAGATTCAAAAAGAAACTCGTTTCTCACACATAGACGTTTCTGAGAACTTTGTCAAAGTTTGAATACTAAACAGAAACAACTATGTTTTTTTAAACAAGTGAAATGCCTTTACTGCGTTTTCAAAAACTATGTCTCTATGTGTTTAAAAAAAACCTTTGTTTCAATTCAATGCTTATAAAAACCTCTTTGAAGAAACTCCAAAGAGGCGTTTATATTTACCCAATTACTTCTTCTATCGAAGCACCAAAATTAATATGCAGTACATTTCCGTTTGGCGTTACCAAAGCCGGAACTGATTTTATACCCGCTTTTTGAGCTTCAGCAATTCGGGATCTGTCTTCACCAATGTTTACTACTTCAACATCTTTAACTAAATTTAAAATGTCGTGTTCTGCGCTTACGCAAACTGGACAACCTGCGTGATAAAAAATTGATTTGCTCATTTGATTTGATTTTAATTTGACTTCATTGCCGAGACAAAATTAGGCAGGATACCTAACCATTAAATAATCCAGTTTTTTCATTTTCGGGCGTTTTCTGGTCTGGTTCTTTATTTATCTGGACTACTTTATATAGAAAAAACTGGATCTTTTTTATAATCCACTTTACCTCTAACTTTGCTCATTATGAAAGAGAATATTATTTATAATTTAAAGCAGGTTCACGATCGTATCGAAAAAGCCTGTAAAGCTTCGGGAAGAGATACAGCAGATGTTCAGTTATTGCTGGCAACCAAAACAGTTCCTGCCGAAAGAATACGAATTGCCATTGAAGCCGGAGAAAATTTAATTGGCGAAAATAAAATGCAGGAATTTCGGGATAAGGATTCAGAATTAAAAGATTTGAATATCGAACGTCATTTCATTGGTCATCTGCAGACAAATAAAGTAAAAGATGTTTTGAAATATGTAAGCTGTATTCAATCTCTTGACCGATTAAGTCTGGCAGAAGAATTACACAAACAGCTCCAGAAAGAAAACCGGGCTATTGCTGTTTTTGTTCAAGTTAATACCTCTTTTGAAGAAAGTAAATTCGGTCTTTCTCCAACAGAAGTAATTCCGTTTATTAAAGAAATCAGGAAATATGATACTCTAAAAATCAAAGGATTAATGACAATTGGTTTATTAGA
Source organism: Flavobacterium johnsoniae UW101 (assembly GCF_000016645.1). Classification (NCBI taxonomy): domain Bacteria; kingdom Pseudomonadati; phylum Bacteroidota; class Flavobacteriia; order Flavobacteriales; family Flavobacteriaceae; genus Flavobacterium; species Flavobacterium johnsoniae. The sequence goes on from NC_009441.1 coordinate 4,977,157, forward strand.
TGTCGAGAAAGAAAAAATGCGTCCGTCGCTTCATCTGCTTAAAGAAATAAGAGATCAAATTTATGAGGCTGAAATTGAAGGTTTAAGCAATTTAAAACTTTCAATGGGAATGTCTCAGGATTTAGAATTGGCTATTGCCGAAGGTTCTAATCTGGTAAGAGTGGGAACTTCTATTTTTGGAAACCGCTTTTTAGGCAAAGAAATCTGGAACGAAAATATTGCAGAATAAAACCTAATTTTGCACCAAATAAAATATCAAATGAATCTGTACGAACTTGTTGTAAACGATACTGAAAAAGTTGCACTCGATGATCTGTTTTTCAGCCAAGAAAATAAAACAGCCCTTCTTCAAACCATAAAGGAGCATAAATATCTTGAGGAATTAAAAAAGTACAATTTAAAAGTTGATAATAAAATACTGCTTCACGGGCATTCGGGCTGCGGTAAAACAACAACGGCAAAGGCAATTGCAACGGCTTTAAATAAAAACATTGTTATTATCAACCTCAGCACTTTAATTAATGCTAAAATTGGGGAAACTTCTAAAAACGTAAAAACGATTTTCGATAAAGCAATTCGTGAAAAAGCAGTTTTATTTCTGGATGAATTTGACCAGATTGGAAAAAGCCGTGAAAGCGATGACAAAGATGTTGCCGAAATGAGACGTTTGGTAAATACTATTATTCAGCTTATAGATTATTTTCCAACAGACAGTTTATTGATTTGTGCGACGAATTTTTACAATAGTATTGATACGGCATTACTGCGAAGATTTCAAATTAAGCTGAAATTTGAAATGCCAGACCAGCACCAATTGAATGTTTATTATGACAAACTGCTGGCTGATTTTCCAGAACATCTGCAGGACATTCTGCGAAAATATGATATTTCTTATGCAGAGGCAAAAGATTATATTCACACTACAATGAAAAGGCAGATTATTGCCGAACTGGAACTTAAAGAGCAGAGAATCAACGAAACGATTATATAAAAAAACGCCTCATATCCTGAGGCGTTTTAACAAATTAAATTCTGGTAATTAAGCTTTCGCTTTTCTTTTTACTGTACAGCCAATTTCTTTGGTTTGTGTTACAGCCGGTTTTTGACCGGTTTTTAAAGATGCAATTACATCTTCTGCATATTTTACTTTATCGGCTTTTGTTCCTTCCGGATCGTTGTCGATAGCGCCTACATATTCTACTACGTTTCCTTTTGCCGTTTTAGAAACAATGAAAACGTGCTGTGTGCGTTTTGCTCCGTATTCGTCAGTAATTTTTTGTCCCGGATCAAATAAATATGGGAAAGGGTATTTTTTTTCTTTTGCCAAATCCTGCATTTTGCTGAAAGTATCTGCTGTAGAAGCTTCCGGATCATTTGGATTAATTGCAATTACAGGATATCCCTGTGGTTTGATTTTTTTATCTAAATCGATAATTCTTTGCTCGTAACCTACTGCATAAGGACAGGTATTGCAGGTAAAAACTACGATATAACCTTTTGCATCTTTAAAAGTCCCAAAAGAAACTTCTTTGTTGTCAACATTTTTCAGTTTAAAATCTGGTGCAGTATCTCCGGCTTTAAGTGTTGTTCCTGTTTGAGCCTGAGCTAAAAAGGCAGAAAATGCCAATGTTAGTAATAAGATTATTTTTTTCATGGTTTACAGTTTTTTATATTCAGTTAATAATTGTTCGTAGGTAAATTCGCTTTCTACAAATTTTCGTTTATCGTTTTTGATAAAAAGTGTTGCCGGAATACTTCCAGACCAGTTTGGGTCAATTCTATCTATAAATTCCTGCGGACTGCTTTCGTTTAAAAGAAATACTTCGTTTTTCAGGTTTTTTCTTTTTACAAACGGAACAACATTCGATGCCAGCTTTGATTTGAAATCCAGACTTACTAATAAAACAGCCAGTTTTTCTGATTTGTGTTCGGCGCTTAGTTTTTCAAAATGCGGCAGTTCTTTAATGCATGGCGCGCACCAGGTTGCCCAAAAATTCACAACATACGTGCTGTCTTTTCCATTTTTAATTCGTTCGTTCAGCTGATCGATGTTTAACAGCTTCACATTCTGACTGTAAGCTGAAATCGAAAAAACACCAAACAGAAATAGATACAAAAAAGACTTGATTTTCATGAGGTACAACGCTTTAGGATTAATTTGTGCCTTACAAATATAAACTAATGGAATCTTACTTTTTGTTAATAAAAGTTTAATGGAGTTTTTTTGAGGTTCTAAGGAGCTAAGATTCTAAGTAACTAAGATTTATAAATCGTTGCTTCGGAATTTTAAAAATTTAAAACAAAAGAACCAACGGTTCGAACTATATTGCAGCGCTGGATTTTAATCCAGCGTCATAAAACCGCAAAGAAAAAGAGAGCCGTAGGCTCGGCACATTTTAATTTTTTATCTTTTAAAAGAAACCAATTTTTTATTCAACTCTATTACATTTTCTTTATAACGCGGATATGCAGTTATGTTTCTCACGCTATGATTTTGATTATTGGTTAACCCAATTCCTTCTGTTTGTTGAAATGGAGATTCCATAATTAAACCATTTAAAATACAATCTGCAATATAATCCGAATGTGTTTCAAATTTTGGAATTTCTCTCAAATGTTTTGTGACTATGGGTTTCAAAATAGGTTTCTGATTTTCTTGTATTCCTGTCATAGGAAGAAAAAGCAAAAGTAATGAAGGATAATTTTCAAAGGCTAATAATTCATCTAATGTAAAAAACCAGGCTTCAAAATGTCCGCCTAAATTGCCGATGTAAATATCATTTATAAAAAAGTTGATTTCATATTCCTGAAATTCAACAGCATAATTTAAATCGTCTGTCAGTTTTTCTGCAATGTATCTTGGGCTTTCTTCTATATCATCCTGATTAAAAAATACGTGTTCCCACTCATAAGCTTTGGTTTCATCTGTTTCTACAACTTCCAAAACTTCATCAATATTTATTTCTTGTTTTTCATCATAGCCTCTTGACCAGCAGAAATAAAAATTCCAGAAAAAAGTATTCTGATTCAGTTCTTCAATTGGTATCTGTCTATTCATCTATTTCAACTTTAAATGGATATGTAAAATCAGCTGCATACTCTGGTTTTTCAGCAGAAGGTTTTAGCACAAATTCAAAAGTAGGTTCCATGCTTTCAAATTCTTCTATTTTTCCCGAAACCATTTCTGCTTCCAAAAGCTGTTTGGTTAATCCGGCCAGAATAGTAACTGTATACCAGCCGTTTGGCAGTTCTATTGATGCGTGTTTGTATTTCTTTAATAATCCGACTTTGGTTTCTGTAAAATCTCTCAAATACGGAATCGTATACAGGTATATTCTGCCATTTACAACTTTTAAACAATATCCGTCACGCTGGTGCTGTACTTCATTTTCTGCTTTTAACAACTCTGGCGTTTCGTCTGATAAATTGAAATAAATGGTATAAGGATAATTTTCTATTCCTATCATTGGCACAATTACGCCTTGTTCTACAACCTGATCTCCGGTTTCTTCTGTTGTGAATTCCGTCAGCAGATCATCCGGCAGGTCATTTTCTATTTTGTATTGAAGCAGATAATCTGGATCGCCCAGAATAAAATAATCCATTAGGTCATTTAGTACTTCGTCGAATTTATATACCGCCATTGTTTTTAGATTTTAGTTCTTTTTCCCATATAATAACTGTATTCCTTATCAAAAGCATATCCTCTTTCATCCATAACTTTAAAATGAAAATCGGTCAGGCTTTTGGTTTTTATCACTTTTACTTCATCATTGATTGTTCTGATGTAATAAGCATATTTATCATCTTTAGCATAAAAAACATTATCGCATTCTAAATAATAAGTTCCGTCTAAACAACCTTCCAGAACTTTAAATGTATTTGGATTGGCTTCTGGAACTATATTTCCTTTAAAGAAAACATGGTTTTTATCTAAAGCCAGATTTCCAATTAAATCCGGATGCGGAATTGTAAATGACTCTAAATCGACATTTTCAATCAGTTTTACGTCTCCAAAATATAATTTATCGCCAACCTGAATGTGATAATTATTGAGGTGTTTGGCTTTACTCAGATCGAAAGGCATCTTATCATCATGCCGAAAATAATTTCCATTTGAAAATGTATATCCTTTTTTAATATCTATTACTTTAAAATCATTAGATTTTGCATCTTCAAGAATCGCAAAAGCGGTAAAAGCGCTTTGAATATAAACATGGTTTTTATCTGTAAAATAAATCGTTGATGCAAAACCATCATTGTCATATTCTGCGTTTGTGACTGTTATTTTAAAAGTTTCAAAATCAATCGTTTTGTAAAACTTTTTAAACACTTCGCTTTCATAACAAAGAATAAATTTGTTGTCTATAATTTTATAACCATGTCCTAGATCTTTAATCATGATCGCTTTATTTTTATTTTTTATCTAATTATTTCGAATTGATTAGAGCTTTTTTGGACGTATACAGATAATGGAACTTACAGCCATTTCATGATTGTCCCCAGTGGAATTCACAGTTATCAAATTTAAGGGCTTTAAGATCATTTTTATCAATTAAAACACTAAAAACACCTTCGTCATTAAATCCGTTTTCCCCAATCTGCAAAAGCACTATTTTATCTGAATTTACTATTTCTAATATCTGCTTTTCCTGATACTGGCAGTGTGTAAAAATTCCGAAGATTTTAGAGGTTTCACTTCCTTCAAAATAATCCCATAACAAACCATCTTCGTTTGTATATTCTTCTTCATCTTCGTATTCTGGTTCACGGTAACGATTTGAAAGATTTTCAGTATTGGCAAAAACCTCTTTTATCAATACGCCTTCAAAAAAGTTGTCTTCATGATCTTTAACCACTCTAACCAATTCACTGTTGTCAACATCTGCATATACTGCCAAACCTTTATCTTCCATGATATCAGCAAAAAAGAATAAATGTCCGGTTTTAGGCAAAAGTCCTGATGTATCGTGCGGTGCAATTTGTTTTAAATCTAACTGACCGGCAAAGCGCAGCTCATCTGGGTATTCGAAATCTTTTGGAAGATCGGCAATTGGACCGCCATAGCGGGAATGCCCAAGCGGAATATCTAACGTGCTTGCTTTTACCAGCAATCCATCTTCTAACAGGATTTCAGGCATTTTTAAACTGTCTCCATAATAATGTTTGGTAGCCGGACGTAATTCTATTATATCAAATGTTTCTTTTTTCATTTGGTTTAGTTTTATGGTCAATTTATTTGCTTTTATTATTATCCTTTTCGGCAATCCAAGTTAAAAATGCGGTATCGGCACCTCCTATTTCAACAATTCTGTTTTTATGTGTCATCACGCCCAAGCCGTGTTCGCTGTCCCATGAACAGGAGAAAAGAAAACCAATGTACGGCAGATCGTCTTTAAAAACAGATGTGACATAAATCGATGTTGGCGATATCAAATTTGCAAAATCTTTTATGGTTGTTACATCCGGCATAAAATCGGGTTTGTCTTCTTCACTGTAACCATAGTCTTTCTGCCAGTCGGGATATACTTTTAGTAATTCTGTTAGAATACTTTCCAGTATTTCAGTTTGATTGTTTTCAAGATATTCGATTCCATTTTCGTGTTCTTCCCTGAATTCTTCTTCCTCGTCATCATCAAATAATATTTCACATTGTATTTCCGATTCTTCTTCATTAAAAAATGACTGCCATTCTTCTAATTCAACCCATTCGAAATAATCATCCTGACCTTCTTCCTGTTTTGGAAGTTCACGTGGATTTTCTAAATGTTTATTGAAAAATTCATAACAAAAAGGTGCTCTTGTAAATATATAATCGGGATTTTCGTTATAACACAAATTGAAATATTCTAACGCTTTTTCTTCGTTACCACATTCTAAACAGCATTGTCCTTTGTAATAATTTCGAATGTAAGGTTCGTTTCTGCCCGAAGCTGAATGACGGTCATTCATATCAAGCCAGCGTTTCATATTCGGGAAATCTTTTGCCCAGATATATTCATTGGTCATTCTGCCGGTAATGATATAGGCCTGATAAATATTGTATTTTTCATCATCGGCTTCTGCCCATTTTTCTTCAATAAAACTAATCAAATCTTGTTTGGTCAGTTTGTTTGTTTTTAATGAAAATTTATCTAAAAACGTGTCTATTACGTTTATAATGCTTTCTGCGTTTGACATTTTTTCTATTTAATGATTTTACTACCAACGAGATGTTCCTAACGGAACATTTTTTCGATATGCTTTTTCTATATATGATGTTCTTAACGGAACATTTAATCTACCTACGAGATCGTTCCTAACGGAACATTTTTTCGATATGCTTTTTTTCCTATATGATGTTCCTAGAGGAACATTTAATCTACCTACGAGATCGTTCCTAACGGAACATTTTTTCGATATGCTTTTTCTATATATGATGTACTACCGACGATATGTTCCTAGCGGAACATTTTTTCGATATGCTTTTTTTCCTATATGATGTTCCTAGAGGAACATTTTTTCGATATGCTTTTTCTATATATGATGTTCTTAACGGAACATTTTTTAAAACAGATATATAACCTTATGTTCCGTTAGGAACATATCGTTGGTAACACCAATAACTGCTTAGGTTCATATCGTTCCGTAGGAACGTTTGAAATCACTAATCTATAGGTTCTTTAAAAATATACTGCTCATCATATTCTACTTCAAATACCTTTAAAAACTTTTGATATTCTTCTAAAAACGTTTCTTTTTTATGGTGTTCTTCTTGATTTTGTATGTATCGAATCACACTGGGAACATGACTTCTGGAATAAGAAAAAGCACCATAACCTTCCTGCCACGCAAAATATGATGCTAATTTTTGCTCTTTAATCCATTTGCTTGTTTCTGTTTTGATATTCTGAATAAGAGACGAAATAGATTGTGTGGGCCTCATGCCTATAAATATATGGATATGATCGGGCATACTGTTTATACACAACATTTTGTGTTGATTGCTCTGAATTATTCCAGTTATATATTGATGTAATCTTTCCTTCCAATCTTTTGTGATTAATGCTTTTCTATATTTCACTGCAAAAACAAATTGAACATGCAGCTGTGTATATGTATTTGCCATAATAAACATTCTATTGATACTAATCAAACGTTCCTACGGAACGTAAAATTATTGCGAATTATTTTTTTTTCTACCGACGAGATGTTCCTAGCGGAACATTTTTCCGATACGCTTTTTCTATATATGATGTTACTAACGGAACATTTTTTTTCGATATTGTAAACGTTCTGGGGGACATTTCGTTGGTAACATCAGTAGAAACGTTTGATGAATTGCTATATGATATTCTTTTTATTCCTGATTATTCTTTATCCAGTTTTTTAATTTCAAATCTATTTTTGCTCTATCCTCTCTGGTATCATAGTCTTTTGTAATTTTTTTTTTCTGACGCATTTTTTTTAAATAATTATAAATCAAATCAAACTCTTTGAAGGCTTGCAATCTAAAATTTTGTTTGTAAAATGTTAATATTTCATCAAAGCATTTTTGTATTTTATTCTCTTCTAGAAAATCTAAAACCTTATTGCAAATATTTAAATCGAGACTGAAATTATCCCAATTTTGAATGTGATCTAAATAATCATCCCTATTGATGTCACAACGATTTTTCTCCCAAAACATATATTGACAACAAGCAATTCTTTCTTCAAATGGTAATGTAATTTCTAGTTTTTCTAAATGAGCTCTCAACATTTGCCCCTTTTTAAATCCTGCACCAAAGCCAATAAAATATTCTTTATTAGTTGTTTTGAATTCAAAATTCCCAACAAATTCAATTAAAGACAAACCACAATTTAATCCTTCTTTATGACCATCGATTTCTCCTTGTGCTATTGGATGATACATTCCACTCATTATCTATTTTTGTTCATTAAATCATTAATTTTATTTAAATACTCTAAAATCAAAATATTTCAACATTTTCATTTCCTTCATCATCTTCTTCCAAATACAACTTCCAATTTAAGGCTTTTGCAATTTCCAAAAAAGTTTTAATGTAAAGCGTTTGGTCAACTCCTTCTCTTTTAGAACAAACAATTGCTATCAAATTAATAAATGGAATTTCTTTTTCTTTTACAGCGAAATTTCCATCTTTAGTTTCCACTAAAACTAAATCTACCGAAGGAAAACCATCAGCATTAGAAAAGTTCTGATTTCCATTCTGCTTAAAATATTTAGTCTGTAATATAATATCAACAACTGTTTTTGTGCTTTCTTTTTGAGAAAATGATAAGTCACTTTGAATATTATAGTAATTGTATATATCGCTCCACATTTTATTTTATTTATCTGCAATCTGCAATTTTTCAAATATCAATCTTTGCTCTTCATTTAATTCTTTTACAATTTTGGTAAAACCTTTACTTTGTCCAAAAGTGGTATACATAATACTTCCCCAGCAGTAATCTGCCATTTCCTGCGTATCGTTTCCACTGTCTGAATACTCTTTTATATCTTGATCTGTAAAATAATAAGCTGCAAAATTTTCTTTGCTGTCTAATAATAATTTCAAACTGTTTTCAGCAGAAAAATACGCAATAAAGGCTTTATTATGCGGATGCTCCTGCATTGACAACAGTGCATTAATATATACACGGATTGACTTTTTGGTTACGCCGAATTTTTCTAAAAAAACCGAAGTAAATTTTGCCTGAATCGATTGGTGTTCTTCATCTACAGTTTTATAATAATCGATGAGTGTTTCAAAATATTTTTCGTCTTGCAATCCTAAAGCAAAAACGGCAAAGGTCGAAGGCATGGCACAATTTTCATCTTCGAGGTTATTGTACCATTCGTATTCTTTTTTCGAAAGATTAATGTATTCTAAAATGCTTTTATGAAGGTTTGGATATTTAACCGCTCCGGCAAACAGATAGTTCTGTCCGCATTTTGGAAGTCCTTTTACAGGAAGCAGTTCTTTGTTTTTTGATGAAAATGCTATTTCATAACTTTTTGGAAAATCTGATTCTAGAAGAGCATTCACAAAATTCAATGCTTTACCATAACTTTCTTCTGTTTCATCATTGAGTTTGATATTTATTGTAGCAAAAACATCATTAGCTTTAGCTGTAAAATCACTGTCTTTATAATTTGTCAGTTCTTTTGGGAGTTTTCCTGTTCCAAATTTCTTAAGTTTTTCTACTTCATCAGAACCTAATTCAGTTACGATATCAAAATATTCATTTGCTGTAACCGAGGCATAACTTGGTCCGTATTTAATATGAGAAACCGCTAAATAACATAAAAAGCTTAAGAGTTCTTTTTGATCTTCTGACAAGTCTGGCTGAGAATGATTTTCTTCTGTTTTAGGAATAAAAATCTTGTATTTGCCTTTTTTAACTCTTTCAAAAGTATTAAAAACCAGTTCTTCTGTTTGTTTTCCAAGCGAATAATAGTAACTATCAAATCCATTTAACTTTCTTAATTTTTCAAAAAAAGCAATATACTGGTCTTTTGAGAAAGCTCTGGTTGTGAAAAAATATTCAATAATTTTACCAAGAAGGAATTTTTCTCCCGTGTCCAGAAGATAGGGATTTGGATAAGCTTTATCTACTTTAACCGTTCCGTTTTCTATAGCTTCAATGAATCTCTCCAAAAGCGATTCGTTTCCTTCAATTTTTACTAAATAATTTAATTCTCTCATTATAGTTTTATTCGTTTTCTTGTAATTTCTTTAAATCTGCTTCTATTCGTTTTTTTGAAAGCAGATACGTTTTTAAATCAACTTGATTTTTCGTTTTATTTTCTTCCAGTTCTTTCAATTCAATACGCAGTTGTTTGTATTGAAGTTCTTTTTCTGAAAGCTCTTTTTCAGGATAAAGTATATCGAGTTCATCTTCGACATTGGTTGTTTTGCTCAAAACTTCTTCGAGTGTATTTCCTAAAAATACCCAGCAGTCGTCATCATATCCCAGATTTCCAGCCGGAACCAAAATTATCGGAAAACCATTATTTTCTCTAAGATCATAAGCATAAAACTTTCCGCCGCCGTTAAATGCTATTGGCAGAAATGCCGGCGCCCAAATAGGGAATCCGTAATTTATATACATCTGCCGAATTTCTTCTAAGGAGAAAAAACCAAATTCACGTTCGCCGTTTATAATGCCTCCGCCGTTTGAATATTGTAAAAGCTCAATATATTCTTTGGGAAGTTTAAGCTGATGCGGAATAGGAAAATATTTTGAATCTCTGCCGTTTGGATACAAACTTTCGATATCTGGAAAGTTTTCAAATTCTTCTTTTGAAAATGGTTTTGTAAAGAAATCGTCTGAAACCAATTCTGTTAAACCGGACTGTTTATCGAAAAAGCTAAATTTACTGAACCACATAACTATTCATTTTCTTCATCTTCATCATCGTCGTCATAAGCTTCGTCGTCATCATACGAAAGGTAAGACCAATCGATGTCTATACAATCCAGAATTTCGTCAAAACGATTTTGATCGCTGGTTCCGATAAAAGCAGCAGTACAATTTTTATTTTGATCGAATGACAAACTAATTACATCATAAAAATTGTTTGTATATACTTTTTGATTGTCTCTGCTTATTTCGGGTGCAGATTTCCAGTTTTCTTCCACAAATTTTACAATTTCTGAATCTACTGGACCTAAATAATTTCCATTGTATTTCAACCCTCCTAATGTTCCGTTATATACGCCCATAAACAGAAAGAAATTATCTGTAGTCTGGGTTTCAATTTCCCAATCTGATTGTTCGATGGTATCGTAACTTCCGTAAACCGGGGGATTATCCAGTTTTAAATCGTCTTTTTTAATTCCCCACATCGCCACAACCTGATTTTCTTCATAAATAACCAGAACATCATCTTCAGAGAATTCAATTTCTCCATTGGGTTTCATTAGTCGGTTATGTGCGTAATTAAGGTTTTCTTCTTTTCCTAATTCCAGATAATATTCTTTGAGTTTTTTCGGAAATGTAATTTCTAAATCTTTTTCGACTGCGAGGATTTCATCTTCAGAAAATCCGTAGTTTTCCTTTTCAGAAAGTCCGTAAAGGCGTTTTATTTTTTGTATGTAGTTCATTGTAAAGTCTTCTTTTTTTAGAGATTAATATCTCCATTTTTTAACCGTTTTTTCGTCCAGCAGGTCTATAACAATTTCTTCTGTCCAATTATCAATTTCTTTATCATCAGAAAAATCATTTTGGGCAAAAATTAAACAACCTTTTAAATAGTCATCAACGGTATCAAAAAATTTAGTCAGGTAAGGTTTGTCGTCGTGGTCGTAGTAATAGATTTCTTTTGTTTCGCTGTGAAAGCAAAACATATTTCCGTTGCCTAAATAATCGCTGAAAGAAATTAAATATGGTAAAAGTAATTTATCTTCTTCTGTAAAATCAGGACCATATTGCGGTGCATCTGACCAAATATCTTTTATCCAGTCTACTTCTTCAAAGTCCTGAAGCTGTTCGCCAATATCAGCGATTCCGAATGTTTCGTAAAATAATTTTAAATTTTCTGGTAATGCAGTTCCTAATTTTGTTTCGAGTGCCAGAATTTCTTCTTTTGAAACAGGTTTCTTTAAATCATCTCCAAAATTATCAGCAATGGCTTCGATAATTTTTTTTGTATTTATTTTCCAGTCCGGATCTCCAATTTTGTTAAACGGAATCAGAATATCGTCTTTTTTATGTATCTCAATCATGGTGCAGGCTTATATATTTTACGAACTGTGAAAATACATAATTCCTTGTAAGATTGCAATTACTTTATGATTGATAATACAATCTTAATTATTCTCAGAAAAAAATTCAAGCTGTTTAAATACCGGAATAAGCGATTTTCCTTTTTCAGATAATGTATATTCGATGTGGAGCGGTTTTAATTTGATAATGTTTTTATCTAAAAGTCCAAATTCTTCCAGCTCGCGCAGTGCGGTAGAAATAGATTGTTTGTTTGCGCCTTTAATGTCTCTCAAAAGTCCGTTAAAACGTAATGGGCCGGCTTCAGCCAAAAGAAAAATCTGTGGTTTCCATTTACCTGATAATAATTTTAGAAGTCCCTGAGCCGGACATTCGTTCTTTTTTGGGGAGCTGTTTTCTGTAGTCATCTTTTTTAGACTAATTGACTGGTGATTAAATACGGACGAACTTTGCGTAAAAGTAAAAAACTAAGTGTAAATAAAACAGTTGTTATGAAAATACTACCGCTGTTGTTAATCTTGATTTGCAGTACCAGCTGCCAGTCGCAAACTAATTCGAAAATGAACGAAAACAAAACAAATCCGTTATTGTGTGATCCTGTAAATGGTATGTGCGAAATGCCGGCGGGTGAAATATCAAATGAAAAAACGGTTATTAAAACAGAAAATAAACCTGTAAAAATAATTTATTATACAGATCCTATTTGTTCTTCATGCTGGGGAATTGAGCCTCAGCTTCGAAAATTAAAACTGGAATATGGTGATTATTTTGAAATTGATTACAGAATGGGCGGTTTACTGCCGGATTGGAGTTACAATAGTGGCGGAATCAGTAAACCATCTGACGTAGCACATCATTGGGACGAAGCCAGTTTGCATTATGAAATGCCTATTGATGGCGATGTCTGGCTTGAAGATCCGCTGGATTCTTCTTATCCGTCTTGTATTGCCATGAAAGCGGCGCAGATGCAGGATAAACAAAAGGCTATACATTTTATGCGGATTCTGCGTGAGAAATTGTATCTCGAAAAGAAAAATATTGCGAAATGGGAAAATATTGCCGAAGCTGCTAAACTGGCAGATCTGGATACCGAAAAGCTGAAAAAGGATTTTGAAATTGATGCTGTAAAGCTTTTTAGAAATGATCTAAACATGGCAAAAAATCTGAATGTAAGAGGTTTTCCGACTTTTTATTTTTCTGACGGAAATAACAATCAATTAACAGTTTATGGCTCTAAACCTTATGCTTCTTACGAAAATGCCCTGCTTGTCCTGGTTCCTGATGCCAAAAAGAAAAAGTTTGAAAATAAAAATACTTTGTCTCTTTTTGAAGTTTACCCAACACTGGCTCCAAAAGAATATGCAGTTATTCAAGATATATCTCTTAAAGATGCCGAAATCATTCTCGAAGAATTGTTACGAAAAGGAAAACTGGATAAAAAAACCATTAAAAATGGTTCGCTGTACAGTATAAAATAGTTTTAAAAACAAAAGCCGTAAAAAGATCTTTACGGCTTTTGTTTTTATTTGATTTGATCATTAATCAATTTGACAATTTTATCTGTTTCTGTTTTAAATTGTTTTTGATATTTTACTCTTACAGCGCTTTTACCAATGTTGTCAAAATAGACCCAGCCACCAATTTTCTGGATGATATATTTGGGTTGTGTTTGTAAATTATATGATTTATCAACTGGGATTTGATCCAGAAAGATTTGATGAACAGTATCGAATAGTGTTTTATTTAAGGAACCGTTTTTTATAAAACTAATATATTCCTGTGCAAAATTATAAGATGGGTCAAAATACAAATCATTTCCCAGCTTATACTTTTCGGCATAATAGTTTATTACATTTTCTAAGTTTTCAAAATAAATTACTTCGTCAGAATGCCGGGGAAGCAAAACAATAGGATTTTCATTATTGTTAATTACTGTAATTATATCTCCGTCTATAGTTGCTGCAATGGTAAGTGAATTGAGTATAAGCTGTTCTTCTTTTTCGGTTAAAGTCCAAAAATCCATATAATCGCTAAAATTCGATTTAATGAAATCTTTGTCTGGCTGCTGCATCATTACTAATTCATTTATAGAACCTAAACCGTAAAGTATCAAAAACGCTTTATAATCTGGAGGTAGAGAAAAAGATATTTGATTATCAATTTCTTCAATTTCTGGTTTCGATAATGGTTTTGGTTCACCAATAATGTAAAGGTTGGTCATATTACTACTTTAAAGTATACTCACAATAACATGATGCTGTGTTTCTAAGGCTTTCTTGTAAAATTTAAGAAGCTCATCAAAAGCAGCTTTAAACTCTTTAATTAATTGTTCTTTATTTTCATCCCAAATTCCTTTTGGATAAACTTTATTTTTTTTTAATATTAACGGATCAAAATTGGCTACTAAAATATCAAAATCAATTTTTTCCATTTCGTCTATTATTCCTTTTATTTCATCATTCTCTGTAAAACTAATAAAATCAGCATCTTCATCTTCACTAAAAGTATTAATCCCTACAATAGCTTCACTAAGTTTATTGTCTTCAATAGGTTCTGTTGCCGAAACATTAGTTAAAAAGCAATGTAAGGCATCCCAAATTTTATCTATATCTATAGAAAGAAACTTTTTACTTTCTTCAATTTCAAATATTCTATCTGTCAAATCTTCATCATCTAAATCTATTAAATAATCTAATGTTTCTTCATCAACCATCAAATATTCAGCTATCATTCCCATATTTTTTAATTTTAAAACTTTTACAAAAGTATTATTTTTGAAATAATAATCCTACATTAAAAATATACTTTTAAATTCCTTCCAAAATCAATTCAGCTGCTGCATCAATTGCCTGATTAATTATACTTTCGGGATTTCCAGTAAATTCAAAACGACGCGCTGTTTCTTTATCCGAAAAAATGATATGAACAAAAATGGTTCCAACGGGCTTTTCTTCGTTTTCACTTCCGCCTGGAGTTGTAAGTCCGGTTAAGGCAACGCAGATATCTGAATTCATGTAACGATAAAAATTCTGTGCCATAAGTTTGGTCACTTCTTCAGATTCTGCACTGTATTTTTCGATTGTTCCCCACGGAATATGAAGCAGATCTTCTTTCATTGAAGAATGATAACACACCATTCCTCCTATTAATATTCGTCCGGAATTAAAAACTGTCGAGAATTCATAACTCATTTTTCCTGCCGATGCGCTTTCTACAAATGTTATGGTAAGATTTTTTTTAATCAGAGCTTGGCAGCAGGCGGTTACTTTATCAGAAGCCATTTTCTATTTTGTTTTAGTTAAACAATTTTACTAATCAAATTTAAAATGGATTGCAGAAATGAAACTTACATAATTTCTTACAGTTATTATATTATAAGTAACTGTTAATTATGCAGCTATAATGTATTTTCCTGTAAGATGTTCAGCTGGTTCTCTTGTTAATTTTGTAAAAAACACAGTATTAGTTGCTGAACTTTTCGGCAAAAGGCAGAAAATAATAACTAAAATAATCATGTTATGGAAAAGCAAAACAACTTTGAATATGGTCAGACAGATCCTGACTATATCGATCAAAATACACTAATTGATGGTACTTACTATAATGATGATCAATATAGTAAGGAGTTAACAAAGGAAAGTCCACAGGAATTTGGAGAAAGCGATCCAGATATAATTGAACAAAACACTCTTGTTGATAATGATAATTATGCAAGAGATGAGGACCAATATCAATATCAGGAGGAATTTATTGAAGATCTGAATCATCCTGAACAGGATTTTGAAAAGAATACCAATATAAGAGCAGAAAATATCCCGAATCAGGAACGAATTGTAAATGAAGATGATCTGATTACTAACGACGGTAATCGTGATGATTTTGATGATGATTCGGAACCAGATTATGATAATGATCTGGAAAAAGACAGTGATCTTGACGATGATGAGGAACTTGATGATTTTGATGCTGAGCATTATCCGGAAAATCATCCTAGAGAGTAGAATAAAAATTAGTTTAAAAATATGGTTTTATGACTTTAGCAGCTCAAATTGTCTGGTTATTTGTTCTGGCTGTTCCTATAGCCTGTATAAGCTGGACGGTAACACATGAAGAAATTTTTAGAGAACCTCATGAATGGTGTGTCAAACGTTCTAAAAATGACCGATATATTTTGTCAAGAAAGTTTTTCTATCTGCTTACTTGCGAATACTGCTTCAGCCATTATGTTACAATTGCATTTTTAATTCTCTGCAATTATAAACTTTTGTTAAACGACTGGAAAGGATATATTTTGGCGGGATTTTCGCTGGTGTTTATAGCAAATGTTTATATGAGTTTTTTTGCATTGCTGCGTCAGGCCATAAAAAAAGAAAAAGTTGAAATTGAAAAAATTGAAACTGAAACCGATAATGAAAAAAATGTCACACAAAATAAAAATACGTTTAATTAAATAAAGAAAAATCATGGAAAATTTACAGTTTATCGACCCATTATTGCACGGAATCAAACCTATTGAAAACAATACAAAAAACCTTTCTGTTAAACAGCTTGCCTGCGCGGGTATTGGTTCTCTTTTAGTAGGAGCCGCTTTAAAGAAGACAGGACATAATAAAGCTGCTGCCATTGTTGGAAGTCTTGCTCTGCCATTATTGTCTGCAGCAGTTTATAAAAAAATAGCAAATAAATAAAAGGGAAAAACGTTTGCTGATTGCGAAAATGCCCGTTAAGGTTTAAAACCTAACGGGCATTTTCTATTAATGTCATGTTTATATCTTGCTGGGTAATTTTTACGCACTCTGGTTATTTAAAAACCAGAAATGATTTGAAACCAAAAATAATATCTGATTTTAATTTGCAGGAAGATTAATATTTCCTTCTACCCAGTTTAAAGCTTTGTTAAATGCTTCTTTTTTAAAGCCGTGAAACTCTCCTGGAACTACATAACTAAATCCGTTAGTAAAAGAGATAATATCTTCAGAATCTGTTACAATTGCAGCTCTGTTCCATTTTCCTAAATGTTTTAATCCTAAAAGAGCGTCCTGTAGCCATGCTCCTGCTGTAAAATTTTTAATATCGGTATCTAAAACTAATAAAAAGTTAATTTCATTGGTTTGTTTTACCAAATGTTCTACTGCTGGTACAACTGCTGTTAAAAAATCGTCTTTTGTTACTTCTGCCAATGCTCTAAAAGCAACAATATTATCGGTAGTGTCAATTTGATGTATCATGATTTTTATTCATTTTGAGTTATTTTTATACAATTTCTGCCGAGACATCGCCAACAATAATTAGTCTGTCTGACAGATCAAATTTAAATATAGATCAACAGATATATCTTACATTTTTATTATCTGTTTATTACACAATAACTATGTTTTTTTTAATTTTTAGCAGAAGAAACAAAAACAATTTTAAACCCTATTTTTTAGTTATGGAACTAATACTGCTCTTCCTTTTATTTGCCCTTTTCTTAATTTATCATACACTTCAACAGCTTCGTCTAATTTGAATTTTTGAATTTCAATTTTTATTTTTTTCTGAAGTGCAAGTCCTATCACTTCCATTAATTCGGTTCTGGAACCCCAATACGGATTGGTCATGCTTACTCCAAAAGGCAGTACATTCATGTTGTATTCGTATTTTCCTCCTCCAAGACCTACAATGGTTAAATCTCCGTCTAAACCAACAATTTTAGTTCCTAAATCTATTGTTGATGAAGCTCCAACAAAATCTATTACCACTTTTGCTTTTTTGATTCCGGTAATGTTTCGTATTTGTTCTGCTGCATCTTTATCCATAGAGTTAACGACATGAGCAGCTCCTAATTTTTTGGCAAAATCTAATCTTTCCTGAGTAATGTCGCAGGCAATAATTGCAGAAGAGCACATTTCTGATAAAATTTGAAGTGCAACATGTCCTAAACCACCTACTCCTATTACTACAACATATTCATCAGGCATTAATTTTGGAAGTGAACGTTTTATGGCAGAATATGGTGTTAAAGCGGCATCTGTTAAAGGTGCTGCAACTACGGGATCTAAATCATGAATTGGTACTAATAATCGTGAAGACGGCACAAGCATATACTCTGCCATACCTCCGTTTAAACCTAATCCGCCTCCGTAAGCCATTTCTGATTGGTGGTCACAATAATTTTCATTAGAATGCTGACACGGTTTACAATGTCCGCATCCCCAGGGACCGTATACTAAAACGGCGTCGCCTTTTTTAAAACCTTTTACATCATCTCCTATTTCTTCAATCCATCCTGCATTTTCGTGTCCTAAAGTAAATGTTACTCCCGAGACTATTCCTTCATCAATAATATGAAGGTCTGAATGGCATACTCCTGCTCCTCCTATTTTTAAAAGTACCTCATCTCCTTTTGGCGATGGTTTTTCAAGATCATTTACAATTCTAACGTCGTTTGTTCCAAAAAATCGTACTGCTTTCATGAGAATTTATTTATAAATTATACTAGTAAATTTACTAAAATAAAAAGTGCGATATGTTGTCATTAAGGCATTTTATAAATTTATTAACTCAAACCGAAACTAAAAGAAAAAGCCTGTTTCTTCCGAAAACAAGCTTTTTACAAAAAAATAAAAAATAAACTAACACAAAATCTTAATTGTACCCTTGGTTCTGTTGAAACACTTTTTGGTCGATAACAGTTTGGGGGATTGGAAATATTCTTCTAAATGGCTGTGAAGCAGCTTTTGCAGTTCCTGCTAAATCGTATTTTCCAAAACGAATGCTCTGTGGTCTTCTTTGCAATTCCCAGTATAATTCGAAACCTAATTCTTTGTATAATTGCTGTGAATCTAAAGATGTAAGGGCTTTTCCTGCAGCGTTACCAAATAAAGATTCTCTTTTTCTGCTTGTACGCAGTTTGTTTAAATCATCCATTGCAGAACCTGTATTTCCTTTTCTGAAATAAGCTTCGGCTCTCATTGCGTAAATTCCTCCTAAACGGAATAATGGAATATCAACATTACTGTTTCCGTTTCCTCCTTCAGGGTCAAATTCATATTTAAAAACACGAGCTCCCTGATTAATTTCATTTTGAGCAAAAACAGATTTAGTTGGATCTGAGAACGTTAATGATGGTGTAAAATTCATTCTTGTACCTGTGCTTTTTTCCATATACAATGGAGAAACTTTAATACGGTTTCCTACCATTTCAAGAGAACCAGAAGCTAATAATATCGGTCCGTATTGAAGTCCAGCCTGGATTCCTCTGTTGAAGTGGAACCAAGGTAAATTAGCACTTTTTGGAACAATGTCTGTTGCCGGAACACTTACATCTGTACCATCATTCATAAACCATGTACCATCAGCATATTGATAATGCTGTTCAAATCTTGGATCGTCATGATTGCCATCCCATGTTGCATAAAACTCAGGAGTTGTACAAGCTGCATTTGTTCCTCTGTTTGCTGCAGATGTTCTTTGGTTACGTTCCATACATACATAAGCAAAGCTGTTAGAACCATTACGGATGTAATCTATCTTTTGAGAAATCGCAAAAATAAGTTCTTTACCATTGTCATTATCTCTGGCAAAGTTTTTAAAATAGTCACTTTCTAAACTAAATTTTCCTGAATCGATCAACAATGATGTGTAGTAAATAACACGATCCATATCTGTTCCTCCGCCTGATAATGCCGGTTCATTAAAATTAAAATTTGATGATGCATTGTAACGGTCTTTAAACACCGCACGGTTTAAGTACATTGTAGCTAAGAAACCATAAGCTGCCTGTTTTGTAAATCTTCCGTGGTAAGTTCTCTGCGTTCCAATATCAGCTAAATCTGGAATTAAAGCCTCAACATCGGTAATTAATTTATCGATTTGAGTATCTGCTTTTAAAATTTGCAAATCAGCTTTAGGATCCATTGGATCTTTGTATGGAGCTTGTCCGTATAAATCCAAAGTGGTATATGTGTAAAAAGCCAAAAGTGCTTTTGCTTCTGCAGAAAATAATTTCTTTTCAGTAATTGAACTTTTTTCAGCCGATTCTATAGCTGTTATACAACGTGTAATACCATTTGTTAATAAATCCCAGTTCCCTACAATAATTGCATTACTAGAACTCCATGTAAATTCGTGCATGTCTCTCCATTTTCCTCCGTCTCCCCAGTCACTTCCGCGAGTTGGTAAAATAGCTTCATCTGTAGTATATTCCTGCATGGCAAAAATGGCTCCGTGATCAACGAAAGTTCCGTCACCTAATCTGTCATAAGCGGCAGCAAGTGAACCTGCAGGATCTGAAACTGTATTTCCAGGAATTTCATCTAAAAAGACTTCATCCAGATCAGTACAGCTGTTTAGAAGAAAAATAAAAGAGAATAATGTTAAAACTTTTATGCTTAAAAATGTCTTTGTCTTCATAATTTATAATTTTAAAGTTGCTCCAAAACTGAACGTTCTCGAAGTTGGATAAGCTGCGTAATCAATTCCAATAGATTGGTTACCATCGGTTGCTTTAGGAGTATTTACTAACGGATCAAATCCTGTATAATTTGTAATTGTAATTAGGTTATTTCCTGTTACATAAAGTGTTAAGCCATTTATCCAGTTCAATCCTTTTAAATCAAAATTGTAACCTATACGTGCCGCATTTAATCTTATAAAATCAGACTTTTCTAAGAAAAGCGTAGACAAAATTGGTGAGTTTGCCGGATTTGCCCCTGACTCATAATATCCTGTTGCCACGTTACGATCTGATGCTAAGTTGTTAATATTTAAAGCATTCAATCCTGTGTTGTTCAACAAATAACCGCCTGTTTGTCCAATTATAGAAAATGAGAACGTAAAGTTTTTGTATCTCATATCACTGTTGAAACCGTAATAAAAAGTTGGTAAAGCTCCTTCAATAATAATCCTGTCGCTGTTATCAATTTTACCGTCTCCATTTTGGTCTTTAAATACGTTTGCACCATTTTGATCAAAACCAGTGTGCTCTAACAAATAGAATGAACCTGCTGCGTAACCGCTTTTATAAATGTTAGCATTAACACCTGATTGTCCAGGACCAGAAATAGCACCTGTTAAGATTTCTGAAAGCGGTAAGTTTTCGATTTTATTGTTTAATGTTGATCCATTCACATCAACATTCCAGCTGAAATCTTTTTTATCGATGATTTTAGAACCCAGCATAATCTCAATACCTTTATTAACGATTTTACCGTCAATATTTGTCCAGATAAATTTTGTCTGGCTCAAAGGAGTCGAAGGTATATACAAAATAGCATCTGTAGTTGTTTTATTAAAATAGTCTACAGTTCCATAAAATTTATCATTCCATAAATTAAAATCAAGACCTAAATTGTATTGTGTAACAACTTCCCATTTTAAATCTGGATTTGCTGTTCTCGAAACAGAAACACCATTTACAAGATTTAAATCATTATACAAATAATATCCGTCCGGGCCAGCCAAAGAGTAACTTGCCTTAGTTTGTTTATTTGGTACTTCTTGATTTCCTGTTTGTCCCCAGCTTGCTCTAAGTTTTAGGTTATTGATTGTTTGAGAATCTTTTAGGAAATTTTCATTAGAAATATTCCATCCCAAAGCAAATGAAGGGAAATAACCGTATTTGTTATTATCTCCAAAACGTGTAGAACCATCAGCTCTCATAGAAGCTGTCAATAAGTATTTATTGTCAAAACTGTAATTTAATCTTCCAAAATAAGATTGCAATTCGTTTTCCTGAGCATAACCTGTTGTACCAGACTGAGTTCCTGCAAAACCTGGGTTAATAGATGGTTTTACACCAACTCCCTGCGTAGAAATTCCGTCGATACTGAAACTTGTTCCTGATCTTTCAAATTTTTGATAAGAGAATCCGCCAAGAACTTCAAATTTATGCTTGTCTAATGCTTTACTATAAGTTAGATAATGTTCAATCAATGAATTTTTTGAATCAAGATTGTTTTGAACATATTTACCTTTTGGATTTAAATCGGTAAGGTTTGGATAAATTGTAGTATTTCTTTCTGATGTAGAGCGGTCAATACCAAGATTTAATTTATATTCTAATCCGTCGACAATTCTAAAAGAAGTCTCTAAGTTTCCAAGAACTCTTAAAGTACGCGTTTGATCTTCATAAATGCTTAATAAATAAGCAGGATTGTAATGCGCGTTCATGTTAAAGTTCGTGTAGTTTCCATTGGCATCAAATACAGAACGAGTTGGATTTGCCATTAAAGTATGAACGATTAATTGTCCGTTAGAACCTCCGTCATCACTTGTAGGAACTCCGTCGTCTGTAGTCTGGCTGGCAGTAAGATTCATTTTTAGTTTCAAACGTTTGTTATCCAAAAATGATTCAGCTGCGTTAATTCTACCTGAAATACGTTTGAAATTACTATTACGGATAATTCCTTCCTGATCCATTTGTGCCATAGAAGCATAATAGTTTCCGCTTTCAGTTTGTTTAGCAAATGACAATGAATTATTTGTTGTAATTGCCGATCTAAAAATTACATCCTGCCAGTCTGTGTTGCCTCCGTGGTCAAAAGCAGGATCTTTAATTGCATTTCTATATTCACCAGCGTTTAAAACATCTAATTTGTGGGCTACAGTAGAAACTCCCATATAAGAGTCAACAGTAAGCGTTCCTTCTCCTTTAGATCCTTTTTTAGTGGTAACCAAAACAACTCCATTAGATCCTCTCGCACCATAAATAGCTGTTGCAGAAGCATCTTTAAGAACTGTAATCGATTCGATATCGCTTGTATTTAAAAAGTTTAATGGATTTTTTGCAGTTGAACTTCCAAATCCTACATTTGTTCCTGACGGGCTCACATCATCATTAGTCAGAGGCATTCCGTCTACAACAAATAAAGGCGTACTTCCGCTTCTAATCGATCCAACACCTCTAATAGTTACGTTTACTCCTGCTCCCGGCTCACCGCTTGTATTTACTACACGCACGCCGGCAACTTTTCCTTGTATTAAATTATCTACAGAAACGTTTACACCTTGTTTAAAATTTGCTGCTTCTAATTGTGTAACTGCTCCGGTAACATCTTTTTTAGATTGTTTTCCGTAACCTACAACTAAAACTTCATTTAATTCTGCAGTGCTTGGCTCTAACTGAATAGTCATAAAAGATGCCTGTGCAGGAAGTGATTTTGTTTTATATCCTACATACGAAACTTCAATAGTTTTTCCATCTCCTACAGAAAGTTCAAAAACTCCGTCAAAATCAGTAACTGTTGAGTTTGAAGTACCAGTTTCAATTACCGTTGCTCCAGGAATTGGCACTTTATTTTCGTCAACAATTTTTCCTTTTACTCTAATTTTGTCTGCTGCTTTGGTATTTACCGTTTTTTGAGCAGCCGTTTTTTGAATTAAAACTAATTTCCCGTTAATGTTGTAATTGAAATTAGCTTTTTTAGAAAGATCACTCAAAATTGAGGTAACCGATTCTCCTGTAAAATTTACAGTATATGTTGTATTATCAGCAATTACAGCTTGTCCGTAGCTGAATTTATAATCTGTCTGCTGGCTTAGTTTTGAAAAAATAGAAACAAGAGTTGCTTTTTCTATTTTATTTTCTATTTTTGATTTTTTTAAAGAAATAGTTTTACTAAAACCACTCTCAATGGTTAGTAACGCTAATACTAAAAAGATAAAACTCTTTAGATTTAAATAAGAAGGTTTAAAATACATGATTTAAGTTATTGGTTTTTTACGATACTTAATTATTAATGGCAGTTGTTCTCAGCAGCTGCTTTTTTTGTTTTTAATCCACTTTTACTGTTTCGCCATAAACTTTGAATTTTAGGTTGGTGATATAATTTATTTGTTCTAAAACATTCTCTAATGCTGCGTCTTTTTTAATGAATACCGTTAACGGCGTTGCTAATACCTGCTCATTACTATATTGAAATGAAACTCCGTATTTATATTGTAAAATGGTAATAACTTGTTTTAGCGTAGTCTGGTTCAGTGTTACATCGGTATTGTACCAATTGACCAAAAATGATTTATCTGCCAGTTGTTTGGTTAGTTTTTGAGCTTCGAATAAAGCTTCTTCATTTGGCACTAAATCAACGCTGTGACCTTTTGAACTAACATTTACTTTTCCGGTAACGACAATTACTTCGCATTTTGATTTTGACATTTGAATGTGAAATGAAGTTCCTACAACTCTCGTTTTTATTTCACCGGAAGTAATGATAAAAGGGTGTTTTTTGTCTTTAGTTACTTCAAAAAAGGCATTTCCTTTTAAAAGAGTAACTTTTCTTTCGTCTCCTTTAAAATTTTCAGGATACAGGAATGATGAGTTTGCTGCCAGATAAATTTTCGAGCCGTCACTTAATTTGATAGATTTGGGGGTATCTGACGTTTTAAATGCTAATTGCTTTTCGGCTGCAATTGTGGGTTTGTAGAAAAATCCTAAACCTGCTAGAAAAAGAATACTGGCAGCTGCCATATATTTTATATAAGGACTGATGGTTTTCTTCTTTGTAATTCGAAGCTGAATTCCATCGTATATATTTTTAGAAACTTCATCAGAATTTCCCATTAAAGCTTCATTCCATTTTACATTTTGGTATTCGCTTAAAGCAAAATTGGTAAGCAGGTTTTCTTCTGCTTGTGAAGTTTTATTTCTTGAACTTTTATCAATTAAATATTCTAAACTATGTTTGATTCTTTTTATCATACTACTTTGTGTAATTTTTTCAACACATAGAAAAACTATGTCTCTATGTGTTTAAAAAAACCAATTCAATTAAAAAGGTTTGTTATTACAAGTAAGTACCAGAATCTTGAAATCGTACTATCGCCAAATATTATGAAAACATCAACAGAAAGTTATCTTAAAAATTTTGTTTAAAAAATACAATTGGAGCCAGCCAGACCAGATCTTTCAAGCCTTCACGCAATTGTTTTAGTGCCGATGAAATTTGGTTTTTCACCGTTTGTTTTGAAATTCCAAGTTCATCTGCAATCTGGTCAATTGACATATCCTGGAATTTGTACATTAATAAAACCTCTTTTCTTTTTTCGGGAAGTTTGTCTAATAAGGAATAAAGCAAATCTGTTACCTCTGGATCAATAGTCGAAAAATTGTCGATAATGTAATCTTCAAATTTGTCTTCCATAATCGTCTTATCAAAACGATTATTCTGGTAATGTTTAAAAATCTGATTTTTTACAGCCCTGAATAAATATGGTTCGATTGCATTGATGTTTAAATCGTCTTTTCGTTCCCATAAATCAATAAATACATCCTGAACAATGTTCTGTGCCAAATCTTTATCCTGAGTCATCGTATAAGAAAAGGCATTGAGTTTCTGCCAGTAGTCTGTATACGTTTGTTCAAAAATTTCAGGATTCTTCATTGGTAATTTGGGTAACATTAAGTATTGTAAAATAATAAAATACAACACCAATATTTTTTGCCTGAAAGTTATCTTTAAATTAAATAATAAATGTTTTTGATGTATAAATACTACTATTTTTGTCTGGAGATGATGATAGTTTTTCGATTTCTTTTTATTAAGCTAACACAAAAGATAAACCACAACTTTACTTTAGTAACACTCTAAAAAAGCAATTTTCTTTTGCTGCGTCTTCTTAATTCACACATTCTAATTTCATTAAAATCATGAAACAAATTCTGTTTGCATTATTTTTTGCAGGGATACAATTAGGCCACGCACAAAATGATAATTTAAAAATCAACCAAATACAAGTTATTGGTTCACACAATAGTTACCGCCATAATATTGAACCTGATTTGTACAATCTAATTCAGGCAAAAGATACTGCACGTTCTCTAAAAGGCCTGCAATACACTCATATTAGCATTACAGATCAGTTAAACAAAGGACTGCGTCAGTTGGAAATTGATGTTCAGGGCGATACTCAAGGCGGAAAATTTGCACACCCAAAAGGTCTTGACCTTGTAAAACCACAAGAAGCTTATGATCCAAACGGTGAAATGAAAAAACCGGGTTTTAAAGTTTTCCATATGATTGATATCGATTTTAGAACTTCCTGCTACACGCTGCAGGGCTGTCTTGCAGAACTAAAAAAATGGTCTGATGCAAATCCTGATCACGTTCCGGTTTTTATCACTTTAGAACCAAAAGACGATAACAGCTATTTAGGAACAAAAGCCGAGAAATTTACACCTGAGCTTTTTGATGCTTTAGACAAAGAACTTCGCAAAGGGTTAGGAAATAAACTGATTACTCCTGATATGGTTCGCGGTAAATACAAAACACTGGAAGAAGCCGTTTTAAACAATAACTGGCCAACACTGAAAAAAGCAAAAGGCAAATTTTTGTTTATTTTGGATAATAACGGAGCAAAAAGAGATTTATATGCTTTAAATCATCCGTCATTAAAAGGACGCGCGGTTTTCATCAACGCAGAACCTGGAAAACCGGAAGCAGCGACTATTTTCAGAAATAATCCGGAAGATTCAACAATAGCTGATTTAGTTAAAAAAGGCTATATCATAAGAACCAGAGCCGATGCTGATACTAAAGAAGCAAGAGCTAATGATTACACGCATTTTAATGCCGCAAAAGCTTCTGGCGCACAAATCATCACTACTGATTATTATCTGCCAAGTACTTTCTTTAATTCTCCTTATCAAATTAAATATGATGATGGGACTTATGTGAGGGCTAATCCTGTGAATAATTAATTTAACCGCAAAGCACGCAAAGGTTTTTTATCTTAGTTTGTGCTAATAAACGCAAAGTTCGCAATGCTAAATGTATAAAGCTTTGCGGATTTTGCTGCTTAAATTTGCTCGCAAAGACGCTGAGTCGCAAAGATTATAAAAACTTTGCGACTCAGCGTCTTTGCGAGATTAAAAGAAAACTTTGCGTGCTTTGCGTAAACCTTAGCGTTCTTTGCGGTTAAAATTACTTCAAACTTTTAATCTCTCCACTCTTCAAATCAACAGTAAAATGATCTGCGGGAACTTCTTGCATGAATTTGTTAAAGATGATAAGAAATAACTTCATCTGCTTTTGTAAAGGTTTAGAAACTTCCTCTTTAGAATTCTCTAAATACAACTTCGATACAACTTTATAAGCTGCAACACGCTTTTCTCCAACATCAGCAAGAGCCAGTTCATCGGCACTTCTAAAACGGTAAAAATCGATTAAAAGATCGTTTCCTGTCCAGTTAAAATTTTCTTTTTTGAGATTGTTTTGAACTAAAATTTGTTCCGATTTTATTTCGGCTTCGTTCCATTCTTTTTGAAACTGCGATTTATTTTTCAGAATAAAATCAAAATCTTTATCTGATTGAATATTAGCTAAAACCAATAAATCATTTGCCGAAACATTCAGAATAAAATCTTTGAAAGCTGAAGGCCAGTCATCTGATAAAAACCTTAATCGGACTAATTCCTTTAAATGAAAATCGGTGAAATCGTGGTAATTTTTGGTTTTCAGAATATCGATATTCCAAATGTCTTTTGTGTTCTGACTTTGTAAAAACTGATATTCCATTTTATACAAATCAAAAAGTTCGTCAAATCCTTTAACCTCATCAATTGTAATAGTTTGAATATCTACCAGATTATCTTTTTTAATCGTTAACAATTTATAAGCCGGAATATAAGCGGCCAGCGAAGGTGTTTGAATATTAACCAACGTATTTCCTTTTTCTGTCGTGCGTGTTCCTGTATCATTAATGTGCATGTGGCCGCCAAAGTGAATCTTCAAACCTGCATCGGCAAAAACCTGTGCTACTTCTTCAACTGGAACCCGGTTTAACTGCCATTTATTCGGACCTAACAATTCTTTTATTTCCGCAGAAGCGTCATCATTAAAATCAATCATTGGAAAATGGCTGAAAGCAACCAGCGTTTTACCGCGAAGTCTGGCTTCCGCCGAAATATCCTGAACCCATTTTATAAGATGTTTTTTGTTTGAAAGTACATTGTTGTAACCCGTACTGGCTTCTGAATAACTTTTAGAATCTTTTGGGTCGCTGTCTGTTTTCTTTGGAATATAAACGTTTCCGTCAATTGCCATAAGCCACAATCCGTCAATTGGTTCTACAACGTAACTCACATCCGGAACTTCAAATCCGGGTGCAACATTATAAACCCTTTTATTTAGTTGTGAAGCTTCAACAGCTTTTTTGTAATTGTAGTTTTGGGAATTGTAACCGGCAAAGGGAGTCGACCAGAATTTGGATTTTTTATTTGGATAAAAACCAAAATTCTGCAGATCGGCTGTTATGCCAAAATAACCCATTTTAGCAATATCGGCTGTTATGACAACTGGCTGTTCGATATTCATGTTTGGCTTATACATGCCGTCTTTGCTAAAAATGGGTTGGCTTTTACCTTCCTTACCTAAAAAATCTTCTTTACCCGATTCCTGAGCAAATGGTCCAACCGGATCATGATTTCCGGTGGTTATAAAAAATTCAATACCATATTTTTTTTGGTACTGATCTAAAATTTTCTTCAATCCGCGCACGTGTATCGGCTGTCCGTCATCTGTATAATCGCCCGGAAGTGCAACGTATTTTATCTTTCGTTTTGCAATATCTTCAAGAGCGGCGATGAAGGCAAAATAATTTTCATTGAAAATTCTCGTCGAATGTAACTGCGAGGCCATCGTTCTTATTAACGCATATTTTCCGGTTTTGGTATTTAAAACACCTTTAAAATCATTATCAGAAAACGTACCAAACAAATCCTGAAGGTGTACATCTGATAAAAAAGCAACCTGAACTCCTTCTAAATTCTTTTGGTTTTGGGCTGAAATTGTATAATTGGAGAAAATTATAAAGAGTAAAATTAATCGCGAAGTAAGCTTTAAATTCATAGGTTTTAAACTTTTTCAAAATGGGGAATTCATCAGGCAATTTTATAGATTTAAAGATGAAATGAGTTTATGTTATTGTTATCGAATGATAATGTTTACGGGATTTTAATGCGTTGAAAATCTGTTGTCCCTAAGGGACAATTTCCGGTGGTGAATAATTATATTTTTTTTCTACCGATATTTAATTCCTAACGGAATTACCTCGTTAGAGGTTAAATATTGGTAATCGTGAATAATTTGCATCTTTTTTATATCGATATTTAATTCCTAACGGAATTACCTCGTTAGAGGTTAAATATTGGTAATCGTGAATAATTTACATCTTTTTTCTACCGATATTTAATTCCTAACGGAATTACCTCGTTAGAGGTTAAATATTTGTAGAAAAAAAAATAAATTGTGAGCAAAATCATTGTCCTGTAAGGACTACACCTTTTAAAAAATAAAAAAGGCTGTCATTTCTGACAGCCTTCCATTAAATTAAAACCAAAAATTTAATGTATCTAAACCATTATGGCAAATGGGTTAAGATTATTTTTTAATAAAACGTTTAATTGTTTTCTGCCCGTCTTTTTCTAAAACAATAAAATAAATTCCTTGTTTTAAATTCGAAACGTTCAAACTATTTTCTGCAGCATTTTGAGAACCGATAACTGCTCCCTGAGAATCTATAATATTGATTTTTCCTCCTGTTACATCTGTTGTAAACGATAATACATCTGAAACCGGATTTGGATATATATTTAGGATATTTTCTCCTGTTTTTTCTTCGGCAGAAATTGCTGCAACCGCTGCTGTTGCGGCAGCATTTCCAATTTTAGTAATTCTAATCCAGTTAATGTTCATTCCGGTATTTTGAATGTAGATACCAAAATTATATGTTCCTGCATTTACGTTTACAGTCTGCGTAACTGTCTGCCAGTTCTGCCATCCGCCTGTGTTTGGAATATCAACATTTCCTAAAATAATAGTTCCTCCATTTAAATCAGATGATAATCTGCCGCCGATAACACCGCTTGCAACACGATATTCAATTAAATACGAACCTGTAGTTGGGAAATTAATATTGTTGTATGCCATCCAGTCTCCTGTTTCAGTATAACCAACGTTTGAACCTCCTCCTGTATCTGTAGTTGGCTCAACTTGAATACCGCTCATGGCAGAATAATCTTCAGCCTGAATTAAAGTAGAAGTTTGAGAAGTTGTTGTAGCTATTAATTTCCATTGTCCGCAAGTCTGGTTGTTGTTATCCCACTGCTGTACAATAGCTCCAGAAGCTGTACTCGCTCCGGCAACCTCAACAATTCTGCCGCTGTGACGTGCTACAATTTTATAAAAACCGTCTCCTGTTGAAACTAAAATAAACTGCTGATTTGTAGTTCCGTTATACGGATATTGTTCTACACGCGCACCATTGGCTTTATTGAAATTATTGACATCCATTGACTGACCGCTGTGATTGGCAATAATTTTATACATTCCGTCTCCTAAATGAGTAAACGTAAACTTTTGATTATTTCCAGAATTAAGTCCGCCTTGATTTATTCCAGATCCGTTTGACATGCTTGAATTCCAAACGTCCATGTATAAACCGCTGTTTCTGTTTTGTAAAAAGAAAGTCTGATTTCCTAAAGTTGTTGTTCCGTTTGCAATAACTCTAATCGAACTTACTTTATCATTCCAAGTTGTATTTAAACAAGAATTATCAGAATTAATTACTGTTGAAGCGCCGCCAAAATTATCATCCTGATATAAAATCGCCTGATAACCCTGAGTAATCCTAAGTGAAGAAATATCATCATTTAAAACTCCTAAAGAATTTAAACGTGCCAGATTATAATCGCCAATTGTCAATCCGCCTGAGAAACCTGTATAATTACAGTCTTTATAAACCGTAATCACATCAGTTGACGGACTTATATTTCCTCCCGGCGGAATAGTTCCGGTAATAGAATAACTTCCTATAGAACCATAAGCCGAATAACCGCCGCTTCCGGCATTTCCTGCTCCTGTTCCATCAACTCCAATGTAGTATTTACCAGCCGGAAGATTAACATTCATAGAAGCATTTAAAGCAAATGGATCTGAATTCCAATACGTTCCCATTTCTGTTCCTGCCGAATTAAATAATCGGATTAAAAGATGCAGATTTCCGTCTCTTGAAACGGTATTTGCATTTATAGAAACATTTCCTCCTCCTGTTGTAAAAGAGAAGAAATCATAATCGGCTTCACTTGAAATAATTCCGTTTTTCTGATTGATCTGTCCGCTTGAATTGTAATCTAAAGTAGCTGCAGAAGCGATATTGTTTCCGTAATCATCTCCGCGGTATCCTACTCCAAATTTAGCGCTGGCAATAATCGCCACATCATCTTGTTTGTTGTTCGCGTTATTGTATTCGCCTTTACTCCATTGTACAACAGGTCTGTAATAACCTGCACCCATAATAGGCGCCCATGAAGTTCCGTCTAAACCTACGAAATAATCTTCTGCCGGACTTGTGCGTCCGTCATGACCCAGATCAAAAGTATGTCCTACTTCATGAGAAGAAGCATCTCCACCTGATTTTCCAGACGTGATAAATACCCAGCAAGGCACATCATTATCCCAATTGAAAGATCCAATATACGCTACTCCTCCTGCGCCCGGAGCTGCAGTATTAGTTGGCGTAACAACAACGCGCATTCTTCTGTTTTTAGGATAAGAATTAAAAACGGCTTCGTTTGTAGTAACGTTTACATTAAACGGACGGTAATCTTCTGAAACTACTTCCCAATGCTGCTGTACTGCTGCATCGTTCATTCCAGAAGGTGCTGCATTAATGGCATTTCCGTTGTTCCAAAGATTTCCTGCCGGCATATAATAACCGTCAAAATCCAGCATGACACAACCTGCTGCACCCGGTAAACTTTGTAAATCCAGCAGAGCCGGAGCAATTTCTGCTGCAGCTGCTGTTTTACTTGTTGTATTCTCTTTTGTTGGCAGGTTTTTATAATCAATACAAACCAAAGTATTGATATCGACTTTTTCTACAAACGCATTTCCTTGTGCATCAGAAAAATACTTGTAGGCTTCTTTTGTTTTTTTTAGAAGAATGTGTCCTTCTAATGATTTGTCTTTTACTTTGATGTAAAAAGATGATTCGGCAATGTTTTTAATTTCTCCAATTAAAAATTCACTCGAAGCGTTCGACTCTTTAAAGTTTATTTTTCCGTTGAAACTTGTTTTTTCTGCCTGAAGCAAAATTGTTTTGTCAGTACTTTTTGAAGCTGCAGAATTGGTTAATTCTTTCTTTAAAGTATTCATAAAAGACTTACTCGAACCTAGTGAAGTCTGCGCAGCAACAAAACCGCTGAAAGCCAGAAAGACAAGAAATGTCAAACTGAGTCTGTAATTGTTTTTCATATTTATTTGGGGTAAAAAGGGTTACAATACAATTAGATAAATAGTAACCGCAAAGAGCGCCAAGTTTACGCAATCCCGATAGCTATCGGGAGCAAAATTTTTTAATCCTTTGCGTGCCTTGCGTTTTATTTCTTTGCGGACTTTGCGGTTAAAAAGTTACTTTTTAATAAAACGTCTCACCGTTTTGATTCCGTCTTTTTCAACTAAAATCAAATAGATACCGCTTTTTAAACCTGAAACATTAATACTGTTGTCGTTTGCTTTTTGTGTAGAAACTGTTGCTCCGCCCTCAGAATTGATAATGCTTACATTTGCTCCCGAAACTTCTGCCGAGAAGAAAAGTGTATCTTCTGATGGATTTGGATATACTGTTAAACTTTCAATTTTATCTGCCGAAGCCGATTTAGCCGCTAAACCTGAAGCTGCTTTTGTGATTCTAAACCAGTTGATATTAAAACCTGTATTTTGAACATATATTCCGAAGTTATACGTTCCGGCATTTACATTTACAGTCTGAGTAATCGTCTGCCAGTTTTGCCATCCTCCAGTATTGGGTACATTTACAGCACCAAGCTGAATCGTCCCTGCATTTAAATCAGATGATAATCTGCCGCCGGTAACGGCGCTTGCCACTCGGTATTCAATTATGTAATTTCCTGAAGTTGGAAAATTAATGTTGTAATATGCCATCCAGTCGCCAGTATCACAATATCCAACGTTTAATCCGCCTCCCGTATCAGTTGTTGCTTCTGTTTGAACACCGCTCATGGTGTTGTAATTTTCAGCCTGAATTAAAGTTCCTGTTCCTGTTGGAGGGTTGCTTCCTTTTACAACTTGATCAACAGCTGTAAGTAATGATTTTGCACCCGTTGCATCCTGAGATAATTCCCAGATCATAACACCGCCTGCGTTTTGAACAGCAAAAGTTGTTTTTTGTTTAATTGTTGGGATTCCGTTATAATAAATTGTATTTCCAACCTGATCCAGATTTTCAGCTCCCGGATACTGCGCCACGATATTGGCATAAGAAATTCCCTGATTGGCCGAAGCTCCAAAACCATATCCGTAAAAAGGAAGTCCAATAATGGCTTTACTTGCCGGTAATCCTCTGCCAGTCCAATAATTGAATTGGTTTACGGCCATGCTGTATGGAGAATGCTGTCCCGGATTTCCAGGTGCCCAAGGTCCTGTTGCATCATACGCCATGATATTGATCCAGTCATAAGCTGCAAAAGTAGATGAAGGTACATTTGCACCACCATATCCTTCTGAAAGCGCTGCTGAGATTAATTTACCATTAGCATGCAGTTTATTAGCAAGTGCAATTACAAATCCTCCGTAGTCGCCATTAATTGCCGGACCTTCTAAGTCTACATCGACACCGTCAAAATTATGCGCTACTACGTAATCGTAGATTTTTTGAATAAAAGCGGTTCTGTTTGCCGGCGTAATCAAATTAAAATAATTGTCGCGAATTGCACCGCCTTCAGAAACAGAACCTCCTCCAAGCGATACAAAAACTTTAATATTCTGGGCATGAGCCGCATTAATAATCGCATTGCTTCCTGAATTAAAACTCAAATAACCATTTGCATCGGGATTTTCGAACGCAATATTAATGTGCGTTAATTTACTGTACTGAATTGTACTTGAAAAAGCATTTAAATCTATCCAGTTCGGGATATAAGCTATTACTTTTTTTTGGGCTGACGCTAAATTAAAAAGACCCAACACTAAAATAATCATGCATTTCTGCAGCATTCTTCTGTAATTGTTTTTCATAATAATTGTTTTAATAGATTAATAAACTCGTAAATAAGGGGACGGTTATTGAGTTGTATATTTTTATTTAAGATTTCAGACTTTAGATTTTAGATTTGACTGCTGTGCAGTCTAATTTTGCAGAACTAACACTACCTAAATTATTACCTAAGATCTAAAGCCTGAGATCACTTTTTAAAACTATTTTTTGATAAAACGTTTGATCGTCTGTTTGCCGTCTTTCTCAAAAACAATCAAATAGATTCCTTTTGCTAAATGCGAAACATCGATACTGTTGCCATTGCTTTTTTTCGATAAAACAGTATTTCCTGATTGTGCATTAACGATTTTTACATCTCCTCCTGAAAGGTCTGTTGTGGTAAACAATGTGTTTTCAACCGGACTTGGATAAACATTTAAAACGGTTTCTTCCGGCGCTTCTTCTGTTTGAACCGAAGCCGTTTTAGCAGCCAATCCTGCACCTACTTTTGTAATTTTAATCCAGTTGATGTTCATTCCGGTATTTTGAATATAAATTCCGAAATTGTACGTTCCTGCATTAACGTTCACGGTTTGTGAAACAGTCTGCCAGTTTTGCCATCCTCCAGTATTAGGGATATCAACATTTCCTAAAACAATTGTTCCTCCGTTTAAATCAGATGATAATCTGCCGCCTGTAACAGCACTTGCCACTCGGTATTCTATTAAATAGGATCCTGTTGTTGGGAAATTGATGTTGTTATACGCTAACCAGTCGCCTGTTTCTGTGTAACCTACATTTGATCCTCCGCCAGTATCTGTAGTTGGTTCAACCTGAATACCACTCATCGCTGAATAGTCTTCTGCCTGAATTAAAACCGATGTCTGTGAACTTGCTGCCGGAACTAATTTCCATTGTCCGCAAGTTTGATTATTGTTATCCCATTGCTGTACAATAGCTCCAGAAGCTGTGCTTGCTCCTGCTACCTCAACGATTCTGCCGCTATGACGGGCTACAATTTTGTAATACCCATCGCCTGTAGAAACCAAAATAAACTGTTGGTTTGTTGTCGCATTGTATGGATACTGCTCTACTCTTGCACCATTGGCTTTGTTGAAATTGTTAATATCCATTGACATACCGCTGTGGTTGGCAATGATTTTATACATTCCGTCGCCTAAATGCGTGAAAGTAAATTTCTGATTGTTTCCTGAATTCAAAGCGCCCTGGTTGATTCCTGCACCGTTTGACATGCTTGAATTCCAAACGTCCATGTATAAACCGCTGTTTCTGTTTTGAAGGAAGAAAGTCTGGTTTCCTAAAGTTGTAGTTCCGTTTGCAATAACTCTTATCGAACTTACTTTATCATTCCACGTTGTGTTTAAACAAGAATTATCAGAATTGATTACAGTTGAAGTTCCTGTAAAATTATCATCCATATACAAAATCGCCTGATAACCCTGAGTGATTTTAAGCGAAGAAATATCATCGTTTAAAACTCCTAAAGAATTTAAACGAGCCAGATTGTAATCTCCTATTGTTAATCCGCCTGAGAATCCAGTGTAGTTACAGTCTTTATAAACCGTAATAACGTCTGTAGAAGCCGGAACTGAAGGTGTTAATCCTGCATAACCTCCAAAAGTAGCAATAACCTTTGTTGGCTGTGGCGAATGAAGCGATGGTGACTGATCTGCAACATCATCATAAGCAAATCCATAAGCAAGATTGTCAATATTGATTCCCGGTAAATGCCAGAATTTAGAATAATGGTTTGTTGGGTTTACCTGATAATATTTCGATGCATCGTACCAGTTTTGCTGTCCCGGATTTGCTGTTGTAGTGTTTACAACGTGACGGTTAATTGCAGCTGTTAACTGTGATTGAATTACAAGATCTAAATCTCCGTCAACCAGTCTTCTGTCCAGAACACCTTTTCCTTCAAGAGCTTCCTGAGTAGTCGGCCTGTTTTGCACACGTCCGGTTCTTCCAACAAAAGCACCTGACTGCCCAACCATTTCCAGCTGTTCGCCAATAACTCTTCCTTTAAAAACTCCGGCATCTCCGGCATAAAAAATTAAATCTTCATTTTTGTATTTATTCCAGATTGCGTCGATATACGATTTTAAATAATTTGCATATTGTCCTGATCCTTCAGCATAAGCAGGAGTTTTAGACGGTGCTGTAATTTCTCCTGTTGCATCGTTAACGCAGCCTTGAAATTCTGCAGAAACATTAGCTTTAAAAGCCGCAACAATTTCAGCATGCTTTTTTAAATCTCCCACTTTCTTTTGGTAACCATTTGCTCCAAATAATTCCAATCCCATTGGATATTTATACGAATCAACTCGTGTTGGGTTTCCGAAGAATCCATGCTGATTGTTTGTTAATTCAATCATTTCATATAAAATTCCCTGATTTGGATCTGTAGCATTCTGTGGATTTGGCGATGCATAGCCGGAAGGTGCTCCGCTTGCGCCAAAAAAGTAGAAATACAATTGTGAACCTTTAGAAATAAAAACACGGCATCCTGCGATTAAAGGTAAAGTGAAGGTTTTATTTGGAATTTCACTCAACTTGGTAAAACAAGCTGCGTATTTTGAATTTTGTCCCGGTCCTGTATTACCGCCGTAAGTTGGTCCGGTTACCGTATTATAAGAAGCATTCATTGGCAAAACCTGACTTGTTTTGGCATTTACCCAAACATGATTTCCGGTTGTATAATCGATCCCGACAATGGCTACATATAAATCGCTGTCGGCAAAAGTTGAATTATTGGCAATAGTAAAGGGAACTGGTCCCTGACCATACATTAAACTTGAAAACACCAGAAACAGTGCTGTCAAAATGGATAATCCTTGAAGTTTATTTTTCTTCATATCTAAATAATTTTGGGGTTACATAAATAGATTCTAAACCTAAGTCATCTTTTAAAAAATGACTTTAAACAATCCGTCAGGTGCAATTCGTGGTGCTATCCTTTTAAATTTTATTCCAGCTTTTTGAATTGGGGGTTACTTTAAAATGAATTACACCCAGCGGATTTTTAAATTATTGCTTGATCAGTTTTTTGGTCCAGCTTTTTTGATCTGATTTGAAATTCAAAATGTAAATTCCTTTTGTCAGTCTGCTTAAATCAATTACACTTTCACTGGCATTGGCTTCAGGTTTATTTTGAAGCATCAGCGTTCCTGAATTGTCGTAAATTGTTATAATTTTATTGTTTAAATTTTCAGGAAGTGAAACCTGAATATAATTACCCGCAGGATTTGGATACACAGCAAAAGCGGTATTTTCTGCCTGAGTTTCTTCGACAATATTTGCTTTTTTAGCCGTTGAAGCCGATCCGTATGCTTCGATTTCATATAATGAATAACCGTAAGGAGCCAGAGCTTTTGTTGTACATAAAATACGAAGGTATCTTCCTGTTCCGCTTACTGTTAAATCATCTGTTCCTCCATCGCTGGCTGTCTGCGTGTTTATAGTTTCATTTTCTGTGAAAACATTATCTGTAGAAAGCTGTACTTTATATTGCGCTGCATAAGCCGCTTCCCATTTTAATACTACACGATTAAGGTTGTAATTACTTCCTAAATCTACATAAATCCATTCTGTAGCATTGGCAAATGAGCTTGCCCATCTTGATACTGTTCCGTCACCGTCTGTAGCTTTACCGGCAGACAATGTTGGATTTTCTTCTGTAGAAGCCGTTGCTGTTTTTCCTAAAGCTAAATTAACATTTGGGTTTGAAGTAATATTTCGAACAATTACATCACTGAAAACTCCAGTTGCTAAAGTTCCATTTGCATGAGACGTAACCGCCATTCCTGCATAAATGGTATTTGCCATTGTAATTGTTTTTGGCGTGCCAACCTGTGTCCAGGTAGTTCCGTTATCAGATGAATAAGATGTAAATGTATTGCCAGATCTTACCAAACGAACCCATTTTGGAGCTGCTCCGGTTACTACCTCAGCTGTAGTTACTCCCGAAGTTGTGTTACGAGATAAAAACTCAATTCCTGCAGCTGCGCTTGCATCGGTCATTACGTGCTTAGAAGTTGGTGTAAGTGTTTCACGAAACATTACTCCCGCTTTTGCATACGTATTTGTATTGGTAAGCGAATTTACTTTGGCAATAATTTCAGCATCACCAGTAATTGGCTGATTTACATATTGAAACTGATCGCTGGTTTCCCAAATATCTGTTCCTGAACCTTTAATTGTAAAAGTTCCATTAGAATGCGTCGCTTCTCCGGCTGGTGTTACCGCTCCTAAATCTGTACTGATCCAAGGAGAAGGCAATCCTGCCGGAGTTTCTGTAGAAACTAAATTTAAAGCTCTTAAATTATCAAAATAATAAGTGTTTCCAGAATTGGTTCCCGGCTCAAACAAGAAAACAAAACGGTTTACATCATTATCTGCTGTCGAAGCATCCGGCGTGCTTACATACGTAAACGTAATCGTGTGCCAAGTATTAGTTTGTTTTACAACTCCCTGATAAATACTATGTCTCCCTACTGGATAATTAGACGGGATTGAAGCACTGCTTTCTGCCTGCCATGAAATAATTGATCCAACCGGAGCTGATGTATAGACATCCATAGCAAACTTTTTAGTTCCGGCTTTGAAATCACCAATGTTGTTTAAAGTCGTATTGAATGAGAAATTATCATACAATTCTGTTGACTTACGAACATATCTTCCAACGTTTGATGACGTGTTAATACCGCCTGCACTTGGATTAGCCACATTTGCAGTGTATGTTCCAATAGCATCTCTAAAAGTAATGTTGTGTGTGTTTTGGTAATCTTCGTAAACAACGCCCGGCGTAAAAGTATCCGGCAGTTTTGTTGATGCAATTCTGATATTATCAAAATAATATGTATCGTTTGTATAAGAACCTGAATTAAACAATAAAACCATTTGGTTAACTGCTAAATTTGAAGTTCCTGCATCCGGACTAGAATTGTAATAAAAAGTCAAGGTTTCCCATTGATTCTGTTTCGTTGTAATAGCTACATAATTACTATTTCTTCCTGTTGGATAATTTGCAGGAAGCGAAGCTGCGCTGTTTTCAAAATTCATGCTTACAACCGTTCCAACCGGAGCTGTTGTATAAACATCAATCAGGATTTTATTGGTTTGGTTTTTGAATAAACCGGCATCTTCAATAGAAGTTTGTGTATTAAAGAAAAGTACATCGTACTGCTCTGTTACATTTCGAACGTATTTCGCCACGTTTGCCGACGAGTTAACTGAATTTGAACCCGGATTTGCTACAACAGAATAAGTTCCCGTTGTAGTTCCTTTTATAATTTTATTGATCCCGTCATAGTTCTGCAAAACATCTGTGGCAACAATTGGTTTTTCTGGTGCCGCTTTTGTCAATAAATTATCGAAATAATAGGTTGCTCCTGAGTTTGAATTGGATTCAAAAAGCAGTACAACATTATTGATTGTCAAAGCACTTGTATTTGGATCAATGATTTTTTCGAATTCAAATTCTATGGTTTCCCATTTATTCTGAACCGTTGTTGTCGCTTTAAAACCACTATGTCTACCTGATGGATAGTTCGTTGCTGTTGTTACATTGCTGTTTTCTAACTGCATCGAAATTTTAGTTCCAACAGGCGCCGAAGTATAGATATCAAAAGAAAGTCTTTTTCTTCCGTAAACATAATCGTTCGCGTTTGTGATCGTTACGTTTCTAATATTCAAAACATCATACAATTCGCTAGAATTACGAACATATCTTCCTACCAAAGCCGATGTATTAATTCCTGTTGCAGAAGGATTCGCAACAGCTTCTGTCAAAACTCCGGTTTTTACAGGATACAATACATTTCTATTGCTTTGAAAATCTTCATGTATTTTTTCTACAGGAATGGCAGGTTCTGTTGTTACAGCCAGTTTATACGTATTAGCTGTACAGCCTGAAGTTGTAGCAGTTACCGAAACATCGCCGCCTGCTGTTCCCCAATTTACCGTTATAGAATTAGTTCCCTGTCCAGAAGTTATGGATGCTCCCGCAGGAACTGTCCAATTATATGCCGCTCCTGCAATAGCGCTTATTGAATAGGTTTTACTTGTTTCGTTTTGATATACTTTTGCATCTCCGGCAACGCCGTATTTGTAACTTCCGTCATAAACACGAACGTAATCTACCTGAAGTTTTGCAGGGAAATCGCCTGGAACTGGAGGAACTCCTGCTCCATTAACGCTTGTGTAAGGCGTACCTGCACTTCCTACAGCCAAATTCAAAATAATATAAAACTGACTATCGTTAAAAGGCCATCCGCCATTTACTGTCGTATTTGGAGTAGCGGTATGAAACAAAACATCATCTACAAACCATTTAATAAAATTTGGTCCCCATTCTACAGCATAAACATGAAAATCCGTAGATAAATCTGTTGGAGAACTGTAACTTCTGCCAGTAAAATGATAACCATTTCCGTCGTAATGAATAGTTCCATCTACAGACTGCGGGTTTCTGTGTTTGGCTTCCATGATATCAATTTCACCCGTATACGGCCAGTTTCCATTAACAGGAAGCATCCAGAATGCCGGCCAGGCGCCTTGTCCGTTTGATAATTTCATACGAGCTTCAACCCTTCCGTATTTAAGCGAATATTTTCCTTCTGTAGTTAATTTTGAAGAAGCATAAGGCTGATCCGGAAATGATCCGCTGGGCTGGTATTTAGCCTCAATGTTTAGGTAACTGTTCGTTCCTTCTTTTACAATTGTGGCCTGATTTGGATCGTAACGCTGAGCCTCAGCATTTCCGAATCCGCAGAGCGAAGGACAGCCGTTTCCTGAAATACTCTGCCATTTGGTTAAGTCGACTGTAGTACCGTTAAATTCATCAGACCAGACTAATGTTTTACATTGTGCCTGAACTTTTAAAAACGGAAGCAATACAAATACTGCCACAGCCAAAAATTTGAAATAAGAGAAATTGTTTTTCGGTGGTCGGCCGAAAAAAGAGTCATTTTGATTCATTTTTTTTAGTTTTTTGTTAGTAAAGTTTATTACCGTAATAAAACCCATTTTGCAGTAAACAGGTTATTATCTTAATAATAATCCGACAATATTAACAAATAAATCAGGCTAGACTTACATTTTTGAGTACGGTTTGACTACGG
Source organism: Flavobacterium johnsoniae UW101 (assembly GCF_000016645.1). Lineage (NCBI taxonomy): Bacteria > Pseudomonadati > Bacteroidota > Flavobacteriia > Flavobacteriales > Flavobacteriaceae > Flavobacterium > Flavobacterium johnsoniae. The sequence continues at coordinate 5,017,983 of NC_009441.1, forward strand.
TGATTTAAAAAAATTGAAGAAAAAAAGCGTAAAACTACTTAGGATATTACTTACGAGATGTAATCCCGTTTTTTAGAAGTTATTCTTAATTCGTAAAGGCTGCAAAAAAAGATACAGGAGATTTTAAAGGCCTGAAAAATTCTAAACACATAGAAACATAGATTTTCTTCTTGCTTCTTAATTTTAGAGTATAAAAAAGCTCGCTTTCACACATAGCTATGTGCATTTTAACTAGTGAAACGCCTTTTCTGTAGACAAAGTAAAACTATGTTTCTATGTTTTTAAATAATAATCTAGAAATTTAGAATAAATTCTGTTATGTTGGTATCAGACGGGAGCTGTAATTTTTTACGAATACGGTATCTGGTATCTTCAACACCTCGAACAGAAATTCCTAAAAGCGGTGCAATTTCTTTTGTATTAAAGTTCATTCGAAGATAAGCACACAAACGCATATCACGAGGTGTAAGTTCCGGATAACTTTGTTTCAGCCTCTGCATAAAATTATCGTGAAGCTGGTTAAAGATTTCTTCAAACTCATTCCACTGCTTATCTCCCTGCAACTCGTGATCGATTAATTTGTTTATTTTGGTTAACAGACTAAAGTTTACATTCGGTTCATTTTTCTTATCAATCTGGCTGATAAGTTCTTTTATCGAAAGCAGAATTTCATTTAAATGAATAAGGTTTACAGTACTCGAAGCTACTTTGGCGTTTTTGAGATTAATCGTCGCTTCGAGATTTTCGCGTATAATACTCATATTCTGCTGTTCTAGTGTCAGTTTCTGTTCATTTAGTTCAGCGCGGCTTCTAAGCAGTTCTTTTTCCTGATCCTGAATTAACTGCTGGCGCTGTCTTCCGGCAAGTGTTTTTTGGTATTTAATAATGAGATAAATTACTACACTGTAAAGCAAAAAATACAAAATATAAGCCCAGATCGTTCTGTACCACGGCGGTAAGATTTCAAAACGAAAAACAGCTTCTTCACTTACCACATCATAAATGTTTTTTGACCTTACATGAAAAACATATTCATTTTCAGGAAGGTTAGTATATTCCTTTTCTGTCTGAAGACTGCAGTCAGACCATTTTGGTTCAAAACCTTCCAGCCAGTATTCATATTTTGTAGCTTCGGCTTCATCATAAAAAAGTGAGGCAAAAGAAAAATGCAGAGCATTATTCTCATAAGATAAAACGGCTGATAATTTGTCATCAATAGACTTGTTTTTGTTAGGAAGCACATCGTATCGGCTTGAAAACAGCAGACTGTCTTTTGGAATAATACATTTTACTTCAGAAATGACCGCCTTATATTTGGTTTGATATTTTTTGTTTTTAACTGCATTGTAATGAATTAAGCCATCCTGTGTTCCAAAAAACACGTCTCCGCCGGCAGTAGTCTGAATATTCTCAAAACCCGGAACATACAAATAACGAAGCTTTCTAAAAGGCAGTTCTTCAACATCAAACGTATTATTCGCTTTTTTGGTCATTTTTCCTGTATTTTCTCCAGAAATGTACCAGATATTCTTTTGACTGTCTTGTTTCAAAAGGCGGATATGATTCTCAAGTCCAAGATATTTTTTGAAAACCGGATCCGGTAACATTTTCTTTGAAACAGGATTTTGTTTGTAAACACCTTTAGTTGTTCCAAAAAGAATTTGATTATCGATTTTAAAAGTATTAAGAAACAAGCTTGAAGGAAAACCATTTTTTTGATTATAAAACTGAACATCAGAAACTGCATCAAATGCCTCATTAAGTTTAATTTTAAAAATGCCTTTGTAACCGTGAGCAATCCATATAGCATTATTTGCATCGGTTTCTATTACACGGCTGCTTTCTTCAAATCCTTTTAATTTATGCTGATACACCCAGCTGCCGTTTATATTTTTTAAAAGATACAATCCGGTATAACCGCCCGCAAGCAGTAAGTCTGGATGATTGGGAACAAGAATTCCCTGCCATACGCCGTCTATTTTTGCCAGGATTCTGGCTGAATTTCCTGAAACTTCAAATATTCCGTTTTTTTCAAAAGCCAAAAGCGAATTTCCAAAAACGCCGATATTCCAAACATTTTCAGACATTCCTTGAATATGCTGAAAATGAATATTATCTCGTTTACCGTTTTTATACGCCTGCCAGTCAAGCCAGAACAAACCATTATCTGTAGCGATATACAATTTATTTTGATAAATCTGGCTGCAGTATATTTTGGTTTCAGAATTTGAAGAATCTAAAACTCTCGACAACGGCGAAGAAATCTGAATGAGTGAAATTCCTTCTTTGAGCATGACCCATAAGTTTCCTTCTCTATCAACTTTAAAACTAGTTACATAATCATTTTGAAGTCCAATTTGTTTATTGATATGCTGAATTAAATGTCCTTCACTATCTACAACTATCAAACCGGACTGACGTGTACCAATTCCGAAATAACCATCTGAAAATTGAATTCCGGTTGAAATCTGATTCTGCTTCAGCAAATAATCTGCTTCCGTTATAAAAGGTTTTATCTGTTTATCGGCATATAAAAAAAGTCCTTCTTTTTGGGTAAACAATAAAAGACCTTTTGGAGTTTTAAAAATCTTTCTAATCTTCATTCCGGCAAACTTCTGTCCGTCTGGAAACGGAACCAAAGCATCGTTTTTTAGCTGCAATAATCCTTTGCCATTATCAGAAACATAGATTTCATTACCTGTTTCAAAAAAATCATCAAAATTATATTTTGACTTTAAAACCTTGATTTTATTGTTTTTGTAGATAAAAATAGCTTCATGAGAAAAAAAAATGACTTCATTATCTCGTATAACGGTATGAACAACATCTCCAAAGTTTCCAGCCGAAGCAGGAAGCAGTTTTACTAAAGATGTATATCTGTACTGACCGTTTGATAATTGAATAACATAACCAAAATCGCCCTGTGCGCCTGCATACATTTTATCATCTTTATCAATAGCAAGAGAGCGAACCATACTGCGGTTTTCCGGCTGGGTAATAATACTCCATCGAACACCATCAAACTGCATAATTCCAAAATGATTGGCAAAAAACATCATGCCTTTTGAATCCTGAATAACATCCCAGTTTTCAGAAGCCGCTTTATACATTTTGGGACTATAGCTGGTAATAAACGGAACACCGATTTTTTTAATTTGAGAAATAACAACCGGAGAAATAAGTGATACTAATAAAACTAAAAATCTAATTATAAATTTCGTCATTTTGTTTCTGTCTGTAGGTTAGTTTGTGATTTTTGGGAATCACAGCTTCAAAAAATGCCTCTTTGGGAAAAGTCATTCTCTATGCAAAAAATTCAGTTTTACTTAATCTCTATTAACAATTCAGCATTATTAATAGATTAAAAAAATGAATGTCGAAATCCAAATATATAAAAATTTATTTTAATGTAACAAATTGCATTTGTTATTAAGAATACTAAAAACCAATAAATTAAAACCTCAAACCTTCTTTAAATTTTTTCGATTGAACTAAGGCTGAAAAACGTATTAAATACAATTATTAAGATAAAAAGTAATTCAATCGTAACACAATTAAAAAAGATTTATAAATAAAAAAGCTTTAAATTTATTATACAAATCTTAAAATCAACAAATTAAAAACAAACAAACTAGTAACTTACTGATTACAAAAACAAAAATTTTAAAGCTTTTTTTACTTCTTAATCTAGGTTAATCGATAAACATTTAGTGCTGTAATAAATTTGCATCATAATCATAACAACATTAAACATCGAGAACGTTAAATGTTAAAAAGAAAAATTTAATTAGAATTTAAAATCAAAATAACAAATAATAGTAATCTTAAAAACTTAAAATCATGAGCACATTTGCAGTAAACGACGGAACAGAAATTTATTACAAGGATTGGGGAACTGGACAGCCAATTGTTTTTCATCACGGATGGCCTTTATCAAGCGATGATTGGGATGCACAAATGATGTTTTTTCTTCAAAAAGGATACAGAGTAATTGCACACGATCGCCGTGGACACGGACGTTCTGGCCAGAGTTCTGAAGGAAACAACATGGAAACTTATGCATCTGACATTGCTGAATTAACTGAAGCTTTAAATTTAAAAGATGCAATTCACGTTGGTCATTCAACTGGAGGCGGTGAAGTAATTCGTTACGCAGCAAAATACGGAAAAGGACGTATTGCAAAAGCAGTAATCATCAGTGCAGTTACTCCAATAATGATTCAAAACGAGTCTAATCCTGAAGGTGTGCCATTGTCAGTTTTTGATGAAATCAGACAAGGAACAGGTTTTAACAGAGCACAGTATTTTTATGATTTCCCTACCGCATTTTACGGATGGAACCGCGAAGGACAAACTGTTCAGGAAGGTATTAAACACAACTGGTGGCGTCAGGGAATGATGGGTTCTGTTTTAGCACATTATGAAGGAATTAAAGCCTTTTCTGAATCAGATTTTACAGAAGATTTAAAAAGTTTAGACATTCCGGTACTTGTATTACACGGAGAAGACGATCAGATTGTACCTTATGCACAGGCACCAAGAGCGGCAAAACTATTGAAAAACGGAAAATTAATTTCTTATCCGGGATTCTCTCACGGTATGCCGACTATAAATGCTGAAACAATCAACAACGATATTCTGGCTTTTATAAAATAAATCAATACAGACTGCCTGTAAAGAATTATAATTACAGGCAGTTTAATTTTCTCTCTTAAAAATTACAAACAAGCACACATTCAAAATACTATGGAAATAATAAAATTAGAATTAAACGAAAAAAACCACGGCAGTTTTAATTTGTATGTTGATGATAAAAAATTAGGCGAAATGACAGTAAGCATTAAACCCGGCCTGCTGACAGTTTACCATACAGGAGTTGAACCCGAAGGTGAAGGAAAAGGTTATGCTAAGAAACTTTTAGAAGAAATGGTTTCTTATGTTCGTGCCAATAATTTAAAAGTTTTACCGCTTTGTCCTTACGTTCACGCTCAATTTAAAAGACATCCGGATGAATATGAAGATATCTGGCAGAAACAATCTTAAAAACAGAATAGTTATGAATACAGAAATTTTAACAGACGGTGTACCTTTAAATGAAGCTAAAAAAGCTTTAATTATGATTCACGGCCGTGGTGCCGGTGCTCATGATATCCTTTCGATTGCCAGACATCTTAAGGTCGACGATTTTGCTCTGGTTGCGCCTCAGGCAGAAAACAGAACCTGGTATCCGTATTCGTTTTTAGCTCCTTTAAACGAAAATGAACCCTCTTTTTCAAAATCATTAGAAGCAATTCATCAGGTTGTAGTAGCGGTGCAGCAAAACGGAATCGAGAAAGAAAACATCTATTTCTTAGGGTTTTCGCAGGGTGCTTGTCTTGCTTTGGAATTTACAACACGAAATGCCTCAAAATATGGCGGAATCGTTGCTTTTACAGGCGGATTAATTGGCGATCAGGTTTATGAAAATCATTATTCAGGAAACTTCGAAAACACACCAGTTTTTATAGGAACAAGTGATCCTGATTTTCATGTTCCCGTAGAAAGAGTAAATGATACCGAAGCGCTTATGACAAAATTGGGCGCAGATGTTACTAAAAAAATCTACCCAAATATGGGACATACCATTAGTCAGGATGAAATAAATTGTGCCAATGCATTAATTTTCAATAAAAAATAATGATTGCGATAACTCGCGTTTACAGCGATGCAAATGGAGAAAGTCATTTTGAAGACTTTGAAGTTCCGTTAAAAAACAACGGCGATATCGGATTTTTATCTGATGACGAACCCGTAAAATCTATCGTTTTTAGAGAAGTCAGTCCTTCTTATGATTACGATTTTCATAATGCACCAAACCGTCAGTATATTGTTTTACTGGAAGGCGGTGTAGAAATTGAAACTTCATTAGGAGAAAAAAGAACATTCAATACCGGTTCAATTCTATTAGTAGAAGACACTACAGGAAAAGGACACAAAACAAAAAATATTGAGCCTAAACTAAGGAAGTCAATATTTATCAAATTATAAATTCATCAACATCTTATAATCTGCTGTGATTAGTTTTTAGTCACAGCAAAAAAACACTGATAGCAGATTTGCTGTTTTCAGAATACATTTCTATTCCCTGTTTTAAAACTATTGCCGCTGCAGAAAAAAACTAAAAAACAGCGGCAAAATATGGTTCTCAGTTCTTTCTTAATCTAGGTTAATCGATTAACAGACAGAGTAGACGTAAATTTGTAAAAGAAAAATCAAACAACAATTTAATATAAAAAATACCATGGAAAATAAAATTTTAGGCTTACACCATATTACTGCAATTGCAGGTGACGCTAAACGCAACTTTAACTTTTATTCAAAAATATTAGGATTAAGATTCATCAAAAAAACAGTGAATTTTGACGATCCGGGAACGTACCATTTTTACTTTGGCGACGAAGTGGGAAGCGCAGGAACCATCTTAACTTTTTTCCCTTGGGGAGAAGGAATTCAGCAAGGCAGAAAAGGTTCTGGAATGGCTACAGAAATTGGTTATTCTGTTCCAAAAGGAAGTCTTGATTTCTGGCAGAAACGTTTTGAGCAGTATAATGTAATTTACAATAAACCTGCTGAAAAATTTGGAGAAAAATACCTGACTTTCTTAGATCCGGACGGATTGAAATTGGAGTTAATCGAATCTAAAACAGACGATAACAGAAAAGCCTGGGAAACTGACGAAGTAAAAGCTGATGTGGCAACAAAAGGTTTTCATAACATTACTTTGACTTTAAACCATATTAAACCAACAGCAGCAGTTTTAACTGAAATATTTGGTTACAAACTGATCGATCAGGACGTAAACCGTTACCGTTATGCAACAGATGCTGTAGAAAATGCTGCTATTGTTGACTTGGTTGAATTAGCGGATGAAAAACGCGGTTTAAATGCCAACGGAACGGTTCACCACGTAGCATTTCGTGTAAAAAACGATGAAATATTAATGCACTTCCGTGAAAAAGTCGAAGCATACGGATTGTCTATTACACCACAAATTGACAGACAGTATTTCCACTCTTTATATTTTAGAGAACCGGGAGGTGTTTTATTTGAAATCGCTACCGATAATCCTGGATTTACAGTAGACGAAAGCTTAGAAGAATTAGGCCAAAACTTAAAACTTCCGGCACAATACGAACCACAAAGAGCAGCAATTGAAGCTCATTTGGTTAAAATAAATTAATTATTAAACTACAACACAACTAATGTAAAGCTGTCCTCAAAAAGGACAGCTTTTTTTATAGATTATTTTCTAAAATTAAATTGACAGCATTTTACTCAATTCTTCGTAGCTGTCAAATAAAATGGCTCCTTCTTCTTCTAAATCTTCGTTATTAAAACCATTAACAAAACCGTATACTTTAAAACCTCCGCTTACACCTGCCTTTACTCCTGCTTTACTGTCTTCTATCACAATACAGTCTTTTACTTCAAAACCCATTTGCTGAGCGGCCTGCAGAAAAATTCCCGGTTCTGGTTTCCAGCTGCCAATTTGATACGAACTGAATATTTTATTTTCGAATTTGTCGATCAACCCCGACACTTCAAGATTCAAACGGATTTTTTCGACAGGTCCGCTTGATGCCACACAATACGGAATTTTTAATTTTGCAATAAAATCTTCAATGCCTTTCATAGGTTTTACCTGTGTTTTAAAAGCTTCAAAACTTTTCTCGCGATATTCTGTTTCAAAATTTTCAGGCAGTTTCTGGTCAATTGCTTCTTCAATATGACGAAAACAATCTTTTAAATTTCGACCGTTAAAATATCGGTATGCATCTTCGAGTTCCATTTCGAATCCGTGTTCCTGAGCCATTGCCAGCAGTATTCCGTTGCCAATTTTCTCAGTATCAACCAAAACTCCGTCACAATCGAAAATAATACATTTTACATTCATAATTTTTAATTTACTTTTTAGAACCGCTTTATACTATTAGCGGTAAACCAAAATGGAAAGTACAAAAATTATTTTGCAAAGCCGTTATTGTGCTTTAAAGTGAAGATGAAATTTTAGAAACCATCTGAACAATAAAATCAGCCTGTGCTGGATTTATTTTCTTTATGGCTTCGGCAGTTTGAAACCATTCGCCTTTGTCTACTTCAGGAAAACTTTGAAGTTTACCGGATTTTGGAGGCCATTCCATTTCAAAGTCATTGCTTTTAATCAAAGATTCATCGAGCTCAAATTCAACAGCCCATGCATGAACCATTTTACCCGATTTCAATTTTACATATTCAAGTTTAATAAAATCTCCATCGACTTTAAAACCCGTTTCTTCCTCAAATTCTCGTTTAGCAGCTTCTAACGGATCTTCTTCAATAGTAAATTCTCCTTTTGGAATTGACCAGCTTTCTAAATCTTTATTTTTCCAAAACGGACCGCCTGGATGAACCAAAAAGAAAAAAATGGTTTTATCTACAAATTTATATGCTAATATTCCGGCGCTCTGTTTCATACAATTACTGTTTGTTTTTTAATCTTACTGTATAAATATCGTCATTCTTTTTCAATCTTAACTATTTAGTTATGATTTACCATTTGGCGGAACAACATTAAAATGCCATTTTCATCGCTTTTCCAAACGTTGGTGCTTTTTCCCGTTACAATGGCCCTTCCCTTTTTATTGTCCCAGGAAACATCTACATAATAATAACCGTATTCAATAACAAAATTCTTAATAGGAATCATTTTGCCTGCCTTAATAGATATTGAATCAATCGAAACTCCATTTGGCTTTTCATGTTCTTCAAAATAAGGTTTAATGTTTTCCATTCCAACAAACATTGGTGCATCATAAGTAAGATATATGGCATCTTTTGTAAAAAATTCTACAGCGTGTTTTTCACCTTCCCTTTTCGAGACTAATTCGGCAATGCGTTCATTTCGTTTACCAACTTCAGTTTCTAGAGTTTTATTTATTTTAGGTTTTGGTATTTCACTTTCTTTCGTTTTTATAGAGGCAAAATTAGAACCGTCAATCGCTTTATTGGCTCCCCAGATTTCTGACTCCAGAATGAGTTTTCCATTTTTCTCAACCTTCCATACATTCAGATATTTTCCATCATAAGCTAAAACAGCACCGTTTTCATTTGTTGAATGAATATTAAAAGTCCCTGTTTCGACGGCATAATTGCCTATTTGTTGAATTTCGTAAATATCTCTTTTATAACTATTGATTGTAAATTTTGAAAGCCATTGCTGATAATAGGATTTAATATCTTCTTTTGTATACAAAGCTTTATGATATTCAGGCATACAAACCGGTTCGTTATCATCGTACAAATTGGTAGTAACACTAAAATCTTTTCGCAAGAAAGAATCGGCAATCTGGCTGTTTATTGTTTTTAGTTTTTCTTTTAACTCATCTGAACTTTTTAGCTGTGCCCAGGAATTGATTACAACCAACAGAAAAACAACCATTGATAAATATCTCTTTTTCATCTTTTTAGAGTATTAAAATTGATTCATTAAATGTAAAGAAAAGAATCATAATCTGTTAAAAAACATTTTATATGAAATTCATTATCAAACACTTGTACATTATTACCCTATTTATGGATTTAAACAATCTTTTAGATTCGTATTTTTATGAAATAAAAAAAAGCAGAAATTTAAAATATTCATATTGTGAAAAAACATTTTTTATCAATCGCAATTCTGGCAGGAACTTTTACAGTTCAGTCTCAAAATAAAATTATTACGATCAGCAATAATTTAAAAACCGACAGAGAATTTGAAACTGTAGAACTAACAAAAAAAATTCTTGGATTAACAGCCAATTCAAAACTTGAAAATTATGCCGTTAAAGATCTTGGCAGTAATTCATTTTTAGAAACCCAGACTGTAGACAATGACGGAGACGGAACGGCAGATGTTTTGTTGTTTCAGCCAAAGATCAAAGCATCTTCTAAACAAGATTTTGAAGTTTTAGCTGGTACGAATCCTTCAGCTTCAAAAGAAATTAGCTGCTATTCACGCTTTGTTCCGGAACGTACAGACGATTATGCCTGGGAAAACAACAAAGTCGCTTTTAGAACTTATGGTCCTGTGGCTCAAAAAATGGTCGAGGATAAAATTCCCGGAGGTACTTTAACAAGCGGCATTGATGCGTGGCTGAAAAGAGTCGATTATCCAATTATCAACAAATGGTATGAAAAAGCCACTAACGGAACAGGAACGTATCATAAAGATACTGGTGAAGGTCTGGATAATTTTCATGTTGGAGACAGCCGCGGTGTGGGCGGAATTGCAGTAAAAGTCGACGGAAAGTATTATTTCTCGAAAAATTTCATCAGCTGGAAAACGATTACGACCGGTCCAATCAGAACGAGTTTTATTTTAACTTATGCTGACTGGGACGCCAAAGGAAATAAAATAACCGAATCAAAATTAATCAGTTTAGATTACGGAAGCCAGCTTTCGCGCTTTGAAATCAATATTACAGGAACTAAGGAAATTGCTGCCGGATTAACACTTCATGATAAAAAAGGAACAATTGGAACTAATTTAAAAGAAGGCTGGTTAAGCTATTGGGAACCTATTGATGATTCTGAAATAGGAACTGGTTTAGTGGCTCCAAAAAACACTTTGCTGAGTTTTGACCATCATGTAACAGATGAAAAAGATTTAAGCAATCTTTATGGAAACATTGCTGTAAAAAACAATAAAGCCGTCTATTATGTTGGTTTTGGATGGAAAAAAGGAAGTCCGTTTCAAACCAAACAAGAATGGGAAAAATATCTAAGTTCTTTTGCAGAAAAAATCAATAATCCATTGATTGTGAAGATTAAGAAATAATAATCATTACCCGCAGATTTTACGGATGAAACGGATTGATGCAGCTTATTTTAAAATAAACCTGCCTAATCCGTAAAATCTGTGGTTTAGATTAAATCACTTCTTAGCAGGAAAATAATTTTCTTTTAAAATAATCTCAAGCGGAATATAATGTGTGCGTTCTGTATCTTCCTGCAGCACCAGTTTTTTATACAAATAATTAATTCCCATATAACCCTGATCTTCGGGTCTTTGATTAATTAAAAAATCAATAACGCCTTTATTTAGATATTCTATATTTTCCTTAAGTAAATCAAAACCAATAATTCGAACACCTTTTATATTGTTCTTTTCTAAAAATTCGGCCACAATATACGCTCGCGAATTGGGTACAAAAATGCTGTTTACCCCAGAAAACATTTCAAGATTCAGCTGGTCGATTCCGGAATCTTTTAAGGTGAATTCTGAAAAATTAAAATTCGTCAATTCATCGTGATCTTTAAAATACGAATAAAATCCTTTAATTCTCTGCTGATAAACTGATGTACTTTCGATTTCGCGGGTAATTTTAAAAATCAAAACATGCCTTTCATTTTTAACGGCAAAGCTGATGAGCCTTCCGGCTAAATAACCACTCTGAAAAGCATTTTGACCCACATAAGCGTGTTCATTTTCTTCAGAAATATTCGAATCGATCATTACAATCGGAATGTTTTTGCTTTCGTAATCTTTTAAAAACCGAACCGAATCTTCATAAAAAATAGGCGCAAACAACAAACCATCGCAGTCAAATTCCATTACTTTTTTGACAGATTCCTTAAAAGAAGCCAGATTATAATCGTAAAAGAAATAATCCAATACAATCCCGAATTTACCAAATTCCAAAGCCGCTTTTTCGATTCCGTCCGTCTGGCTCTGCCAATATTCCAAAGTTTCGGACTTAGGAAGAAAAACCGCAAAATGAAATTTTTTGTTTAAAGCCAGATTACTAGCCAGGATATTTCGCTTATAACCAAACTCTTCAATAATCGCATTAACCTTGTCTACAGTTTCCTGAGCCACCTGTCCGCGTTTATGAATAATCCTGTCAATAGTTCCGGGAGAAACATTTGCCAATTCGGCTATTTTTTTAATTGTTATGATATTGATTCTTTTTAAGTTAAAATAATAAAAGCTCCTTTGTAAAATTATATTTTTTTAGCAAAAATAAGTTGTTTTACATCACAATTTACATACATTTGTAAAATACCGTGTGCGTACACGTAAAATTACACAAATTGTAAAAATAATTTTATTTTTTTGTATTCTTTATTCAAAATACGCCTTAATAATCAAGATAAACTTAAACCAAATGATAATAGATTCAGTACATAATGCAGCAAAATACTACAGACTGCATCCTAATTTTCAAAAAGCTTTTGAATATGTAAACCAAACCGATATTGCCAGTCTTGAAGCCGGCGTTATTGAAATAAGCGAAGGTTTAAAATTAATCGTAATACACGGCGACGGAAGTTCGAGAGAAGAAAGTATAAAAGGATTTGAATGCCATGACAAAAACATTGACATTCAGATTTCGATACAAGGTCCGGAAACTTTTGCATGGAAACCAAGAGAAAAATGCATAAGCCCAAATGGAGATTACAGCGATGAAAAAGACGTTCGTTTTTTTCATGATAAACCAGATATGTTTTTTGAACTTCAGGAAAAACAATTTGCGATTTTATATCCAGAAGATGTTCACGCAGCCATGATTGGCGAAGGTTTTCTGAAAAAACTTGTTTTTAAAGTAAAAATTTAAATAGTAAACTAAACCATAACCATACTTTATTTTCCAAATTGGAATTTGGGATTTTAAAGTATTGAAAATTTAAACTAAAAAATGGATTCAATATTCAATTTAAAAGGAAAAATTGCTCTGATTACGGGAGGTGCCGGAGTTTTAGGAAGCAATTTTGCAAATGTATTAGCAAAACAAGGTGTTATTGTGGGAATCGTTTCGCAGTCACTTGAAAAAGCCGAAAGCACTGTAAAAACTCTTGAAGCAAACGGCGGACAAGGTTTTGCGGTTCAGGCCAATGTTTTAAATAAAGAAGAAGTAGAAAAAGTAAGAGATTTTATTGTTGAAAAATACGGACGTCTTGATATTTTGATTAACGCAGCCGGCGGAAATATGCCCGGAGCGACTATCCAGCCAGATCAGGCAGTTTATGATATGAAAAGCGATGATTTACAAAAAGTAATCGATTTGAATATCATTGGAACCATGCTTCCTACTCAGGTTTTTGCAGAGTTATTTGCTAAACAAAAACAAGGAAATATCATTAATATTTCATCTGCTTCGGCACAAAGACCTTTAACGAGAGTTGTAGGTTATTCGGCTTCAAAAGCGGCGATTGATAATTTCACGCAATGGATGGCAGTTGAATTAGCCCAAAAATATGGTGAAGGAATTCGTGTAAACGCTATTTCACCAGGTTTTTTCATTGGAGAACAAAATCGTGCTTTATTATTAACTCCGGAAGGAAAATTAACTCCAAGAGGTGAAAAAATCATCGATCACACGCCAATGGGAAGATTTGGAACTCCAGAAGATATTGATGGTGCACTTTTGTTTTTATGCAGCGATATGTCAAAATTCGTAACAGGAACTATCTTAAAAGTTGACGGCGGTTTTGCTGCAACAAGTATCTAAAAACTAACTCACAAAACAACATAATACAAAATGGAACAAACATTAAGATGGTTCGGACCAAATGATCCTGTTTCTTTACAAGATATTGCACAAACCGGAGCAACCGGAATTGTAACAGCTTTACACCATATTCCAAACGGAGAAGTTTGGAGTATTGATGAAATTATCAAAAGAAAAGTTGAAATCGAACATCAGGACGGCGATCCTAAAAAAGGTGCTTCGGGATTAACGTGGTCAGTTGTAGAAAGTATTCCGGTTCATGAAGACATTAAAAAACAGACTGGAAATTACATTCAATACATTGAAAATTATAAAGAAAGCATTCGTAATCTGGCTTTATGCGGTATCAAATGTGTGTGTTATAATTTCATGCCTGTTTTAGACTGGTCAAGAACTGATTTATCCTATACCGTTGAAGACGGATCAAAAGCACTTCGTTTTGATATAAATGCATTTGCAGCTTTTGAATTGTTCATTTTAAAAAGACCAGGTGCCGAAAACGAATATTCTGATGAACAAAAACAAAAAGCAAAAAGCTATTTTGAGGCGATGACTGCCGAAGATAAAGTTAAATTGCAGCAGAACATTCTTGCCGGACTTCCGGGTGCCGAAGAAGCGTATACGGTTGAAGATTTCTTAGTAACCTTAAGTGCTTACAATCATATTGACAGACAGGCTTTAAAGAATAATCTTTTTCATTTTTTAAAAGAAATTGTTCCGGTTGCAGAAAGCAAAGGCGTTTTAATGGCAATTCATCCAGACGATCCTCCTTACCCAATTTTAGGCCTGCCAAGAGTTGTAAGTACCGAAGAAGATTTGATCGAGTTAATGAACGCTGCTCCTTCTAAATCAAACGGGTTTACAATGTGTACAGGTTCTTACGGTGTTCGTGCCGATAATGATTTACCGGGAATTGTAAGACGTCATGGCGATAAAATGAATTTCATCCATTTAAGAAGCACACAACGCGACGAAGAAGGAAGTTTTTATGAAGCCAATCACTTGGAAGGCGACGTTGATATGTACGAAGTTGTAAAAGCAATTCTTGAAGTTGAAAAAAGAAATAACAGCAAATTACCAATGCGTCCGGATCACGGACACCAAATGCTGGATGATTTAAAGAAAAAAACAAATCCGGGTTATTCTGCTATCGGCCGTTTAAGAGGACTGGCAGAACTGCGCGGACTGGAATTAGGGATCAAACGATCTTTATAATTGGTTTTGACACCAAGGCGCTGAGACCCAAAGTTTTTTATTTTTTTTAATCCTTTTAATCTGTGGCTAAAAAAACTTCGTGCCTTAGCGCGTTGGCGGCAAAATCAAACAAAAAACTAACTAACCACAAAAACCACAAACCATGATTCGCCAAGCCATTATTATCTCCTGTGGCTTTTTTATGAATACCATATTGGCGCAGGAAATACCAAAAATTATTACTTCACCCAAAACTAATTATCTTCCGGATTTTAGTTATGCAGGCTATCATTTCGGCGAAAGCCCAATTCCTGAAACTGCCGGAAAAATTATTAACGCTGCAGATTTTGGAGTAAAAGCCAATGACGAATTAGACGATTCAAAAGCACTTTTAAAAGCCTTTAAAGCAGCAAATGCTGTTGAAGGAAATGTAATTCTGCAATTGCCGGCAGGACGAATTATTTTAAGCGATATTTTATATATCGAACGAAGCAATTTTGTGCTTCGAGGCGCTGGTTCTAACGAAAACGGAACCGAAATTTACTGCCCAAGACCCATGATGTATCTTAAAGATTCTGAAGTTTTGGCTGAACTTCGCGAATACTTAACCACTTTTGATAAAAGACAACGCGAGCCAGAAAACAATATTGATCTTCCTTTTTCACAATATGCATGGTCAGGGGGTTTTATCTGGACGCAGGTTCCAGGCGAACGTGTAAAATCGTATTTGGATAAATATGAACCAGAATCCAGTCCGTTGGCGAAAGTCAGTTCAGGGAAAATGGGCGAACATATTATTACGGTTTCGGATGTAAAAGGATTGAAAGTTGGTGATGTTGTAGAACTGCAATTGTTTAATAAAGACGGCGAAAACGGCGAAATTATCAACGATCTATATCAGGGAGCTAAAGTAAAACCAGGTTCACATCATTGGAAATTTCCCAAACTTCCTATTGTGAGACAGCAGGTTGAAATAACCAAAATCTCTGGCTCTAAAATCACTTTAAAAACACCTTTAACCATTTCAATAAAACCAAGTTATCAGGCGCAATTAGTCGAATGGAAACATTTAAATGAAGTTGGAATCGAACATCTTCGTTTTACCTTTCCTGATATTCCCAGAGTCGCGCATCATGTTGAACCCGGAAATAACGGTATTTTCCTGACGCGTCTTTTTAACAGCTGGGTTAAAGATGTCAAAATCACAAATGCAGACAGCGGCATTCTTGCCGAAGAAGTTTCTAACGTTACCATTCAGGATATTACAACCGATGGATCGCATTTATCGCATTACACGGTAACATTAGGCGGTGTACATAATATTTTGGTTAAGAATTTGAAAATTTACAATTCTGCCGTTCACCCATTAAGTTTCAACACTTTTGCTACTAAAAATGTCTATCAAAACTGTGAAATATTTACAGATCCTGTTTTAGATCAGCACTCGGGAGCCAATCATCAAAATTTATTTGATAATATTACGGTTCATGTAAAAGCCAATAAAAACAATAGTTACGCATTGTTTGGCGGCGGAGGCGCTGATTACTGGAAACCTTCTCACGGACCTTTCAGTACTTTTTGGAATTTAAATGTTCAGGTTGAAAATCCAGATACATCAAAACCCGTTTTATTGTACGGAATGAAAGACGGCGCTTTAGCCAGAATTATTGGTGTTCACGGAAATGCAAAATTTGAAATCAAATACGACATTGATCCCTACATTGAATTTTTAAACATGCCAATTGAGAAGATTCCTTCGCTGTATGATTATCAATTAAATAAACGTTTGAAAAAATAAATTTAAACACATAGAAACATAGCTTTTAAGAGCGTAAAAAGGCGTTTCACTTGCATAAAAAATCATAGGTTTTGCGTGAAAGCTATGTGTGAAAAACTAGTTTTTTTAAAGTCTTGTTTATAAAAAGAAAAATCTATGTTTCTATGTGTTTAAAAATTAATCTCGCAAAGCCGCTAAGTCGCAAAGGGAAAATTAAAAAAGAAAACTTTTGCTACTCTGCGAGAAACTCAATTCACAACATAAATCTGTGCGCTATGAAACTTAAAATAGCTCTTTTATTATTTGTCTTTGTTTCCGGGAATTTGTTTTCCCAAAATAAATACCGACTTAAAAACTTTTCTACTACAGACGGACTTTCGCAGAGTTCTGTTATTGCCATTCATCAGGATAAATTTGGGCAGATGTGGTTTGGAACCCGCGATGGTCTAAATAAATACGATGGCAGCCGATTTACTATTTTCAGGAATGAAGCTTCTAATAAATATTCAATCAGCAACAATGATATTTTAGCAATTGAAGAAGACAACTCGGGAAAAATCTGGGTAGGAACTTACAATGGACTAAACTGTTACGATCCTGTTTCAAATCGTTTTACAAGATATCTTCATACCAAAACCAATCATACAATAAGCAATAATGCTGTTTGGAGTATTAAGGAAATTGGCGCCGAAATGTGGTTTGGAACTTCAAAAGGACTAACGATTTACAACAAAAAATCGGGATTGTTTACTTCAGTTTTTCATTCAGATGATGATGCTTCTACTCTTCCAAGTAATAATATTTTAAGCATTATAAAAACCAAAAATGGAGCTGTCTGGATTGGAACAACAAAAGGACTGTGTCAGTTAACTAGTCGAAAAAACGGAAAATTAAGTTTTAAAAATTATCAGTTAAATGCGTCTGATTTATTAAACGTACAATCGGTAATCGAAGAAAAAGACGGCAGTTTATGGGTGGGAACAAAAAACAAAGGACTTTTAAAATTTGATCAAAAACAAAAATCTTTTGTTTCTTTTTTATCAGCCGAAAAATACCGCGAAATAAATACTGATATCCGCTCATTAGTAATTGACAACCAAGGTTCTTTGTGGATTGGAGCTTACGACGGAATTTATATTTTGGGACAAGATAAAAGTCTGCAGAAAATTAACAATACCAATAACAACAACGGAATCGACAAAGTAAAGTCGGTTTTTATGGATAAAAAAGGGTCGATCTGGATTGGCTGTTATTACAAAGGCGTAAACCTTTGGGATATTTCAAACGTAAATTTCTCCAACTACAATCAAAATTCGAAAAAGATTCCGATGAGTTTTGATGTCGTGAGTTCTATTATTTCAGATAAAAACCAGAATATTTATTTTGGAACTGAAGGCGGCGGAATTACAATTTTCAATAAAAATACCGAAGCTGTAAGCTACATCAACAGCAAAACCGGACAAACCAATAAAAATGATATCAAAGCAATGTGTCTTTCTGACGATCATATTTTATGGTTTGGAACTTTTTCAAAAGGATTATCAGCTTACAATACGGTTTCGAAACGAATTGAAGACAACAGAATTACTCCTGACTTAACCGAATTTTTAAAGGAAAGCGGTGTTTATTCGCTTAAAGCAGAAAATAAAATTTTATGGATTGGAACTTTTGGAAAAGGCTTAATTCGTTACGATACCGAGAACAAAAAATTTGAGATTATTGGCAATGACAACACTAAACCCGTTTTCCTGACCAATAATATGGTTCGCAGTATTTTAATCGATAAACAAAATTCAATCTGGCTGGGAACACAAAATGGTTTGAATCGTATTTCACTTCGAAATTTCAATCCTAAAAAATATACGATACAGCATTTCTTTTACAACCACTCTTCTTTGTCCGGTGATGATATTCTGACTTTGTTTGAGGATTCTCAAAATAAAATCTGGGTTGGAACAAAAGCAAAAGGTTTGTATTATTTTGATGGAAAAAAATTCAGCCAAATCAATCTTAGAATCGGAAATACCATCATTACTTCTATCCACTCTATTTTAGAAGATGACGATAAAAACCTTTGGATCAGTACAAATCAGGGAATTATTAAATACAGTACAATTAAAAAGACGGTTGTAATTTATGACCAAAAAGACGGTTTGGCAAGTAATGAATTTAATGATAATTCGGCTTTAAAATTAGGATCAAATCAATTTTATTTCGGAAGTCCTTCGGGCGCAACGTTTTTTGATGCAGCCAAAATTTCCTTAAACAATTATGCACCTCAGGTTTTAATTACTAATTTAAAAATTAAAAACGAAACCGTAAATGCGCATGATAAAGACGGCATTTTAGAGCAGAGCATTGGTTTTACCAACACCATTACTCTGGATTATGACAAAGCGAATTTCTCGATTAGTTTTGCGATTCCAAATTACATTCGATCAAAAAACAACCAATACAGTTATCGTTTAACTGGTTTAGAAAATAACTGGACGACAACTAAAAACAGCGAAGCCAATTTTGCAATTCAAAATCCTGGAACTTATACATTTGAAGTCCGCGGCGCAAATAATGACGGAGTATGGAATCAAACTCCAACTACTTTAACGGTAATTGTAAATCCGGCTCCGTGGCGCAGTATCTGGGCATTTTTATTGTACGGAATCGTGATTGGTTTGGGCTTATGCGGTTTAATCTGGATTATGAAATCGAAAGCCAGACTGAAACAAAAACTTGAACTGGAATATTTGGAAACGCAGCGAATTGAAGAAAACAACAAATTAAAACTGGATTTCTTTACCAATATTTCACATGAATTCAGAACGCCTTTGACCCTTATTTTAGGTCCGTTACAGCAAATTCTGGCCGATTATAACGGAACCAATGAAATGTATAAAAAACTTCTGGTTATTGAAGGAAGCGCGAATCATTTACTGAGTCTGATTAACCGTTTAATGGATTTTAGAAAACTGGAAAATCATCAGGTTACGCTGGAATCTGCAAACGGAAATATTGTAAAATTTACCAAAGAAATCTTTTTGTCGTTTATTGAATATGCTAAAGACGGCGGTTACGATTATAGTTTTGAAACCGAAAACGAAGAAATTCTGGTTTATTTTGACCGTTACAAACTCGAGCGTGTGTTTTACAATTTGATATCAAATGCTTTTAGATATACTCCAAAAGGCGGTTCGATTAAAATTAAAATCAATCACGACCAGCAGAATCTGTTTATTGCTGTCGAAGATTCTGGCGTAGGAATCTCAGAAGAACATATCGATAAAATTTTTGATTTGTTTTTTGAAGTTCCAACGCACAATCAGGTTCAAAAAAATTACAATAAAGGCACCGGAATTGGGCTTTCAATCGTAAAAAACATTGTGGAACTGCATAAAGGAAAAATCGACGTTACAAACAAAGCCACTGGAGGCGTTATTTTTAAAGTAACGTTACCGCTTGGACGCGAGCATCTTCTGGACAGCGAAATTATACCTGATTTTAAAATCAGTGATGATATTGAACAATATGCCGCTCAATTAGAACCTTCGGAAATTACTGAACATGAAGACATCGAAGATTTAATTGTAAACGAAGAAAAGCAGACTATTTTAATTGTTGAAGATCATAAGGTTTTGAGAAAGTTCATGAAAAACCTTCTCAAAAAAGATTATAACATTATAGAAGCTGAAAATGGAAAAATTGCTTTAGAAAAAGCTTTAAAGTTTGTTCCAAATTTAATTATAAGCGACGTTATTATGCCAGAAATGGTGGGAACTGAATTGTGTTCAAAAATCAAAGAGAACATCAAAACCAGCCATATTCCGGTAATTTTGCTGACTTCCAGATCTTCATTGGTTTATAAATTTGAAGGACTGGAAAGCGGTGCCGATGATTACATCAGTAAACCATTCAATTTAATGGAATTCAGGCTTCGCGTTAAAAACCTTCTGAACACAACTGAACGTTTAAAAATCAAGTTTTCAAGCGAGGATAGTTTTATTCCGTCAGAAATCACGGTTTCTTCTCTGGATGAAGAATTATTGAAAAAGGCATTTAAAATTGTGGAAGAAAACATTTCTAACGAACAATTTGACATTCCGTTTTTCTGTTCAGAACTGGGCGTAAGCCGAACGATGTTATTTCTAAAAATCAAAGCTTGGACGAATTGCACGCCAAATGAGTTTATTCATGAAATCAGGTTAAAACGTGCGGCTCAATTATTAGAACAAAACAAATTAACCGTTTCAGAAATCAGTTATAAAGTCGGTTTCAACAATCCGAAATACTTTAGCAAATGCTTTCAGAAAAAGTACGGAGAAACTCCGTCACAATACTCCGACAAATTTTATAAATCTTCGGTCATAATTTAAAAAATCCACTGTTTTAAAGGGTTAAAAAAGGGTATCTGTATTATTGGATACCCTTTTTTGTATTTCTATATCGTTTTCGGCGTATACATTTGCGATATGAAAATCAAAAAAACAAACTTCTTATTACTGCAAATTTTGTTTGTCATTATCATAATCGGAATGAGTTTATTGCTTTTCTACTTTATCTAACATTAACCTTTAAAACCAAAAAATGAATGTGTACAGACCGAAAAATCAAATCGTTTAAATGGTGTTTACTGGTATCTTTTTTACTGGTAAATATTGTGATGCACGCACAGGAACGAAAAGTGACTGGAAAAATCACTTCGAGCGAAGATTTGCTTGGACTTCCTGGTGCTAATGTCTATATTAAAAATTCGTCTGTTGGAGCAACAGCTGATATGGATGGAAATTACACTGTAATTGTAGGAGAAAAAAATGCTGTTTTAGTTTTCAATTTTGTCGGGTTTCAAACTGTAGAAATTCCGGTTGGAACCAAAAGTATTATCAATGTAAGTTTAAAACCAGATACAAAAGCACTTGATGAAGTTATTGTAGTAGGTTACGGAACCCGTAAAAAAAGTGACATTACAGGATCTATATCTTCTGTAACGGCAAAAGAACTAACCTCTTTTCCTGTTTTAAATGCAGAACAGGCTTTACAAGGCCGTGCGGCGGGTGTTTCTGTAATGACCAATAACGGCGGTGAACCGGGCGCTCCTGTAAAAATAAGGGTTCGCGGGGGAACTTCTATCAATGCAAGCGGTGATGCGCTTGTTGTGGTTGATGGTTTTGCAGGTGTTTCTATGCCGGCTCCGCAGGATATTGCTTCGATTGAAGTTTTAAAAGATGCTTCGGCGACTGCAATTTACGGTTCAAGAGGTTCAAACGGGGTTATTATGGTAACTACCAAAAAAGGAAAAGTTGGAAAACCAGTAATTGAATTCAGTAATTCGACTTCAGTACAATCTGTAAATAACAAACTGCATTTATTAAATGCCGATCAGTTTGCAGCTTACCGTAAAAGTTTTACAACGCATACACAAGGTCCGGCAAATACAGACTGGCAGGATGTAATTTATCGCGACGGAATGATTTCGAATACGCAGCTGTCTTTTTCAGGCGGATCTGAAAATGTGAGATATTATGTATCTGGAACTTATTTTAATCAAAACGGAGTTGTAATCAATTCTGGAATTGACAGATATACCATTGTAAGTAATCTTGAGGCCGATTTGTCTCCTAAATTAAAAGTGGGTTTAAATACTTTTACCAGCAAACAGAACAAAGAAGGAATCATAAGCCAGACTGGTGCCGGAGGAACAGGAGCTGCGGGTGTAATTGCGGCAGCCTATCGTTTTATGCCGGATAAAGGAATTTATAATGAAGACGGTACTTATACCACAACCGCTCCAATTGGAGATGATATTGACAATCCGTATGCAACAGCTATGGAAAATATTCTGGAAACTGTTTCTATTGTAAACCGAAATAATTTCTTTGCGCAGTATCAAATTACAAAAGACCTTGACTTTAAAACAACATTAGGTCTAACCGATAATAACTCGCAGACCGGAAGATTTATTCCGTCTACTTTAATTGCCGGAAAAAATATCAAAGGAGAAGCTTCTGTAAACAATACCAGATTTTCTTCTTTCCTTACAGAAAATTATCTGACTTTTAAACGTGAAGTGATCTCAAAAGGTATGTTAACAGTTTTGGCCGGATATTCATACCAAAAAAACAAAAACGAAAATTCGTATGCCGCTTCCAGAGGATTTTTAACCAATACCAATTCGTATAGAAATCTGGGTGCCGGAACTGTTTTCTTAAAACCAGATTCAGGTTTATCTGAAACAGAATTAATTTCTGCTTTTGGAAGGTTAAACTTTGATTACGACGATAAATATCTGTTTACGTTTACTGCCAGACGAGATGGTTCTTCAAGCTTTAGCCAAAACTACAAATACGGAACTTTCCCTTCTGGAGCTGTTGGATGGAATATTGGTAAAGAAAATTTCTTAAAAGACAGTAAAACGGTTTCAAACCTTAAGTTAAGAGCTAGCTATGGAGCAACAGGAAATCCTTCAATTGGCGCCTACTCTACTCTTTCCAGATTTTCTGAAATTTATTATGTAAGCGGTGACGTGATTACAAATGCTGTGCAGTTAACTTCACTTGATAATCCAAACTTAAAATGGGAAACCTCGTATCAGCAGGATTATGGTATTGATTTAGGTTTATTTGATAACAGAATCAGCATTACTGCCGATTATTATAAAACGATTACTAAAGATTTATTGTTTAACAGACCTCTTCCGGGAGTTTCAGGAATTGCTTCTCAGCTTCAAAACGTGGGCGAATTAGAAAATAAAGGATGGGAATTGGGTATCACTTCCAGAAACTTTACGGGTCCTGATTTTACATGGTCGACAAACTTTAATATTTCTTCAAACAAAAACAAAGTATTAAAATTAGCAGATAACAAAGATCTTTTAATCAATTCTGCTCCGGGTCATTTCTTAGCAACTGAATCTCAGATTTTAAGAGTTGGACAGCCAGTTGGATCTTTCTTCGGATTTATTTATGATGGCGTAATCCAGCAGGGAGAAACGGTTTTACCAGGAAACTTTGAAACTGCTCCGGGAGGTGAAAAATTCAGAGATGTAAACGGCGACGGAAAACTGGATTCTCAGGATAAAACAATTATCGGAAATCCAAATCCTGATTTCATTTTTGGTTTCAACAATGATTTTACCTATAAAAATCTGGATCTGAATATTTTCTTTCAGGGTTCACAAGGAAATCAAATCCTGAACTATACTTTAATGGAACTGGCTTCTGGAAACAATAATGCTACAACTGAGGTTTTAGATGCCTGGACGCCTACTAATACGGATACAAATGTTCCGGCAAACGCAGCAAGAACGAAAAGAATCACTTCAAGATTTGTTTATGATGGAAGTTACATCCGCTTGAAAAATGTTTCTTTAGGATATAGTTTAGATGAAAAAGTGGTTTCGAAATTAGGATTAAGCAAAGTTCGTTTCTACATCAGTGCGCAAAACCTTTGGACAATTACCAATTATCCGGGTTCAGATCCTGAAACGAATTACCTAAACGATACCAACTCAAGAAGTAATACCAATTTAGGATTGGATTATGGAGGATATCCAAACGTAAGAACATTTACAGCAGGATTCAATTTAAAATTTTAATCTAACACAACTATCATGAAAAAATATATAGCTTTTCTTTGCTTCGGAACACTCGCTTTTTTCAGCTGTTCTGATCTGGAAGAAAAACCGGTAGGAATTATTCGTCCGGCGAACTTCTTTAACAATACAGACGATTTGCAGGCCGCTGTAAATGGTGCTTTTGCAAACATTGCCCATAATAATTACTGGGGAAGAGAATTTACAATTGCTTTAATGCTTCGCGATGACATGGCCGATATTGGCGACAGAACAACTCAGGCTGCGCGTATCGATGTAAACGATATGTCTATGAATGATACCAACGCGCTTGTAGCAAACTTTTGGCCGCAATCGTATGTTATCATTACAGCCGCTAATCAGGCAATTGAAGGTGCTAAAAAAACACCGGGAGATCCTGCAAAAGTTAACGCAATTGTAGCTCAGGCTTATTTTGCAAGAGCATTTACATATTATCATTTAGTGCGTCTTTTTGGAGACATTCCCTACATTGATTTTGTCGTAAACGATGTTTCTCAGATCAATTCTATGAGCAAAACCAAAGAAGCAGATGTATATCCAAAAATCATTGCCGATTTAGAATTTGCAAAACAATGGCTTGAAGATAAACCAAAAGTAAAAGCTGTTCCGGGTAAAGGCACCGCGGCTGGATATTTAGCATCTGTTTACCTGACTTTAGGAAATTTCCAGAAAGCATACGACGAAGCTAAATATGTAATTACAAACGAAACAAAATTTGGTTTAGGTTTAGATGCTGATTTTCAGGATTTATTTAACGCTACAAAAACGGCATCTTTAAAAGAACCGCTTTTTACAGTTGATTTTAACAACTTAACATCAGGAAATTACGGCCAGGATTATACCGCGTTTTTTACAGGATCTTTAAAAGATGACAGTTATAGTTACGGGCAAGGATTCTCGGTTGCAGTTCCTTCCTTAAAAGTATTTAATACCTGGGATCAAAGAGATTACAGAAGAGCAGTAAGTTTTGATACCATTATTAGAAAGAAAACTGGTCCGGGCGGTGCTTTACAGGTTTATCCTTCAAGCGACAACGAAAAAGCGCCGCGTCCGCATATTGCCAAATATTTCCGTTTTCCGGGAAAAGCAGGTGCTAACGGAAGAACTTCTCAGCACAACTACATTACAATGCGTTTTGCCGAAGTTTTATTAACAGCTGCAGAAGCATTAAACGAAATCACTCCGGGAACTACAGAAGCAGATGGTTATGTAAACCGTGTTCGTGCCAGAGCCAGAAACAAAGCTGGAAAACTGGTTTCTTTTCCGGCAAACGTAACTCCGGGACTTTCTCAGGCCGATTTTAGAAAAATGGTTATTGACGAAAGAAGATTAGAACTGGCATTTGAATATGTAAGATGGTACGATATTAAAAGACTTAAAATTGGTTTAGAAGTTTTTGGTCCGTCTGGTTTAGAACCGCACGCTAATTTCGATCCAAACAAAGATTATTTATGGCCGTTACCAGGAACAGAATTGGCTATTAACCCAAATTTAAAACCAAATAATCCTGGTTATTAATTTTAACACAATTAGTATTGAACGCGGATGAACGGATTTTTTAATCACGTTGCGTATAATTAGGTTTCACGCAGATTTAAAAAGATTTAAGCTGATTAAAATTGTTTTTTTTAATCCGCTTTATCTGCCAAAATCTTTTAAATCTGCGTGAAATAAAAAAATCCATGCAAAATCAGCTCCTGATAACTATCAGGACTACGATAGAGAATCCGTACAATCCGCGTATAACATTTTAGTATAGAAACTAAAAATAAAGATTAATTAGTAATATGAATAAAGTTAGTTTCATTTTAATCCTTGGGTTTGCATCGCTTGCAACAGCATGCAAATCTGGGGTTAATCCTCAAACAAAAAGTACAACGGCGACAAATAATTTACTTGAAACGCGTTACAAAATGCTCCTCGATTATCCAGTCGATTCTATGTCGATGCCGAGAAGTATGAATATTAAAACCCTTGAGATTCGCAAAGTACCGTCGAGAGACTGGACCAGCGGTTTTTTTGCCGGAAACCTTTGGCAGTTATACCGTCTTACAGGCGATTCTAAATACAAAGAACAAGCTCAAAAATGGACTCCTTTCAGTAAAAAGGAAAGTGTTAATAGTAATTCGCATGACGTAGGTTTTAAAGTGTTTTGCAGTTTTGGAGAAGCGCTGAAAGTGGAAAACAAGAAAGACTATGAAGCCGTAATTGTTAAAGGCGCCGAAACTTTATGCACAAGGTTTAATCCAAAAGTGGGTTCAATTCGTTCTTGGGATTTCAACAAGGAAATTTGGGATTATCCGGTAATCATCGACAATATGATGAATCTGGAACTGCTTTTTGAAGCATCTAAAATATCAGGAAATCCAAAATACCGTGACGTTGCTGTTAAACACGCTAATACAACATTGAAAAATCAGTTTAGAGAAGACAATTCATGTTACCACGTTATCGATTATAATCCAAATACTGGTGAAGTTAGAAAGAAAACCACACTTCAGGGTTATAACGACGATTCGGTTTGGGCTCGCGGTCAGGCTTGGGCAGTTTACGGATTTACAATGTCATACCGATATACCAAAGATCCGGCCTATTTAAAACAAGCCGAAGGAACAGCAAAGTTTTTTATGACCAATAAAAACCTTCCGGAAGATGGAATTCCGTATTGGGATTTTAAAGATCCAAGTATTCCAAATGCGGCACGAGATGTTTCGGCTGCAATGGTTATGGCATCTGCACTATATGAGTTATACGGCTATACCCAAAATAATAGTTATTTGGCTTTCGCCGATAAGCTGATGGCTTCGGTACAAACCGACAAATATGTTCTAGATACTAAAATCAAAGCGCCGTTTTTATTTGATCACAGTACCGGAAACTGGCCGAAACATGACGAAATTGACGAACCAATAATCTACGCCGATTACTATTTTCTGGAAGCATTAATAAAGGTGCAAAGGCTCAAAGGTTCAAAGTAACAAAGGTTTTTAATCTTTGAACCTTTGAGCCAGAAAAACCTTTGAACCTTTGTAACTATGAACCTTTGTAACTATGAATAAAACGAATAAAACTTTTTCAATTTTTGCGCTTTTTGTTTTTTTTCAGATTTGTCTGAGCAGCAGTTTTGCTCAGACAAAGATGAATATTAACGACAACTGGCTTTATTTAGAAAATCATACTCCAAACCTTACCGAAGCGCAAAAAGCTTCTAACTGGGTTTCTCTGAACTTACCGCATACCTGGAATGCCGAAGATGCAACCGATTTAGTTCCGGGGTACAGGCGCGATGCAAGCTGGTATCAAAAAAAATTAAATATCACACAGATCGACAAAAACAAGGTTTATTCCTTATACTTTGAAGGATCAAACGTAACGACCAAAGTTTATGTAAACGGTAAAGAAGCCGGATCACATATTGGCGGATATATTGGTTTTTCAATCGATATTACAAATTTGATTAAGGAAGGAAATAATGAGATTTTTGTTCGTGTGGACAATAGTTATGATATCGAAATTATCCCGTCTCAAAAAAGTGATTTCTTTATTTACGGCGGTATCACGCGCGATGTCTGGCTGGTTTCAAAATACAAAAATCATATCGAGAATATAAAGATTACAACTCCGGAAGTTTCTGCTAAAAAAGCTTCGGTGCAAATTGTTTCTTCTTTTGTAAATCCAGATAATTCAAAAGACTTATCATTGACGGTTACTTTAAAAAATCCGAAAGGCAAAAAAATAGCAAGCAAAACAATTCCTGTTACTGATAAAAATTCGACCATCACTTTTGAAAATATCAAAAACCCAGAACTTTGGGATACAGAAAATCCGAATTTATACAAACTGACCGCTGTTTTATCTGAAAAAAATCAAATTAAAGACAGCGTTGCGGAAAAAGTAGGTTTTAGATGGTTTGAATTTAAAGATCATGGTCCATTTTACCTTAACGGAAAACGTCTGCTTATTCGCGGTACACACCGTCATGAAGAACAAGCCGGAGTTGGCGCTGCCATGAGCAACGAACAGCATTGGGCAGATATGAAATCAATAAAAGAAATGGGTGCAAATTTTGTCCGTTTAGCCCATTATCCGCAAGATCCCGAAGTTTATAAAGCCTGCGACGAGTTAGGTTTATTGGTTTGGGATGAACTTCCCTGGTGTCGCGGCGGTATTGGT
This sequence comes from Flavobacterium johnsoniae UW101, assembly GCF_000016645.1. NCBI lineage: Bacteria > Pseudomonadati > Bacteroidota > Flavobacteriia > Flavobacteriales > Flavobacteriaceae > Flavobacterium > Flavobacterium johnsoniae. Next base: position 5,046,238 of record NC_009441.1, read on the forward strand.
AATGAGGTTTGGAAAACCAATACTAAAAATATGCTGGCCGAGATTATCGACCAAAATTACAATCATCCAAGTATTATTATCTGGTCTTTAGGAAACGAAATGAACTGGCTTCCTGATTTTCCTGATGGTGATAATCCAGAAAAAACAAATGTGTTTTTAACTGAATTAAATGACATCGCTCATAAACTCGATCCTACAAGAAAAACGGCTATTAGAAAATATTATGAAGGTTCTCATATTGTAGATGTTTTCTCGCCGTCAATCTGGTCAGGATGGTATTCTGGAAGTTACAAAAGTTATCAAAAAGCAATTAACGTTTATAAAAAAGAATACAAGCATTTTATTCATGCTGAATATGGCGGAGACAGCCATGTAGGCCGTCACAGTGAAAATCCGGTTACGGGTGAAAATGTGATTAAAGCTGAAGGCTGGGAAGAAGCGATTGTTCAGACTAAAGTTGCAAACATTGCTCAAATTGGCGATTGGAGCGAAAATTATATAGTCGATTTATTTGACTGGCATTTGCATATATCCGAGAATGACCCGGCGTTTGTGGGTAATGTACAATGGGCATTTAAGGATTTTGCAACGCCGTTACGTCCGGAAGATGATATTCCGTACATGAATCAAAAAGGACTTACTGATCGAAACGGAATTCCGAAAGATGCGTATTATGTTTTTAAAAGTTATTGGGCAAAAGAACCTTTCACTTATATTGAATCGCATACCTGGACAGAGCGTCAGGGACCTGAAAATACAGCGAGAACGATCAGTGTTTTCAGTAACTGTGATAAAGTAACTTTATCTCATAACGGAAAATCATTAGGAGAAAAACAGCGAAATCTTTCTCTCTATCCGGCAAATGGCTTAACTTGGGATGTCAATTTTACAAAAGGTGAAAATGTTCTAATTGCTGTTGGAAAAACGAAAGAAGGAAAAACGGTTTCTGATACGCTGAAAGTTAATTATCGTTTTAATAAAAATGATACGGCGGTTTCATTACAATTATCATCAGAAAAGCTGAAAAACGGCAATTATCTGGTAACCGCAATTGCAGTTGACAATAATAATTTGCGCTGTCTGGATTATGAAGCGAGTGTTTATTTTCAATGTTTAAAGGGAGGAAAAACACTAAAAAATCAAGGAACACCAACCGGAAGCGAATCCATAAAAATGGCAAATGGAAAAGCTTCTATAGAAGTTATTCCTGATGGTTCTAATAATCCAATCGAAATGACGGCTTTGAACCAAAGCTTTAAAGGAGAATATTTGAAGATTCCAGTTGAGTAAAAAAGGTTCTAAGCTGCTAAGGGACTAAGGTGCTAAGTTTTATGTTTCACGCAGATTTTGCAGATTGAGCAGATTTAATTTTGATCTGCTTAAATCTTTTTAAATCTGCGTGAAACAAAATCATTTTAATCCTTATAATCTGCGGCTATAAATAAAAATCTCCGTGGCAAGTACAAACAAATACAAATTAATACCAAAAATGAAAAAACTATTAACTGCATTACTCCTAACTTCTTCTATTCTAGGATTTGCACAAAATTTAATCTCCAATGTACCAAACCGAAACACAACTTCTTTAAACGGAGTTTGGAATTATATTATCGATCCGTATCAAACGGGTTTTTACAGCTTTCACTTAGATCAATACGATAAAAATGAAAAACCGGCAAAAGGGGCATTTTTTAGTAATTATCATACTCAAAATAAACAGGAACTGGTAGAATATGATTTTGATAAATCGCCCACAATTAATATCCCAAGCGATTGGAATTCGCAGGTTGCGGAGCTGAAATATTACGAAGGAAATGTTTGGTTTAAAAAATCATTTGATTATAATTTAAAAGATAAAAAACGTCTGTTTTTATACTTAGGAGCCATTAATTATAAAGCTGATGTGTATTTAAACGGAAAAAAACTCGGCACACATGAAGGCGGCTTTACACCATTTAATTATGAAGTAACTTCGATTGTACAGCCAAAAGGCAATTATTTGGTAATAAAAGTGGATAATACACGCCATAAAGAAGATGTGCCGACTGTTAATACTGACTGGTGGAATTACGGAGGCATTACGCGCGATGTGACTTTAATTGAAGAAGAAGCTTCTTTTGTGGAAGATTATACTATTCAGCTGAAAAAAGGCAATAAATCGGTTATTTCCGGTTTTATTAAAATCAATAATTTTGATGCTTCACAAAATAATATTTCGATTTCTATTCCTGAATTAAAAATCAATTTTAAAGGAAAAGCGGATGCTCAGGGAATTTTAAATTTCGAAATTCCTGCGAAAAAAATCTCGTATTGGTCGCCTGAAAGTCCGAAATTATATGATGTAACGATTGACTTTAACGGACAAAAATTAAAAGATCAAATTGGTTTTAGAACTATCGAAACAAACGAAGATAAAATTCTGCTTAATGGAAAACCTGTTTTCTTAAGAGGAATTTCAATTCACGAAGAAAATGCCAAAGGCGGCCGCGCTAATTCTGTTGAAGATGCTTTGCGTTTATTAAACTGGGCAAAAGAAATGGGATGTAATTATGTTCGTCTGGCACATTATCCGCATAACGAAAACATCATTCGCGAAGCTGATAAAATGGGAATAATGGTTTGGGAAGAAATTCCAGTATACTGGACTGTAGAATTTACAAACAAAAACACGTATCAAAATGCCGAAGATCAATTAACTACTTCTATTACAAGAGATAAAAACAGAGCCAGTATTATTATTTGGTCAATGGCAAATGAAACACCAATTTCTGAAGCCAGAAATACTTTCATCAAAAATTTAGCATCACACACGAGATCATTAGACAATACGAGATTAATCAGCGCTGCTTTATTAACAAAAAAAGAAACTATTGATGATCCAATTGGTGAAGTTTTAGATGTTGTGGCTTTCAATCAATATTTAGGCTGGTACGGCGGTAATTTAGAAGATGCTGAGAAAATAACATGGAAATCGAAATATAATAAACCTATTGTTGTTTCTGAATTTGGCGGTGATGCGAAAGCTGGTTTTCATGGAGAAAAAAATGAGCGCTGGACTGAGGAATATCAGGAATACCTATATATTCAGAATTTAAAAATGATTGAAAAAATCCCGCATCTAAGCGGTACAAGTCCTTGGATTCTGGTCGATTTTAGATCTCCAAAAAGATTACTTCCGGGAATTCAGGACGGTTACAACCGTAAAGGTTTAATTTCAAATGACGGTGAAAAGAAAAAAGCTTTTTATATTATGCAGGATTGGTACTTGAAGAAGAGCAAAGAGTAATTAGTAAAGAGTAATGAGTGAAGAGTGAAGAGGAAAGAATGTAGAAGAAAGAATAAAGAGTATTACCAATTCATTAACAAAAAACCGACTGTAAATTATATGATTTTTCTTCATTATTAACTTACTTTGTAGTTATTCTAAAAAATTGTAATCCTATGAAAAAATTTTATTTAATGGCAGTTACCTTGTTTGCTGCCTTTACAGTTCAGGCACAAGACGTGGTGAAATTTGCTCCATTAGACAATAGCCCTGTTGATATTTCTTATTTCCCAAACAAAGCGGTTAAGTTTAAAAAAACAGATAATCCAAATCCGGTTGTCAAAGTTATTTATGCAAGACCTTCAGCAAAAGGAAGAACTATTTTTGGTGATGTTGTAAAATTTGGAGAAATCTGGAGAGTTGGTGCTAACGAAAATACAGAAATCAAATTCTACAAAGACGTAACAATTGGCGGTAAAAAAATACCTGCTGGATACTACAGTTTATTTGCTATTCCAGAAAAAGACAAATGGACTATCATTATCAATAAAGAATTGGATTTATGGGGTGGTTATGCTTATGACGAAAGCAAAGATGTGGTAAGAGTTTCTGTTCCTGTTAAACCAGTAAATGAAACTATCGAAGCTTTATCTATTGCTTTTACAACTCAAGGTAACATAGCAAACCTTGTTATTGGATGGGATAAAACAACGGTTGAATTACCAATTACGATAAAATAAGTTTTAGTGATATATGCCACGAAGGCACAAAGTCGCAAAGTTTTTTTAAGCTTTGCGACTTTTTTTTTGCCGCGAATTACACGAATTTTCACAAATTTAAATCATCAATTGGAAGAAAAAAATTAGTGCAAATTCGTGTAATTTGTGGCTAAAAATTTAAACAACAGTTTCTATAATTTTATCCAACCTAATCGGTAAATCCCGTACACGTTTTCCGGTGGCGTTAAAAACGGCATTTGCAATGGCAGGCGCCATTCCGACTAAAGCTGTTTCCCCAAGACCTTTTGTTCCCATTGGGTTGCTGATTGGATCTTTTTTATTGACGAAGAAAACTTCCTGCTTTTCAATATCAGCATTTACGGGAACATGATAATCTGCAAAATTGTTATTGATCGGACGTCCGAAACGATGATCGATTTCTAATGCTTCCATTAATCCCATCCCGATACCTCCTACTGCACCGCCAAACATTTGTCCAGCTGATGTTTTTTGATTAATAACCGTTCCAATATCAGCACAAGAAACCACGTGTGCCAATCGTATTTTCCCTAAATTCAGATTCACTAATACTTTTACAAAATGAACTGAAAACGAATAAATAGAATATTTCTTCGCTTCTTCTGCTCCCTTTGAGAGATTTTCAACTTCTAATCCTTCTAATTTATTAACGGTTAGTAAAGAAGTTAAAGCAAGCGTTTTTGTTTTGTCTTTTTTAGAAGAAATTAAACCATTTTCAAAAGTTAAATCCGTAATGGCGATTCCCTTAAAAGTTGGATTTTGCGCTGCCAATTCCAATACTTTACTAACTAGTAAATTACAAGAATCATGCACTGCAGAACCAACAGACGAAGTCGTAGCCGATCCGCCCTGCGTAGGACCTTTTGGTAATCCGCTTTTTCCCATTTCAATGATGACATTCTCGGCAGGAAGACCTGTGATTTCAGCTCCAATCGCCGTCATCATGGTTGCTGTCCCGGGTCCCATATCATTTACACTGCATTGCAGTACTAAATTTCCATCTGGTAAAAATTTTGCTTTTACAGAAGTCGGGCTTCTATAACAGCCAAAAGTTCCCGTTCCCATTCCGTAGCCAACCAGCCAGTTTCCTTCTTTCACAGAACCCGGTTCATTTTTACGGTTTTTCCAGCCAATGCGCTCCATTCCGCCTTCGTAACATTCCAGAAGATATTTACTGCTCCATGGTTTATTTTGTTCCAAATCTTTCTCGGCATAATTCAGCTTTCGAAATTCAATCGGGTCCATATTTAATTTATGCGCCAGTTCATCCATGGCACATTCTAAGGCAAAAGAACCTGTCGCTTCACCCGGGCCGCGCATCCAAATTGGTGTGCAGGTATCCAAAGGCACAATTCTATAACGAGTCGAAACATTGGCACAATCATAAATAAATCGAGACATGTTTACGGTTCCTTCCATAAAATCCTCGTAGCTAGATGTCATGGCAACGGCTTCGTGCGTTAAGCCAGTAAGTTTTCCGGCTTTTGTTGCGCCAAGACCCATTTTCTGAATCGTATAAGGTCTGAAACCTACATTGGTAAACATCTGCTCGCGGTGTAAAACTAATTTTACCGGACGATTTAATTTTTTAGAACCAATTAAGGCTGCAATTTCATACGGCCAGGTGTGTAATCCCATACCGAATGCACCACCAAGATATTCAGAATGTACCTCAACATCTTCAATTGAAACTCCAAAAACTCCAGCCACACTTTTACGCGTTCCTTCAACACCTTGGCTTTTAGTATATAAAACAGGCTTATTTCCGTCCCATTTGGCAATAATATTGGCCAGTTCCATTGGGTTATGCACTTCTGTTGGAATGGTGTACTCGGCTTCTAAAATTACCTCTGCATTTTTATATCCGTCATGTTCACCGCGATGGTAATCATTTCCTTTATCTGTTTCGACTTTTTTCTCTTTATCAGCTGCTTTTTTTAGTTCAGTCGAATGTTCTTCTTTAAAATAATCGGCTTTAATTAAACTCGCAGCATATTGCATACGTTCAAAAGTATCGGCAATAACTAAAGCGATTGGCTGATCATAATACAAAACCGAATCGTCTTTGAAAATCTGCAAAGGCTGACCAAAATTATGTTTGTCTTTTACTTTTTCGTAACCTACAGGTTTATCTACATTTAAATGCGTAATAACCGCCAAAACTCCCGGCGCCCATTCGGCTTTTTTTGTATCTATGGTTTTGATTCTTCCTTTTGCAATCGTGCTTCCCACCAAACAGGCGTAGACAACACCAGCCGTTTTATATTCTGCCGAATAAGTTGCTGAACCCGTTACTTTAGCAAATCCGTCAACTCTATTAATATTACTTGTCTTGCTCATAATTCTAATTATTTTGATGCTGCTATAGTAAGTGCTTCTGTTATGGCATTGGCTCCAAGTGTAATCTTAAAATCATTATCACCGTATCCTCTTGCGCCTTTCATTGATAAATTGGCCGCTTGTCTAAATATTTCTTCTGAAATTGTTTTTCCTTTCAGAAATTCCTCTGCTTCTGTTAATCGCCATGGTTTATGTGCTACACCGCCCATAGCCAGTCTAACATCATTTATGGTATTATTTTTTATATCTAAAGCCACAGCAACCGAAACCAATGCAAAGGCATAACTTGTTCTGTCACGAACTTTTAAATAATGTACATTTTTAGTGAAATTATTATCCGGAATTTCAACTGAGGTAATCAATTCTTTATTATCCAAAGTATTGTCTTTTTCGGGCGTATTTCCCGGCAGTCGATGAAAATCTGTAAACTTAATTTGTCGTTTGCCTTTTGGTCCTTCTACCAAAACCTGTGCATCTAATGCTGCCAAAGCCACACACATATCGCTTGGATGAACAGCTATACAACTGTCTGAAGCTCCAAAAACAGCCGACATTCTGTTTGAACCTCCAATCGCGCCACAGCCGCTTTTTGGTGTTCTTTTATTACAAGGCATATCAGTATTGTAATAATAAGAGCATCTTGTTTTTTGTAACATATTACCTCCAACTGTAGCCATGTGTCTGATTTGCTGCGATGCTCCCGCCGCTAAAGCTAAAGACAGCAAAGGATATTTTTCTTTTATAGATGCATCTTCGGCAACCTGACTGTTTTTTGCCAAAGCGCCTATCGAAACTTTTCCTTTTAAAAATTCTATTTTTTTAAGATCCAGTCCGTTAATGTCAACCAGTTTATCCGGCGCCACAACATTTTTTTTCATTAAATCAACCAGATTGGTTCCTCCCGCAATAAACATCGCTTCTTTTTCTTTGCTGATATTGGTTACCGCCGAACCTGATGATAATGCTCTAATTATTTGAAAGTTTTTCATAGTTCCTTCCCTCCTTCCTTCATTTCGGTTATGGCATCAACAATGTTGTGGTAAGCGCCGCAACGGCAGATATTGCCACTCATATATTCACTGATTTCTTCTCTGCTGTTGGCGTGGCCTTCTTTGATACAGGCAATTCCCGACATGATTTGTCCCGGCGTGCAATAACCGCACTGAAAACCGTCATGTTTGATAAAAGCTTCCTGCATTGGGTGCAGTTTTTTTCCTTTTGAAAGTCCTTCGATTGTGGTTACCTGTGCATTTTGCTGCATGGATGCCAGAGTCAGGCACGACAAAATTCTTGTTCCGTTTACGTGAACTGTACATGCACCGCATTGCCCGTGGTCACAGCCTTTTTTGGTTCCTGTAAGCTGTAACTGCTCTCTTAACAAATCCAGTAAAGTAGTTCTTGGTTCTATGTTAAGATTGTGTTTTTTGCCGTTTACCTCGATAGAAAGCGGTACTGTTTCTAAATACTCCGCTATTTTTTCATCCCATTTATTCTCTGAAGCCATTACCAGCGAAGGCGGTGTAAAGGCCAGAGCAGTAAAAAGTCCCGATTTCTTTATAAAGTCACGACGGGAATTTGAGTCATTTTCTGCAGCCGTATTCGGATTTGTTTTTTTAGAAGCCATTCTATCTATCTTTAAATTAGCAAAATCACTTGGGTATTCTAACAAATTTAACAATCTTAATCCACAAAAAGTTATGAAATTCAAACATTACTCTTATTTAGAATAATTACAATTTCGCTTTGAGATTTAACCGCAAAGAGCGCAAAGTTTTTTCTCTTTATCATCTATAAAAAACGCAAAGTTCGCAAAGCTTTGTGTAGATGAAGCTTTGCGAACTTTGCGTTTTTGTAAAAATCCAGCTTATACAAATCTTAGCGTCCTTCGGTTAAGAAAAATTATGCACATTTGTTTTTACATTGAAAATTGTACTTTTACAAGACTAAGTTTTTATTTATGCCGCAGCAGCAAAATATTTATCTGGACAATAATGCCACAACCCGTGTTGATGAACGCGTTCTCGAAGCTATGCTTCCTTATTTTACAGATTTATATGCCAATTCTACAAGTCAGCATATTGCAGGATTAACGGTTAAGGAAGCAATTGAAAATGCTGCGTGGCAAACTGCTGATTTAATAAATGCTGATGCAGAAGAAATTATTTTTACTTCTGGAGCAACTGAGGCAATCAATTTGGCAATAAAAGGTCTGGCTGATCAAGAACGCAAACATATTGTTACTCTTGAAACAGAACATAAAGCAGTTCTTGAAACTTGCCACTTTATGGAAAGTATCGGCTTTAATGCCAGCTATCTTCCTGTTGAACGTGACGGGCTTTTAGATCTTAATCTTTTAAATGAAACTGTTACAGATAAAACACTGGTTTTCATTGGAATGTTTTCTAATAACGAAACAGGTGTCATACAAAATGTCAGTAAAATTTCTGCTATTTTAAAACGCAAAAATGTTCTTTTTTTGTGTGATACTACCCAGGCTGTTGGAAAAATTTCTATTGATGTAAAAGCTTTGGGAATTGATCTTTTAACAATGTCTGCTCATAAATTTTACGGACCAAAAGGAATTGGTGCTTTGTATCTTTCGGCGAAAGCCAAAATAAAACTGCTTCCTCAGATTACTGGCGGCGGACATCAGAAAAAACTGCGAAGCGGTACACTGAATGTTCCCGGAATTATTGGTTTAGGAAAAGCAGCAGAAATAGCTGTCAACGAATTAGAAAATGATAAAATCAGAATTGAAAGACTTCGAAATGCATTAGAAAAAGGGTTATTGCAATTTAAAGGTTCTTTTGTAAACGGAAATATTCAGAACCGAATTTACAATACCACAAATATTTGTTTTCCCGGGGTAAATTCAGAACAGTTAATTATGGCTTTGGGGAATATCTCGGTTTCGAATGGAGCGTCGTGTTCGGCGGTTACTTCTGAGCCTTCACATGTTTTAAAAGCAATGGGATTGTCTGATGAAGAAGCTTTGAGTTCGATTCGTTTTAGTCTGGGAAGATTTACTACGGAAGAAGAAATTGACATTGCTGTTGAACGTATTTTGACTTCAGCTGAGCAATTAGTTTTGTCTCTAAAACGCTAAGTTTTTATTAAGCCTCAATTAATTCAACCTTTGCTCCTTTGCCCCTCTCAAAAAATAAGCTTATTGTAATCTTCTTCAGTATCAATATCGATACTGCCTTTTTCAAAAGGAATTGAAGCTGTATCTTCAAAATATTTTTTAATAAGTTTCTTTGCCCCTTCCTGCCCTTTTAAATCCTGTAACTCTTTAAAGTACTTTTTGTGGAATAAAACGGGTGTTCCCACAGTTTCAGAATATGCCGAAGCCGTAATTCCTTTTCCTGTTTTATGATATTCGTTTATAAGATTTTCAAAAATAAAACTAGTCACAAAAGGCTGGTCGCAGACTGCAAAAATGCATTGTTCACAATTGGGATTTAAATGCAGTAATTCATTAAGTCCTTTTACTATTGATGATGCCATTCCGGTTTCCCAATCTTCATTAAAACAAATTGTGACATCAAAGGAAAGAAGTTCTTTTTCTATGATTTTGCTGTTTGATCCTGTTATAACAATCAAAAATGAATCCGGTACTTTTAAAGCTTCTGAAATTGTGTTTTTTAAAAGTGTTGATTGGTTGTATTGCAGCAATTGTTTCGGACGTCCTAATCTGGAAGAACTGCCGGCGGCTAAAATTACAATACCGGTTTTATTGTGAAATTTATTCTCCATAATGAATTTCATCGTGAATTTTTCCGGTTTTGAATTTCAGGGAAGTTCCGGTTTTTCCTGTGGCAAAGGCTTTTATTTCTGAAACAATTGATAAAGCAATTTCTTCAGAAGTTTCGGCTCCAATATCTAATCCAATTGGGCTGTAAATGCGTTTTAATTGTTCTTCGCTGATTTTTATTCCTTCATTTTGAAGATCATTGAGCATTCGCTGCAGTTTGGTTTTGGGGCCGAGGATTCCAATGTACTGACAGCTGGTTTCAAAAAGCATTTTCAAAACCGCTAAATCGTATTTGTAATTGTGTGTCATTAAAACAAAATAGGTTTGATCGTCGATTAGAATATCTTCTAAAAACTGTTCTGGTTTTACGGCATTTACTTTATCTGCTTTTGGAAAACGTTTTGATACAGCGTGAGTAGCGCGGCCGTCGCCAATAATAACTTTCCAGCCCAAAATTGAAGCCATTTTTACTAAAGGCTGCACATCGTTTCCTGCTCCGGCAATAACGAGCGAAATAACAGGTTTTATGTATTCTATCAGGGCTTCGGTACTGTTTTCTCCCGGAAGTTTTTTTACTGCAGAAGTTTTGGTCTGCATTACTTCATTTACATCAGAAATTAGATCTGGAATATCATTGTTACAGCTTAATACGGGACTTTCTTTTCTAAAAAATAATGCCGTTCCTATTTGATGGGCATTTCTTTTTAGAGAAAAAACAGTAACTATTACGGCTTCTTTTCTTTCTAATTCCAGTTGTTGTAAAAGCTGAATGGGATTATTAGGGATTTCATCATTTATATATTCAAACAAAATATGTACAATTCCGTTGCATCCAAGCTGCAATCCTAATTCAATATCATCTTCATTATTGGTATTATAAGTAATGAGTTTATTTTGTTTTTGATTAATGGAAAGCAGTGCTTTTCGCAGTGCATCTCCTTCCAGACAGCCTCCGCTTATTGCTCCTGTAAGCTGGCCGTCTTCGGTAACAAGCATGCGCGCACCGGGCTGTCGGTACGAAGATCCTTCAACTTTAACGACTGTAGCCAAAGCTGTTTTTTTTCCTTCCGATTTTGCTTGTGAATAGGCTTTGAGAATTTCGCTGATTTCTTTCATAAAAATAATGTTCATCAAAAAGAAATTAGAATTGATGACGCTTTCATACTTTAAAAATAAAAAAATATTATAAACTTAACGAGTGTGTTTAAGTTTATAATATTTTGAATTTAAAAATCGGGCTTTGTTATTTCTTAAGTTCTAAGGAATAATTGAGTTTCGATTTTATTATTTTTTTGCTTCGGTCGAGCATATAAATCTTTTTGGTATCTGAACTAAAATAGCCGTAATAAATTTGTTTCTCGGCTGGTTTGTCCCAATTTAGAATAAAAGTTGTGCCGTTTGGATCACTTTCCAGGCCTCTTTCGGTGTTGAAATTTCCTTTCTCTACAAACTCTTTTTCGGGTGATTTTCCTTTATAGATGCTGGATAATTCAAACTTTTGGTCTTCCATTGTTCCGTTTCCAAGATCAATTTTTAGAACTGTCTGAATACCGCTGCAATCTGCACAAGGCAGTAAACCTTCGTATACCAAAACATTTGCAACAGCAGTGTTTTCGGTTTTTACGGCTGTTGTATCTGTTTCGGTTTTTACAATTTCATCTTCCTTTTTTTTCGAATTACAAGACGTTAACTGAATTGCAACTGCTAATAAAATAACTAAATTTTTCATGTTCTTTAGATTTATTATTCTTTCAAATATACCAAATTTTCTTACGTTATTATTCAAAAGCTTCTATTCTCAGGCCTAATACTTAACAAATTAAAAACGATAATTTTTTCTTACAATATCATTTATGTCATCAAGTTTTGTATTTTTATCAATAGCAAAATATTTATAGTTAACTTAAAATAAAACTACATGGGAAAATTTGTAATTACCAAAAGAACCAATGGTGAATTTCAATTTAATTTGAAAGCTGGCAACGGCCAGACAATTTTAACAAGTGAAGGCTATACAACTAAAGCGGCCTGCACAAACGGAATTGAATCTGTAAAAACAAACTCGCAGGATGATAATCGTTATGACAGAAAAGAAGCGAAAAATGGTAAACCTTATTTTAATTTAAAAGCTAGCAACGGCCAGATTATAGGAGCTAGCGAAGTGTATGAAAGCGTTTCTGCCAGAGAAAACGGAATCGAATCTGTTAAGAAAAATGCTCCGGATGCAGCTGTTGATGATCAGACATCTTAAAAATATAATAAAAAAACGAGGCTCTTAAGCCTCGTTTTTTTGTTATAATTGACCGAATTTCTTTTTATATCGGTTTAATTCTTCCTCGGTTTTGTTTAAAAGCTTTTCCAGAAGTTTTATTTTATCTTCATAGAGTTCCTTTAAGGCTTCTCCATTATTAGAATTAATTAATATATTTCCGTTGTTGCTGTTTCCTTTTACGGTATTAAAATTGTTGAAATATCTCTGACTGTCGAAACTAATAATATCTTCTACACTAACTTCTAAAATCTTCGCAATTTCAACTAATTTGACGTAAGATAAAATGGTTTTTCCTTTTTCAATTTTACTATAACCTGCCTGCGTGACACCAAGTTGATCTGCCATATATTCCTGAGTATAATTTTTTAACTCTCTAATGCTTTTTATTTTACTTTTTATTGAAGTTGCCATAAGTTTGATTTGGGTAAGGGCGTATATAGCTGAAACAGCCGCTACTAAACTTAGGGGTATTGCAGCTATAACTTTTATTTTGGAATCTAAATACTGCTTCAATTGTAGGTGAGAAATGAAGCCTGATTGTTTATTTTTTTCTAATTATAGTTATATAACCATAGACCAGAGCAATAACAATAAACGCTAAATCGTAATTAGAAACATTGTTCAATAATCGATTCATTGTAATGTCTGTTTTTTTGTTTCTCTAAAATTCGGTTAAACTCAAAATTTAGGTAGTTGTCGATCTGCTTGCCAATCGCCGGGCGATCCTGAGCATTTATTTTTATTTTGGTTTCTTTTCGGTAGATATCTTTTACAATAACGAAATAATCGAACTCTGTATTGTTGTTAAATCGCATAATACTTAAAAAAGTGTAACACAATAAAGCGGGTATTACATAATAGAGTTCCATTAAATTGGTAAAAATCATGCAGTAATAGGCTAAAATGGTGACTGCAATAAAAGCTGCATTTACAAAGAGGTAGGTTCTCTTTTTTTTGAGCAGTCCAAGTTCTACAATTTCGTTAAAACTGTACTGCCATTTTTTTGATCCGTAGCAAAACTGCACTTGATCATGGGTAAGGGAAATGAACATAATAATACTAAATAATTAAAAACACAAAATTCTAAGAAAAGTTTTGGGAGACTCTTATCAGAATTTGTCTTAGGCTTAAAAAAAATGTTTTTGGAGATGCTTAAATTTATGAACACATCATTTCACAATATTACGCATAATCACCTTTTTTTTCTTACAAACCAGCTTATAGAATATAACCATAGGTTGTAATTAATTCTATTTGTATTTTTTTACTTATATTTTACTTCTCTCATTTGAGATTTTCCCTATATATTGAAAATAAAAAAGAGGACTTAGCAGTCCTCTTTTTCTATAAAATTTATTTTTCTCTAATCTAATAAAAAAACAATTAGTCCTCTAGCTCCATGCGCACCTAAAACTAACGATTGTTCGATATCTGCCGTTTTTGATGGTCCTGCAATAAAAGTCCCGAAACCATATTCCTGATTCCCTATTCTTTCATAAGCTTGCTGCATGGTTCTAACAATATCATTTTTGTGAACAATTATTGCTAAATACTGTGCAATAAAAGGCGAAACACGCTGTCCTAAAATATCATCTGTTACCCAGAGTCCGCTGTTTTCTGCAACTCCAAAATGTGCTTTTATAACTGTAAGCTCAACATCCTGAAGCGAATGCGGATCGACATTGTTCCAGTCTAAAGAAGCAATTTCTGAAAGTTCCGGGAGTGTTGTAATTAATCTTTTTTGAAGATTATAATTTGCTTTTATATAATCGATGATTTCCTGATAGTTTGATACTTCAACCGGATCTCCGCCAATTCCTTTTAAAACCGTTTTATAAGTTTCGAGTGTATCAAAATTCTCGGAACCTAAAAGATTTAAATCCGGCAGTTCCGTAACCAAATCAGGCTGATTCGCTTTTATTCTGTTTAAAATTTCGGCTTTACTGCTCATTGTCTTTTGTTTTAGATTCTCTCGAATTTTTCTTGTACCATTCTCTAAAAGATTCCTGCGGTACGTCTGGCATTTCGCGCTGGTCGTACCATTTGTTCATTTTATTATTTACCATTGCCGGAACATTTTTCATTACAAATCTTCCTGATTTTCCTGCAATATTAAAAATCGTTGGATTGGCCAAAACTGTTGCCATCGTTTTCATGGCTATGGTTTTTGCTTTTGGCGTATAGCCGTCTTTTACCAAAACCTGACGCCATTTGTACAATTGATCGTGAATATCAATTTTTACCGGACAAACATTGGTACAGGAACCGCAAAGCGTACTGGCAAAAGGCAGATCGGCATTTTTGCTCATATCTAAGTTGGGTGCCAGAATAGAACCAATTGGTCCCGCAACCGCATTATGATAACTATGCCCGCCGCTTCGTCTGTAAACAGGGCATGTATTCATGCAGGCGCCACAGCGAATACATTTTAGTGAATTTCTAAAATCTTCGCGTCCTAACTGTTTGCTTCTGCCGTTGTCGACAATTACAATATGAAGTTCTTTTCCGTCTCTTGGTTTCTTAAAATGACTAGAAAAAGTAGTTATAGGCTGTCCTGTAGCACTTCTTGCTAATAATCTAAGGAAAACGCCTAGATGTTTTCGCTGCGGAATGAGTTTTTCAAATCCCATACAGGCGATATGAACATCGGCTAAATGTGCGCCCATATCGGCATTTCCTTCGTTGGTGCAGACCACAAATTCTCCGGTTTCTGCCACTGCAAAATTTACTCCGGTTAAAGCTGCTTTTCTGGTCAGGAAAGTATTTCTTAAACTATGACGGGCAGATTCTGTTAAGTACTGCGGGTTAAAATTGCCTTTTTCGGTTCCAAGATGTTCGTGAAAAGTTTCACTTACATCTTCTTTTTTAAGGTGAATGGCAGGCAGTACAATATGACTTGGCGGTTCTTTACGAAGCTGTACAATGTATTCGCCTAAATCTGAGTCGATAACTTCTATGCCTTTTTCGGCTAAATAATCGTTTAAATGGCATTCTTCTGTAAGCATCGATTTTGATTTCACCATTTGCTTTACATCATGTTTTGCCATGATCGAATGCACTATTTCGTTGTGTTCTTTTGCATCGGCCGCCCAATGTACGATGATTCCGTTTCTTTGGGCATTAGCCTCAAATTCTACTAAATAATCGTGAATATTTGAAAGTACATTGGCTTTTATTCTTGAAGCCGTTTCACGAAGAAGCTCCCAGTCATCAATATTATGAGCTGCTTTATCGCGTTTCGCACGAACAAACCAAAGTGTTTCGTCATGCCAGTTGACACGTTCCACATCTTTGTTGAATTTTGTTGCGGCTTCGCTGTGCGGTGTTATTTTTTCTGATGACATTTTTAATTATTTAAAAGTCAATTTTGAAATGTTTATAATGGTTTATTTAACCGCAAAGTGCGCAAAGAAAAAAACGCAAGGTACGCAAGAATCAAAATTAACTTTGCGAACCTTGCGTAAAACTTTGTGAACTTTGCGGTTAAATTTTATACTTAACATCTATTTTTAGTTTTCGAGTGAATTTAATATTTCAGCAATATGGATGGTTTTAATTCTGCTTTTTTGCCTTTTTAAAATTCCATCTAAATGCATTAAGCAGGACATGTCGCCTCCTGTAATATAATCTACATCGTGACTTTCGTGATCTTTAATTCGGTCTTGTCCCATTTTTACAGAAACGGCTTCTTCGGTAACACAAAATGTTCCTCCAAAACCGCAGCATTCGTCTTTTCTCATTAAAGCAACCAAATCAAGATCTTTAATACTATGGAGCAATTGCTCTGGTTTTGAGAAAAACGGTGCGTTTAGTTCTGACATCTGCGAAAGTTTTAAACCGCGTTGTCCGTGACAGCTTACGTGCATTCCTACTTTATAAGGAAATCTTCCGTCAATGTGATCAATTTTTAAAACATCAGTTATAAATTCTGTCAGTTCATAAACTGTGTTTCGAATTGCTGTTGCTTTTTCTTCCTGTTTTTCGTCATGTAAATGGTCTTTTACATGCAGAACACAGCTTCCGGAAGGACATACGATGTAATCGAATCCGGTAAAATTAGCTATAAAATTGGTATCACAGCCTTTTGTTAAGTGCGCATAACCACTGTTTGCCATTGGCTGGCCGCAACAGGTCTGTCCCATCGGAAAATAAACTTCACAGCCTAATTTCTGCAAAAGCTCGTATGTCGCAATACCCACTTTTGGGTAAAACTGATCGACATAACACGGTATAAATAGCCCGATTTTCATTTTTTATTTTTTTTATTTTTTGTCCGCAGGTTTGACAGATTAAACCGACACTTGCAGATTTTCTAAAATTAAATCTGCTGTAATCTGCGGCATACATTTTAATGTTTGTAAAATTTCAAATCAATTAAGTCATTCTGGATTGGTTTAGGATTCCAGTTTTGGTGAATGGCCAATGCAGCTCCCAAAGCACTTGCCTGTGCCATTGATGCGGCGTAAACTTCTACATCCGGGAATGCTTCTGCCAGTAAATTCATGAAAATAGAATTTTTGCTGAAACCTCCGTCTACAAAAATTTTCTTTACCGGACTGTTATGAATGACTAAATTAGTTGAAAATACTTGTTGTTCTACCAAATCCAGCATTAATTGATGGTAGGCAGTTTCGTAGCTTTTAAATGTCGAAAGGTCTCTTTTTTGAAAAGGGCATTCTTTCAGTATATCAAAATTATACTTTTTAGGGTAAATAATCTGGAAATTTAAAGCTCTTAAATTTGATACGATGTTTTTATCAAAGTAAACTTCTTTGTATGTATCAACTGGAACGTTAAAATGTTCTGCTAAACGTTTGGTTTGTACTTCGTGTTCGTTTCCTGCAAAAAGTCTTGCTGCTTTTACAGGCTTTTCTGTGTATTGCAAATAGCATAAACAATCATTTTGCAGTTCTTCAAAAGTCAGTGCTTTGTTATTAAACGGATTTAAGGAAATACTCCAGGTTCCTGTAGATAATAATACAAACGGTTCTGTAAAGTTTATGGTATACGGAATAATGGCCGATGAACTATCGTGAAGCCCTGCTCCTACTGCCAGACCTTCTTTTGTTTTTATAACATCTTTTCCATAATAAAACGGCGGAATTTTATTTGAAATACCTTCGCTTTTGAGCCATTTATGGTATTTCATTTTTTTGAAATTCCAAAGATTGGTATGACAGCCTACGCTTGTAATATCGGTATAAGCTTCATTGGTTAAAAGAAAACTCAAAAATTGAGGCAGGTGTAAACAATATTCTACCTTTTCAAATAATTCTGGTTTTTCTTCTTTTAAACGGTAAATCTGCATTCCTGAATTTAAACTTCCCAAAACCGGAGAAGCTGTTTTTACAGCAAATGCTTCTTTTCCTTTGTATTTATTGTAAAAGTCATTTTTTAAATCCTCCGGATAATCTTTTAAATAATTATACAGAGGAGTTAAAACTTTTCCTTCTTTATCAATGTAGACAAAACTTGCACCATAAGTGCTGAAATTGATGGCTTTTAAAACATAATTGGTTAAAGCTTTTATTTCTTCTAAACGCTCAAAAATCCAGTTTTTAAGCAATTCTATATCTTCGCAGGGAAAACCGTCTTCGTCGACTGTTTCGTCGAAATTAACTGATTTTTCCCAGACAATTCTATAGTTTTCGTCAAATAAAAATACTTTTTTGTTTGTTTTACCAATATCAAAAATTGCAACTACATTCATTTTTTTAATTGTAAATTGTAAGTTGTGAATTGTGATTTTTGTTCAGTCTTTTTATTAACTCATAATTCACAACTCACATTCATAACTTATAGTCCTGTTGCCAATGTTTTTAATCCTCTTTCTCCAATTAGATTTTTTCTTACAGAAAGGTTTCTGTACAATTCTACCGGATTTAAAGCTGCACCAGAACGTAAACGTGCCTCAGCAACTAATGCGCGAACGTCTGTACGGAAAGCATTTTGAAGAATTTCCTGTGCTTTTACCACATCATTTTCTTCTTGTGCTTTTTCTAATGCTTTTCTGTCTACAGAAAGTGCTTGTGCATAAGCAATCATAATAGCTTCTACAGACTGCAGCAAATCTTCTAACGGATCTTTGATGTTGTGTGATGCGTCGATCATCCAGCCTAAATCTTTGGCGTGGTTCATTCCTCTTGCGTCCATTCCTTCAACCAATTCATTGAAAATCAAAAATAACTGATAAGGTTTTAAAGCTCCGGCAGTTAAATCGTCATCGCCGTATTTTGAATCGTTAAAGTGGAATCCGCCCAGTTTGTTTTCCATTAATAATAAGGAAACAATCTGCTCGATATTGGCATTTGGCAGGTGGTGTCCTAAATCGACTAATGTCTGCGCTTTATCGCCTAACTTTTTAACATACGAGTAAGACTGCCCCCAATCTGCTACGGTCGTTGAATAAAAGTTAGGCTCAGCACATTTGTATTCTAAAAATAATTTCCAGTTTGAAGGCAGGGCATCGTAGATTTCTTCTAAACTTTCTAATGTATTTTGATATGCTTTTCTAAAGTTTAATTGCCCCGGAAAGTTAGAACCATCGGCAAGCCAGATTGTTAATGACTCAGATCCTAATTCGATTCCGTGTTTAATAACTTCTATATTGTGTGCAATCGCCTGTTTGCGGACTGCTTTGTTTACGTTTTGTAATGAACCGTACTTATAAGTATGTTCTGAGTCTGCCTGATCCTGAAATGTATTCGAGTTCATGGCGTCAAATTTTAAATTGTGCTGTGCTGCAAGTGCTTTAATAGCTTTGTAATCTTGCGGAATATCCCACGGAATATGAAGCGAAATTGCTCCCGAAGCGCTGTTTAATTTGTGAAGTAATCCAACATCTTCGATTTTTTCTTCGATTGAACGAGGTTCTCCTCCGCCTGCAAAACGTCCAAATCTTGTTCCTCCTGTTCCTAAAGCCCAAGATGGAATAGCAATTTGAAAGTCGATTAATTTTTGGATAATCGCCTCTGTATTATCAATTTCTGATGCTGTAAAAACCAATTTATTTTGGTGTTTTTTTAATAATCCCTCGTTATGAGATTCAATATGGTTTGATCCGATTATCATAATACTTTATATTTTAATAGCGTTTACAAGATATGCAATTTAACTTTATTCGTGTGTTTTTAACACATAAAAAAATCGATTGCGTAATTTAGGCATTTTTACTCCTTTATTTCAAGTAAAAATATATGTGGCGCAAATAATTCTGAACTGGTTAAATTATATTCCTAAACTCTTTGTTTAACTTTATTTTTGGATATTCTGGTCTGTGTGCAAAATGTTATGTCTAAAAAAAATCTAACGCTCGAAATATCGAACGTTAGACCACAAAAAACCACTTTTGCTTAAACAAACTTATAAAAAAACTTAAATAATTTTTATCTATAAAAGCCCATTGCAACACCGCCGTCTACGTTTAGCGCATTTCCTGTAGATTTACCAAGTAAACCTCCAACAAAAGCAAAACAAGCATTTGCAATATCATCCGGCAATATGATTTCGTTTAATAACGTACGTTTTGCATAATAAGCCGGAAGTTCTTCTACTGTAACTCCGTATGCTTTTGCACGGCCTTCTGCCCATCCTCCAGACCAAATATTTGAGTCTGAAATTACAGCATCAGGATTTACTGTATTTACACGAATTTTATCAGCTCCAAGTTCTGCAGCCATTAAACGTGTTAAGTGCGCCTGTGCAGCTTTTGCTGAACCATAACCAGGGTTATTTGGACCAGCCACAACAGCATTTTTAGAAACGATATTTACGATATCACCTCCAAAACCTTGTTTACGCATTACTTCGATTCCGGCTTTAGAAACAATAAATTGTCCTTTAACCAAGATATCGTATAATCTGTCCCATTCTTCCAGAGTATGTTCTGCAATAGATTTCGAAATACTGATTCCGGCATTGTTTACTACAATGTCAACACCTCCAAAAGCTAAAGAAGCTTCGTCCAATGCTTTTTCTGTACTTGCTTCGTCAGTAACATTTAATAAAGTGCTTGAAACTGCATCTTTACCAAATGCTTTAACAAACTCAGCAGATGCACCTTCTAAACGCTCTTCGTTGATATCATTGATTACAACACAAGCACCTTCCTGAGCGAATTTTTTAGCGATAGCTTTCCCAATTCCACCCGCAGAACCTGTAATAAGAGCTACTCTTCCAGACAATGCTTTTGGTTTTGGCATGCGTTGTAATTTTGCTTCTTCTAATAACCAATATTCAATATCAAAAGCTTCCTGATGAGGCAGTGAAGTATATTCTGAAACGGCTTCAGCGCCTTTCATAACGTTTACTGCATTTACATAATATTCTGATGCCAGACGTGCCATTGTTTTATCTTTTGCAAAAGTGAACATTCCCACTCCAGGATATAAAATCACAACCGGATTTGGGTCACGCATTGCAGGAGAATTTGATTTCTTGCAGGCATTATAATAGTCTTTGTACATTGCGCGGTAAGCTTCAAAAGCCGGAGCCAGTTTTGCTTTAACCGCATCAACATCTGATAAATCTTCGTTTGGATCTAATTCTAAAACCAGCGGGCTGATTTTAGTTCTTAAAAAGTGATCCGGACAAGATGTTCCTAATGGAGCTAATTTTGAAAGATCATTAGAATTGATAAATTCCAATACTCTTGCATCATCTGTATAATGTCCAATCATTTGACGTTCTGATGAACAGAAACCTCTTAAAATTGGAGCCACTTTTGCAGCTTTTAATTTTCTATCTGCTTCTGGAAGACTTTCAATTTTTTGTCCTCCAAAAACCGGACGTTTTTTTCCGTAGTTGCTTTCTAAATATTCAGCACATTTTTCGATTACTTCTAATGTGTTGATGTAGCTTTCGTATGCTGTATCTCCCCAGGTAAATAAACCGTGAGAACCTAACATGATTCCTCTTAGTTTTTTGCCTTTCTTTTCAGCTTCTTCTAAACAGCTTCTTAACTGAAGTCCTAAGTCAAAGCCCGGACGCTGCCAGCCTACCCAGCCAATTTCTCCGTCAAATAATTCTTCAGTAATTTTTGCTCCGTCTTTTGCAGCAGCAATTGCAATTGCCGCATCAGGATGCAAGTGATCGATATGTTTGAATGGAAGAAAACCGTGTAAAGGTGTATCGATAGAAGGTGCTTTTGAAGCTAAATCGAAAATACAGTGGTTGAACAATTCTACCATTTCATCTTCAAACTCAATTCCTCTGTAAACATTTTCAAGATTACGAAGTCTGTCTAAGTACAAAGCCGCACAGCCAGATTTTGTTAAAGTTCCAATATCTCCTCCAGAACCTTTAATCCACATAACTTCTGAGCTTGCTCCTGTTAAAGGATCTTTATCAGTAATTTTTACAGAAGTATTTCCTCCTCCATAGTTTGTCAGTCTTAAATCGGCTCCTAATAAATTAGAACGATAAATGAAAAGCGCTACTTCATCTCCCGATAGTTCTGCGGCTTTAGCATCATCCCAAAGGTAGCTTACGTGCTTAAAATTTGTATTAATTGTTTTTGTATTCGACATATACTTTATAATTATTTCTTGTATTATTTATAATGAGTTACCAATTCCTACCAAAATGATCGCAAGCATAATAAGCCCGATTCCCCAGAAAAAAGTTCTTAATGTTTTTTTCGAAACTCCTTTCCATTCTTTTAAATAAAAACCCCAAAAGTTTGCAGTTAAAATGATGGTTGCCATGTGCAGAATCCATGAACTGGCACCATTCCCTAGTTTGCTCTCTCCCATTCCGTAAAAGAAAAACTGTAAAAACCACATCGTTCCGGCAAGTGCAGAAAACAAAACGTTTTTAGTAATTGGAGTAGATTTATCGGTATAGTTTTTAATTGTTTTATTTTTAAAGTTTAAATAAAGACACCAGATAAAATTGGTTGTTAATCCTCCCCAAAGCAGTACAACATAGGTTACGTTGTTTTGGAATAACGGATTTGCACCATTTACTATAGCATGTTCTGCCATTGGTTTTCCGGCTTCGATTCCGTAATTAAAAAATGAACTTAAAATTCCTGAAATTACAGCTACAATTAAACCTTTTACCAAATTGAAGTCTTTGTCCTTATCTTCATGACCTGTTGCAAAATCCTTTTCTTTCAGCATTCCAGCTTTTCCAGAAATAGCAATACCTATAAGATATACTACAACTCCAAATAAAACCAGCTGTCCGCCAGAAGTAGAAAGCATGTGTGTAAATGAAATTTTTCCTTCTGTTGGAACAATATCATAATAAATTGAAGGAACTAAAGCTCCAAATGCAGAACAAAATCCTAATGTAATTGAATTTCCTAAAGACATTCCTAAGTAGCGAACGCCAAGACCATAAGTAAGTCCGCCAATTCCCCAAATTAATCCCATTAAAAAAGTAAAGGATTTAATTGCAGGTGAAGCGGCAATGATAATTTCTGTAAAATTTGGAATCGTTAAATAAGCCGCAATCGGCGGTACAATTAACCAAGAAAAGAAACCGCCCACAAGCCAGTAACTTTCCCAAGCCCAATCTTTAACTTTTTTAAAAGGCATATAAAAACTACCTGAAGAAAATCCTCCGATAGAATGAAAAATGATTCCTAATAATGATTCCATTTAATAATTTGTTTTTGGTTAATTGTGATAGTTAGTTTGGTTTTGTAAAATAATATAATGTAAAAATTAAAACTGTCCTGTACTATCCTTTATGATTTGTGTATTTTATGTTAAAAATGCGCACTAATTGCAAAGAACGATTGGTTTATATTGGAAAAATAAATTAAAAAACCCTATTTTAGCAATCGATTTCGTAATTATATTTCCGATAATTTAATATTAAATTAACCTAAGTGCCTGAAAATAAAGTAAGCCTTTATTTAATTTATCTTTTTTGTAAGGAAAGTAGCAAAATCAACACATAAAGCGTTTTTTCAAGTTTGCTTTTTTAAAAAATACAATTAAAAAAATTGGCTGCATGTTTCTCATGAATCCAATTTGCAACATACAAGCATGATTAAATTAATTAAAATAGACGAAGATTCGAGGGTTCCAAAATACAAACAGATTGTAGACTCGATTTTGCAGAATATTGCTAACGGAAATTTAAAAATAAATCAAAAAATTCCCTCTATAAACAGTTTCAGCGAGGAGTTTTATATGTCTCGTGATACGGTTGAAAAAGCTTATAATATTTTAAAAGAACGAAAAATCATTTCTTCAATTAGAGGAAAAGGATATTATATTACGAGAACAAAACTGGAGTCTAAAGTCAATATTTTGTTTTTGACCAATAAATTGAGCTCGTATAAAATGAAAACCTACAGTGCTTTTATTAACACTTTAGGAGCTAATGCGCATGTCGATCTTCAAATTTATCATTGTGATGAAACGCTCTTTTTAAATATTCTCGACAAGTTTGAAGGCGCTTATGATTATTATGTTATAACAACCCATTTTAAAACCGATGAACTGAAACATTTAAGTTTTACAGATGAAGTTGTAGACGCCATTAAAAGAATTCCGCAGGAAAAGCTGGTAATTCTGGATAATATAAAACTGGGAACGGGAGATGATGTTATTAAAATCTATCAGGATTTTGAAAACGACATTTACAATGCATTAAAAGAAGGTTTAGAAAAAATAGCCAAATACAAACGTCTTATTTTAGTTTATCCGGATAAAGCAGTTTATCCATATCCGAGAAGAATCCTCCACGGATTCAGGAAATTCTGTGTTGAACACGAAATCAATTTTGAGATTTTAAGTGAAGTTTACGACGATATGATTCTAAAAAAAGGAGATCTGTTTATTACCATTGAAGAATCTGATCTGGTGAATTTAATGAAGCAGATTCGCGATGAAGAGTTTGTTTTAGGAAAAGATATCGGCGTTATCTCTTATAACGATACACCTTTAAAAGAATTGCTGGGCATAACGGTTATGTCTACTGATTTTAATATAATGGGAGAAACTGCAGCAAGGCTTATTTTGAATAAAGAAAAAGGACATTTTAAAGTACCGTTTAATTTTATTGACAGAAATTCTATTTGAGGTACTGAAATGCTAAGATACTAAGGTACTAAGGTTCTAAGATACTAAGGCACTGCGTTTTTTTATCGATTATATTAAAGTCAAATAAAAGGCTTTAGTCAAACTTTACCGTTTTGGCTAAAGCCTTTTTTTATGTTGTTTATGAAATGGTTTCATATTATAATTTGCAACCATATTTGCTCTTTGTAAAGCATAAGTTTTTTCTTAAAAAGTTAATTTTAAGCCCTTTAAAAATACCAGACGATTCTTTTGTACAATTAATCCATTGAATTATGAAAAAAATCATTTTCCTGGCAGTAATCGTATTTTTAATCACTACGGCCTGCAAAAAAGAAACTCCTTTAGATAAAACAAATACGGCAGATAACTCTGTTTCACCCGATTCTGTAACAGCCATTGCAAAAGAAGCATGGATTTACGGTTATCCTGTTTTTTACAATTATAAAATGATTTATGCTACTGCCCTCAATAAACAATCCGGAGAATTTGTTGGTTTTAATAAATTCAAAAACATTGCTATGAGTGCTACACCATCTGACACATTGGTTGTTACGATAAATAATGATACCCCTTATTC
The DNA here is from genome assembly GCF_000016645.1 of Flavobacterium johnsoniae UW101. NCBI lineage: Bacteria > Pseudomonadati > Bacteroidota > Flavobacteriia > Flavobacteriales > Flavobacteriaceae > Flavobacterium > Flavobacterium johnsoniae. The sequence goes on from NC_009441.1 coordinate 5,071,242, forward strand.
GATGGCGTCATTAAATGTTTCTGATGAGCCAGTTGTAATTGAGCTTCCAAAAGTTGAGGAAAACAGATATTATGTTATGCAGTTTGTAGATCTTTATACCTTTAATTTTGAATATCTTGGGTCGCGCGTGTCAGGAAATAATCCAGGAAAATATCTTATCGCTGGTCCTGACTGGAAAGGTGAAACTCCAAAAGGCATTAATAAAGTATTAAAATCTGAAACCAACTTAATTTTTCTTGTCGGCCGTACACAGCTTCATTCTCCAGAGGATGTGTCAAATCTAAAAAAAATACAAGAACAGTATAAATTAATGCCGCTTCATGAATATACAAAACAGCCGGTCCCACAAGTTAAAAAGTATGATTTACCGCTTCCTGTCTGGAAAGAAGATGATTACAGTACGCCTGAGTTTATCAATGTTTTAAACGCATTATTACAATATGCAAACGTAGACAGCAGTGAAACGAAACTTCGGGAACGTTTTGCTAAAATTGGGATTATTCCGGGCAAACGTTTTGACAGTTCAAAATATTCTCCTGAGACTATAATAGCTATCGAAAAAGGAATTATCGAAGCCAAAAAAGAACTAGAATCCGGAGTTACTAATCTTAGAGATTTCGGAAATCTGTTTGGTACAAGAAAAGCTCTTGAAAACAATTATATGAACCGTGCCATTGCCGCTGCAGCCGGAATTTACGGAAACACGAAAGAAGAAGCTGTTTATACCGGAAGCGCTGTTGATAAAGATAACCAGCCTTTAGCCGGAAATAAAAATTATATTTTAAAATTCAGTAAAAACCAGCTTCCTGAGGCGAAATATTTTTGGAGCATAACCATGTATAATCTTCCTAAACGCTTATTGGTTCGAAATCCAATTTCGAGATATTCGATAGGCAACAAATCAAAAGGCTTAAAATATGAGTCAAATGGAGATTTAATTATTTACCTGCAGGCTTCTTCACCGGGAAAAGATAAAGAGAGTAACTGGCTTCCGACTCCTAAAAATGAAAACTTTAATTTTGTTATTCGAATTTACGGTCCAAATGAAAAAGTAATAAATGGTTCATGGAAAATGCCATTGCCAGAAATTGTCAAATAATATATGTCCATAAAAAAGCCTGAAATATTAAAATTTCAGGCTTTTTACTTTTTTAAAAGCTCTTATTTAATCACTTTATCATAAGGAATATACTGATCCCATTCCCATGGTGTGTATTTGTCCTGAATTCCTGTTTCTAACAGGTATTTAATTATTTTTCCTGTGCTGTAGCTGTTTGACATTATAAGCATTCCAATTCCTTTATCTGGAAATACGATACTGTAATTCTGAAACCCAGAACCCTGCCCTTCTTTAAATGCTCCTGGTCCGTAAGGTGATTTTACGAGTCCCCAGCCTAAACCGTATGAAAGTTCGAGATTGTCATACCAATTACCGTCTTCTAACGCGCCGGGTCCAAATTGGTTTTTAGAATGAATACGAATCTGCGGACTAAACAATTCTTTGTATGATTTTGAACTTAGTATTTTTTTATTCAGGATAGCAGTTAAAAATTTACTGTAATCTTCAATAGTAGTTTCCAGTGTTCCTGCTCCTCTTGGCGCATTGTCTTTGTCTTTTTCCTGTTTTTTTCCTTCTTCATCATATCCGTACGCATAATCTTTCTCAAATTTTTCCTGCCATTTGTAGCTGGAAGCTGTCATTCCCAAAGGTTTAAACACTCTTTCCTGAGCAAGTTCTTCTAAAGGTTTTCTGGTTATTTTTTCTAAAACTACCTGAAGATATGTCAATCCTTCTCCAGAATAACTGTAACGGCTTCCCGGTTCAAACTTAATGCGTAATTTTTCGTCAGATTCAAACCAGCGCCAGTTAGGAAGTCCGGTTGTGTGGTCCAGACACATTCTGGCTGTAATTTTAGTGTATTCGGGATAATCTTTTAATTCTTTAAAATCTTCGTGCCATACTTTAGGTTCATACTCGTAAATTGATTTTGGAAGATAGCTTTGCAAAGGTTTGTCTAAACTAATTACACCTTCGTCAACCAGTTTCATAACTACAACAGCAAATACTGCTTTGCTAAAAGAAGCTCCGTATAAATTGGTATGCAGATCTAATTTTTTATTATTTTCGACATCGCTAAAGCCGAAGGCATTCATATAAACCGGTTTTTTAGAATTAAAAACCGTAATGGCAAGTCCTTTTACATCGGCTTTATTCATAAGATATTTTATGGCCGATGTTAAGCTGTCCTGGGAAATAGTGCTTCCGTCAAGCCTTTTAATCAAAGCTGCATTTTGTGAGTGAACACCAAAAATGCCTGCAAAAAAAATAAGTAAGAAAAAGTGTTTCATATTCAGTTTTATTATATTGCTGTTTACTATTTACTGTGCGTAACCTTATAATTTCTTTATAAAACTTTTCAAACAGCAATTTACATAAAACAGCTTGATAATAAGTCAAATAAAAAAACTAAGAATCTTAAAATCAATTTAAATCCCATTTTAATTATTATATTTCAATCCAAAAAATCATACAAATATATTTTCCATACAACCTTAAGACAATACTTATAAATAACCATTTTTGATGAAAAACATAAAAAATGATCTGAATAAAAAGTTACTGCATCAGAATAATTCTGCCGATTTAAAAACTATCACGCAATTAAAAATCTGCCAGAAAACTGCACAAAATTTTGCCGAATTAGAAAACGGAATTGCTGTTCTGAGCGATCTGTATCATAATAAAAGTTATGTGTATTCTGGAAAAATTGCAGATGAACTAAACATTTTCAAAAAAAATCAAATGCAGGAATTAGAAAGCATTTGGGAAGAAGAACTTTTTGATAAATTGAATAATGAAGATGTTCTGCAAAAATATCTTTTAGAGCTTCAGTTTTTTCAGTTCATTAAAACAGTTCCAATTCATGAAAGAAGGGATTTTTGCGTGATAAGCAGATTAAGATTCAAAGACAATACGACCAATAAATCTTTACTGCACAAGATGTTTTATTTCTCGAATGAACATGAAGATATCGAACTGGCTTTATGTCTTTACAATTTCGATTTTTCGCAGGCTTTTCATTACGAAGGGAAAATTATAAATACAGCAAACGGAAACGTTATGCAGCAAAATGAAGCCGGAAATTTTTCTTTTCTTTCTTCAAGAGAAAAGGAGATTCTAAAAATGCTTCAAAAAGGCAAACAGAGTAAAGAAATTGCTTCTCTTCTATTCATAAGTAAAAATACCGTCAGCCGGCACAGGCAGAATATTCTCGAAAAAATGAAAGTAAACAATACGGCAGAAGCTTGTACACTTGCTGTAAAGCTGAAATGGATATAGTTTTTTTAAGGTGCTGAGATGCTAAGCTGCTAAGGTTTTAAGTACTGACCTTTTATAATAAAAAAACCCGAACATTGATTTGTTCGGGCTTTTTTTATTTCTTAATCTTAAATCCTATTAGAATTTATACGTTACGCTTCCCATAAAAGTACGAGGTGCCTGAACGTTGATTGTTGTATAACCATTAAAGTACAATTCGTCTGTAAGGTTGTTTACTTTTAATGAAACTCTGTATTTAGGCTGATCGTAGTACAAAGCAGCATTGATTACAGCGTAAGATGGAAGTTCGAAAGTTTCAGTTCCGTTGTTGTAGATATACGTAGCGTCTCCGTAGTTACCTCCAAATCCTAAACCTAAACCTTTGAATGTAGCATTTTGTAAATTATAGCTGATCCAGTAGTTGATTAAGTTTTCTGGTCCTGCAGTTACAGGTCTTAATCCGTTTAATTTAGAATCGTTGTTTGAGTAACCTACAAGAAGGTTTAATCCTGGAATTGGGTTTGCTGTAACTTCTAATTCAAAACCTTTACTGTATTGAGTTCCGTTTTGTACACTTGCGTTTGGTAAACTTGGATCTGCAGTTACAATATCTTTTACTTTAATATCGTAGTAGCTAAGCGTAGCGCTTACTTTGTTTTGGAAAGCATTTACTTTAATACCTCCTTCAAACTGGTTTGCTCTTTCCGGATCAAATTTTTGCATTTGAAGAGCACCTCCAACATTTGCATTGATGTATCCAATATTTGTAAAACTATTTTGGTAGTTACCAAAAACAGAAACCTGATCTTTTATTACTTGATACACTACACCAAATTTTGGAGAAAATGCATTTTGTGAAAAATCACCTGCTTTTTGACCTGTAGTATCATCTGTAGTTCCTTGGTTATCATAATGATCAAAACGTACCGCTGCAGAAACAATTAAACTTTCTGTAATGTTAATAGCATCTGCAACATAAGCACTATAGGTTGAAAGCGCGCTGTTTGTTTTATAATCAAATCCATTTACCAATTCAGCATTTACAGTTGTTGGATTAAAGTTATTATAAGCTGCCGTAGTTCCTGTATATCCTATCTTATCAAATTCACCATTTGGTAAAAGTCTGTATCCTAATCTGTTTGTAGAGTGGAATAAATCACCACCAATTAAGAAACGGTTTCTCATTTTTCCGAAAAGTAAGAAATCACCATTAAAGTTTTGCTGGAATTCAATTGCATTGTCTTTTCCGTTAGCATTCCATGCATTTCTAGATATTTCTTCATTTGGGTAAAGATAGAACCAAGTCTGCAGCCCAGAAGCTCTGTTAGAAGTACTGCTGAATACAGACTGAGAAGTCCATTCATCAGAAATTTTATAATTTGCCTGAGCAAAAACGTTGAATGTTTTTGTATTGGTTATGAATTCGTCTCCCCAAAATGATCTTTTAAAGTTCATATTAAGATCCTTTGCATTGTTAAACCCTAAGGCAGCAACAGATACATCAAAAGGAAGATAAATTAATGGCATTCCAGAGTTATTTTGGTCACCAATTTCTGCATCAAGAGATAAAGTCAATTTATCGTTTACTTTATAAGAGAATGATGGCGCCACAAAGAAACTTCTTGAAGATCCATAATCCTGAAAAGTATTCGTATTGTTATAAGAAGTGTTTAATCTAAATAATGCTGTATTGTCATCGTTTAATGGTGTATTGATGTCAGCAGAAACACGGTTAAATCCGTAGCTTCCTGCCTGATAAGCAATCTCTCCTCCAAAAGTTTCATACGGTTTTTTAGTTACACGGTTAATTAAACCTCCGTAAGAAGAAAGTACGTTTCCAAATAATGTAGCAGAAGGTCCTTTGATAACCTCAATTCTTTCAAGGTTTGCAGCATCAGAATTACTGTTTACTTTTCCTGCAATACCATTTCTTACTAAACTTTGAGTTGTAAATCCACGTAATGAATACCAAGAACCTCCATCACCTGCACGGTTAGTAGCTCCCCATAATTGGTATAAACCCGGAACGTTTTTCAACGCTTCGTCTTGGTTCGTTACCAATTGGTCTTTCATTAACTCTTTAGTAACTACGTTGTAAACTTGTGAGTTTTCAAGGTTTTTAACCTGCATTCTTGATACGTACTCACTTTCTGATTTTGTGTATTTGTTTGCATTTCCTTTTACAAATACTTCAGTAAGGTTTTCTGATGTAGTAATTAATGTAAAATTTTCTACAATTTCATTAGCTGAACTAACGGTAATGCTTTTTTCTTTTGATGAAAATCCTACTGCCGAAACTCTTATAGTATAAGTTCCAGGCTTAACATTTTTTATTTCGTAATTTCCCTGCGCATCAGTTGTAGTTCCAACACGTGTTCCTTTTAGAGTTACTGAAACATTATCTGCAGCTTCATTAGTCGATAATGAAATCATACCTTTAATGGTAGCCGTTTGTGCGAACGAAGTTACACTTGTAAGCAGCATTAAGCAAAAGCTTAACAACGGAAGTAATATTTTTACTTTCATTTTATTTAGATTTATTTTGAATAAGGCAAATTTATAGGTTGTGTTAAACTATACCAAATTATTTTTATTTATTCCAGATAATAATGCATTTCATTAAGTTTACATCAGATTTAACAGTTTTTTAATTCCAAAAAAATAAAATTCACATTTTTTTTACAGATTTTACTATGTGAGCATAATAAAAAGAGATGCCAAAAACAGCTTTCTGGCATCTCTAAAGAAGTATTTTTTCCTAAAAAGGTACTATTTACAGTTATTTTTTTGACGGCACTAAAACTATATTAGGCTTTGGAGCCGGATCCATAGCTGCTCCCATATAAAAACTGGTGTGTGGCGGCTGGTTATAACCAACATTCTGCCAGGCAACACTTAATCGATATTGAGGATCGTGCATTAAAGTATACTGTTTTACATTTGTTGGAATTATCGTAGAATAAATCCTAAGTTCTTTATTATCTTCCGATCTTAAAATTAATTCTTCCCGCCAATCTCCCAGAATATCTGCCGAAAGTGCCGGAGTCGATTTAGTTCCGTTATTAGAAACTGCTCCTTCTGCTGTAAACAATCTTCCTGAATTGTATTTGTCAATATAGTTAGAATTTAAAAGTTCTCTAGAAGTATCGCCGTCCCAATAAATTAAAAAATTAGTCGAACTTGGTGCTTTACCAATGTTATTTCCTTTCATATCATGCAGATAAGGCGAGCCAGACCACCAGCACTGCGCACCTTTTCGGGTCGCATCAATATTATCTGCAACGCCCCGGCCTACATCTTCATTAAGAGAACCTGTAAACAATACTTTTCCGTCTTTGGCCGAAAATAGAGTGACACCAGGTCCCGTTGTACCATTTTCGATTTCATGAATGCCAAAAACTTCCAGACCCGGAATATCCAGATCAAGATCAGAAACATGAATCGCGTCTCCGTGCCTGAAACCCGTTGTGTACAAACCTTGTCCGTTGTCGTCAACACACATCGATCCATAGATTATTTCATCTTTTCCATCATTGTCAACATCGGTAACCGTCAAATTATGATTTCCCATTCCCGAATAGGGATTTTCAGCATCTTTACTGTCGAAAACCCATTTTGAAGTCAGTTTTTTATTTTTAAAATCCCAGGCTGCCAAAACTGTTCTGCCATAATAACCACGGCACATTACAACACTTGGATGAACGCCGTCGAGATACGCAATACAGGCAAGAAAACGATCCATTCGGTTTCCTTTTGTATCGTTTCCTCCGCTTCCTCCTCTTCCGCCCCAGCCTGCTAAATCGCCTCGCTGCGGAATATAATCTACAGTAATAATCAATTTTCCTGTTCTTCCGTCAAAAACCGAAAGATATTCCGGGCCTTTTAAAATCTTGCCATACGTTTTAGAATCAGGATCACGGTCAACCCAGTCTTTTGAAGCGTCTCCAACCACATTTCCTTCACTGTCCGTTGTTCCGTCGGCAGTTTTACAGACCAGTTCAGCAAAACCGTCACCGTCTAAATCATACACCATAAACTGCGTATAATGTGCGCCTTCGCGAATGTTTTTCCCAAGATTAATCTGCCATAAAAACGTTCCGTCTAAAGTATACGCCTGAAATATAGGCGGATCTGTAATTCCGGTTTGAGAATTATCATGTCCTTTTCCGGTCATGTGAACTATTAATTCATATTTTCCGTCTCCGTTTAAATCGCCAACAGAAACATCATTTGCCATATAGCCTTCAATTTCTTTTAATTTAATAGATAAATATTGTTTATCTGAGGCATTCGCCGGAATTGTAAAACTTCCTGAAGCTGCAGCTTCTTTTCCTTTTAAAACCGTTTTTACAAACCAGGTATTTTCTTCTTTGGCATTGGCTTTGGCATCAATAAAATTAGTCGCTCCGGTAATAGGGTTTTCATTTAATAAAACTGCTTTTTGAGTACCGCTTTTTCGATACAGATTAAAAGCAAGATCATCAGGATCGGTTCCTAAAACCCGCCAGCTGATAAAAAACTGTCCTTTGTCTTTTATGGCGATGATACCGCGGTCTAAGTTTTCCATTTGTCTTTGGCTCAAAGCTTTCAAACTCACAAAAAGCAATAAAAAGAGAATATATTTTTTCATAGAATTGATATCGAATTGTGGTTAGTTGTTTCACACAGATTTTTATTAATCTCGCAAAGTCGCGAAGACGCAAAGATTTTTTTTAAATAAAAGCTTTACGACCCCAAAAAAACTTAGTCCCTCAGCACCTTAGAAACTTAAAACCTTAAAAAAACTAAAACATCTTCTTAAACCCTTCGCTTTTAACTTTCCATGTTCCATCTTTTGGAAAGCCCGGATTTTCACCTTCAGATCCGTCCCAGCCGGCGCACATCATGGCAACTGCCGTCAGAATTCCGCCGTTACCCGGAAGATAAAGCGTTAATCGTTCTGCCTGATAATTATGTCCGTTTTTTAAATACGTATTTGTCGTTACCTTCATAAAAAGAGCATCAACTGCTTTGTCTGGCATATTCAATCGTGCTGCCGACATCGCTGTCATTGGGAAATCCCAGCCCCAGGTTTTATCCCACGACCACGTTTTCCAAACCAGATCAAAAGTATTTTTCATGATTTTTTTATCCAAAAGAGACGTTTCAGGAAGCATTCCAAACGTTCCTAAAACCGATGGATGATCTGTTTTAAATTCAGGATTCGTATAGGAATCTGTCGCGCTTTCTGTTGCCAGATACACATTATCTGCAACCGGAAGTTTTGACAATTTAGCCAAAACCGTTTCCCATTTTTCGGGTACTTTTTGGTTTAGTTTTTTCTTCCATTCGATTGCTGTTTTCAAAGCCCAGTTCCAATATGCCAATTCATACGTTGGATTAAAAGTTTCCATTGCTTTAAAACGCTCCTGAGCCGGAATTACGCCCGGGCCTAAAACATAACGATCTGTTTTAGAATCATAATAGGCAAACGAAGCCATAAAATCGGCTGTTGCAAAAACACGTTCGCTGTATAAATTTAAGGTTGAATTTGTTGGTTTTGCTCTGTACATTAATTCCGCATACGTGATAAAATGCGGCTGCTGCCAAATTAAAAATGAACCTACAGACGATGGACTTTCGTTTCCGTCTGCATCAACCATTTTCTGCCATCTTGCACCTTCAAAACCTTGTCTTTTGGCAATATTTTTAGCTTTATCAAAAACCTTTTGATACCACGGAAGGCTTTTTTCTAATAATTCAGGACGGTTCCAAAGCGCAAAATGAACGCCGTGCCACCAGTGCATTTCTAAATGCGGTTTTCCGTACCAGCTGTTGTACGTCAAACCCGTTTCCTGAGGCGGTACTTTTCCCGTACACTGTAATTTCGTAAGATATTGTGATAAAATAATTCTGCGTTCCAGTTCATTTGCGCGAGGATCTGTACTTCCCGAAAAATCAACTGCTGCACCGCTGTTCCAGAATTTTTTCCAGCCTTTTATACTGCTGTTTTGAATGTCTGCAAAAGAAGAATTTTTAACCGATTTTTTTTCTGCCAAAGCAAAAAGAGCACTCAATTCTAATGTATTGGTGTTCGAAGCTTCAACAACAAAATAATGATCTGATGTTTGCTTAATCTGTGCGTTTCCTTTCCAGTTAAAATGAACGTTGTATGAAATACTATCCATAACGTGAGTTACAACCGCTTCTGTTTTTGATTTTTCAGTCAGAGTGCTTTTATAATCCTGTTTGCCTTCCCATTTTGTTCCCATATCGGCCCAGTCTCCGGTTGGAAACGGAATTCGAAGACTTATTTTTAAACGTTTCTGCTGTAATAAATCCGATTTTACTTTTACGCCTATCTCGTCTTTTTCCTGATGTGAAGCAGTTAAAACGGTTACCGGAGTTCCTTCAATTTCAAAATAACTTTCGATTTCTCCTGTCCAGACATTTAGCTTTTGCGAAATCGCTTTTATATCCGAAGGTTTTGCCGGACTTCCGTCTTTCTTTGTAATCTCAAAACCTAAATTTCCAAGCTGCAATAAATGCGGATTCTGTCTGAACCAGTTTACTGCTTCTACTTTTCGTTTGGGTTCTTTTATCTGAACCGTGTATGAAATCTCTCTGCCATATTGTTTGTAATCTCTTAAGGTTTCAGAAAACTTATAATTATTCGTGTTTTTATAACTGTCCCAGCCCCATTCCGACTGTGTTCCAAGTGGAATCCCGTTTTGATATTCTTTCGGAAAAGTCTGCAGTCCGGTTGCATCAACCGTAAAAGCAAAAGCGCCATTCCCTACCGTTAAAGAAGCCAGAGTATCAATAGCCGAAAGTTGAACATTGTGCCTTGTTACCAAAGTCTTTCGGTCGATTTTCTGTGCAAAAAGCGAAACCGAAAATAAGAATACGGTTATGAGTGGATAGTTTTTCATGTGGTTATTTTGTTTTGATAGTTTTTAAAGTTTCAGGTTTCTTGAAATGTTTTTTTAACCGCAAAGCACGCAAGTTTTTTACTTAACAATGGTTTATAAATCGCAAAGTTCGCAAAGCCTTATCCACACAAAGCTTGTCCCTTTGTTACTTTGCCCCTTTGTCTCTTTGCTACTTTGTTACTTTGCCCCTTTGTCCCTTTGCCCCTTTACCTACAATTATCTAATTAAAGTCACACTCATCAAACCAATCACAACATCATTTGCAATAGTTTTCAGAGTCAGGTTTTTTAATGTTTTATTTTTATCCAAAGGCAGTTCTAAAATCGTTCCTGCTCCACCATCAACTCCGTAATTACTAAATCCTTTTATGGTTTTAAAATCTTTAAAATCTCTCGAAATTTCTCCTGTTTTAAAATAAACCCTCGGCGGTTTTGGAGCATCGGTTGTAAAGGCAAGCCCGTCTGTAAAATAATCCTGTTCAATCGGCCACCAGTTTTCCGGATTTCTTAAGGGCAGAATTTCAGAAGTTCCATCAGTATATTCTATTTTTATTTCTCCGTTTACAATACGGCTCTGCATAGGGTTTGTAGTTCCGGCCAGCATAAAATAAGCGTGAGAAGCTTTTCCGTTTAACGGAATAGTGATGCTTCCCGGAAAATTATCCCACATAGAGGTGAAGATTATATTTTTCTGATTTTCATCAGAAGGCGTTTGAAATAAAATCCCGTTTGGAGTTGAAATTTTCCCTGTTTTTTTTGCTTTTTCACGCAGCCCTTTATCATCAATCTGGACCGAAACATTGGGATAACACCAGTTTCCAATGCCTTGTTTTGGTAATTGTAAGGTTACCGTATTAGGTCTTGGCGACAAATATTCGTAATTAAAAATATCAGTAACTTTTGCATTAAAAAACGGAGCAAGAGAAATCGTCTCTAACCGTGCGGATTTATCCAAAGGTTTATTCCAATCTGTAACCGTTTCATTTAATTGTTTTTCTGCTTTTGCATTGAAATGAATTGGCTGCCACCAAGAGAATTCTCCTTGTTTTACTTCTATAAAAAAGACTTTACTGCCTGCTGAATTCACTTTCGTTTTAAGCGAATCATCTGTTTTTGAAACACCACTCAAAACCTGCTGCGGATCATAAACAGAAATGATTTTGGCTTTTGAGGTATTGATTTCTAAAGCTTCATTAAAAGCATAATTTTCTTTTGATACGATTTCTTCTAAAGAATCTCCTTTCCAAGTAATCTGAATATTATAATTGGAACTATACGGAACCTCAATACTTATTTTTGGTTTTCCGATGTTCTCTGAAACGGCTTTCCATAATACTGATTTTCCGTTTACCAAAATACTTTCAACAGCTTCAAAATTGGCATTTAAAACCAATTTCAAATTCATTTTAGCTGAAAACTGATTCTTTATTATATAGGTATCTTTTTTATTTTCTCTTTTAAAATCAATTGAAACATCTGGAATTTCTAGTGAAGCCTGATTCCATTTTTCTGGAAAACCGGGTTTTATAATTAAAATTTCATTTAAAGCATAGGGCTGAATCCCGAAAAGTCCTTCGACTAAAGTTCGTGAAGCCATACCAATTGGGTCAGCAAAATCGCGGTACAATTCGCCTCGCATCGCATCCTGAAACAAAAGCTGTTCGAAACCGCCCGGCGAAGCGCCCAAATACATACTTTCGATCAAAGCGCTTTCCCACATTGTATAGGCTTTTTCAGATTGTCCGCCCTGCCAGAAAGCAAGCGAAGTATGCAATTGTTCTGCTAAAGCCACATTATTGGTCGACCACGTATAAGGCTGCCAATTGGTGGTGCTGATAACGTACAAGTCTTTTTTTTCTAATCCTTCTGCATTAATTGGGATATGTGGAATCTGATTATTTACATAATCCAACATTTGATAACTCTCAAAAGGATTTGATAATTCTGAATCGATAGTATGATAAATACTCCATACTCCCGGCGTATCGTGCAGTATTCTATTTCCTAAAGCATCTTTGTATTCAGCAAAAATGCCTTTTTTCGGAATCCAAAGCTGGTTGTTTGCGGCTTTTAAAATTTTGTCTGCTTCTTTTTCAAAAGGTGCGGCATCGATGTTTAATTTTTTTGCCAGTTCTGCCGCCATTTTATTCGCATAATAATTATAAGCCGAAGAATGAATTACGCCGCTGCCGCTGTATTGCAAAGCATCACTTGCCCAGATCGAAGCATAAGCATCATAAAGTCCGTCATTATCCGGATCAAAATTTCGTTTTTCCCATTTTAAATGTCGTTCAATCGTCGGCCACATTTCTTTTAAGAAAGCCGTATCTCCCGTCCATTTAAAATGGCGGAACATCTGATCGAAAAAAACCAGATTCATATCATAATGATGCGCCACATTGTTCTTATTCGGACTTCGGCTGATGTAACCGCTGCTGAACATGGATGTTCCTATTTCTTCTTTTTGTCGAGCAAGATTTTTTTCTTCATCAAAAACAACAGGACCGCTTTCCGGCGAAGTTACCTGCGAATTGCTGTAACTTTTAAAATGCGTTTTGGCTCTGTCGTGCCAGCCCAATGGATCTGCCGTATAAGCGCCCCGCCATGCATTTAAATACATACGCCACGCAATAGCTCCGTGAAGATACGCCGGACTTTCCCAAATTCCGTCAGAAGCAATCGCAAGTGCAGAACCCAGCGTGTTAATATATACATCAGGCGTTTTCACTTTTATTCTATTGGCTAAAAGATGTGTTGCCGTAACTGATTTTTCATAAAGTTGGGCAATCGTTTTTTGTGTGTAATTGACTTTTGAAATCTCAGGAACAAACAGCCAGTAATTGGCTTTTTCTGAAACTGAATTTATTTTTCCGCTTATTAAAGGCAGTGTTTCAGCCTTAGATTTAAAAAGTTCTAAAGGTTTATTCTGAATATTGGCATCTGCTAAACGAATTTCTGAATTGGGAAAAAAACCGCTCAGACTTTTATTATTTCCTGTTTTTTGTTTGTTGCTTTCAGAACCATAATCTAAAAGGAAGGATTCTTTTTTGAGCGTATATTTATTATTGAGGCAGTAATTGGGCTGTAAATAAAAAACCGATTCCGGATCTGCGCCAATATCACCGTCACGACTGAACTTTTTACCTATTGCTCCGCCAAAAGCCCAGATTAAATTGATGTTTTTAGATATTTTTTGACCATACACTTTTACAATAAAACCTTCGCTTTCTTTTAATGCCACAACATCAATAAACAATTTACTTCCTTCTAAAATAGGATCTTCAATGGTATATTGCATCGTTCCCAAAACATAGCGTGTATCAATTTTTGCCGCTTCGGTAATCCATTTACTTTCTTTTCCGTTTGACAATCCTAGTTTAAAATTGCCTCCCATTCCGGGCATATACATGGCAAATTCCGGTAAATCTCCGGTTTCAACTCTAAATCCCGTATTCGAACCATAAAGAGCACGGTTGAATTTTCGGGTTCCATTTTTTAAAACAAAACTATTTCCTTCGGGTGCGTAATGCATTTTACGAATCGGTGTTTTTTCCTGACCAAAAACAATCAGAGTTGAAGTCAGAAATAAGCCCGCTAAAGTGCAAATAGTTCGTTTTTTAATTCCCATAAAATTCAAAAAATTGACAATTATTAAAATTTGAATAATAAAATTAATCCCTGATTATTTTATTAATTCAATAATACAGATGCAATTTCTTTGTTTTTTTGTGGGATAGTATCCTGTACCTACCTGATTTTAGAAATTTAAAAAATGTATTAATTTTTAGAATTATCTAATATTTTTTAACATCATAGTACAGGATACAATATAAAAATGGATCAAGTAGATTTGAAAATACAATTTCTTTTTGAGCCTGAATTTTAAAGAAAAATAAATGCAGAAAAGAAGTTTTTAAACCACGAAATACTAACCTGTTTTAAAGTCCGACTCCACTCTATGCTTTCAAAAAAACCAATCAGAACTTTATTTTTTCTCTTACATTTTTTTTTTATTATTCCGAATATAAAAGCGCAGAAAACAGATAAAATTTACCTTTCGGGAAAAGATTTTGAACATCCTGTTCAGTGGGATTTTTATTGTACAGGTGGAAACAATAGTAAAGTATGGTCTAAAATAAATGTGCCTTCGCAATGGGAACTGGAAGGTTTTGGCGAATATACGTATGGACGCTGGTACAAAGAATTAAACCAGAAAGAGCCCAGCAAGGAAGAAGGTTTATATAAATATGATTTTGAAATACCACTAGATTATAAAAACAAAACTATTCTAATTGCTTTTGGCGGAGCGATGACGGATACAGAAGTAAAAATCAACGGAAAAACTGCTGGACCCATACATCAGGGAGGTTTTTACGAGTTTAAATATGATATTTCTTCACTTTTAAAATTTGGTTCTAAAAATATTTTAGAGGTTCATGTTTGGAAACATTCAACTAATAAATCAGTAAATAATGCCGAAAGAAGAGCAGACTGGTGGCTTTTCGGCGGTATTTATCGTCCGGTTTGGCTCGAAGTTTCTCCAAAAGCACATATCGAAAATATTGCGGTAAATCCAAAAATGGACGGATCAATTACGGTTGATTTAAATCTGCAGCAAGTTCCAAAAAATACGCTTTTAGAGGTTTCACTTTCAGGTAAAAATGGAGAAAATTTCCCTGCTTTTACTTTTCCGCTTAAAGCGAAAAATACAAAAGAAACAATAACTGCGAAATGGGAAAACATCAAACCGTGGAATCCAGAAACGCCTAATTTGTACAATTTAAAACTGGTTTTAAAACAAAATGGAGCTGTACTTCATGAATATGATACGAAAGTTGGTTTTAGAACTTTAGAGTTTAAAAAGAAAGACGGCATTTATGTAAATGGCACCAAAATTATTATGAAAGGTATTAATCGTCATTCTTTTTGGCCGGAAGGCGGACGAAGCACGAGTAAACGTATCAGCGAGTTGGACGTTCAATTAATTAAAGATATGAATATGAATGCCGTTCGCGGGCATTATCCGCCTGACGATCATTTTCTGCAAGTCTGTGATTCGCTCGGTCTTTTTGTTTTAAACGAATTGGCGGGCTGGCAGAATTCGTATGATACCGAAATCGGAACTAAACTGGTTAAAGAAATGGTCGCACGCGATGTCAATCATCCATCGGTTATTATTTGGGACAACGGAAATGAAGGCGGGTGGAATAATGAAGTTGACAAAGTTTTTGCCGAAAATGATCCGCAAAAAAGGATTGTCATTCATCCGTGGGCTGATTTTAATGGCTGGGACACACATCATTATCCTACTTATTTAACGGGAATGCATCGTTTCAATTCGGGTGAAAACGTGTTTTTTCCAACTGAATTTATGCACGGAACGTATGATAACGGGCACGGCGCGGCGCTGCAAGATTTCTGGAATCGATATAAAGAAAGTCCGCTTTTTGCCGGAGGTTTTATGTGGGCAATGCTCGACGAAGCAGTAAAACGCTCGGACTGGAAAGGCGAACAAAAGTTTGACTCTAAAGGTTCTTTGGCAGCCGACGGAATTCTGGGACCTCATCGTGAAAAAGAAGGCAGTTATTTTTCGGTTAAAGAAATTTGGGCACCAATTCAGTTTCAGCCCAAACAAATTACAGATTCTTTTGATGGTTCTTTTTTGATTACCAATGATTATTTGTTCAGCAATTTAAATTCCTGCAAAATGGAATTTAGAGTTTTAAAATCTGAAAATGATGTTTTGTATTCTAATAAAAAAGCTCAGGAAATAAGCCGTGGAAAAATCGAAATTCCGAGTATTGATCCGGGAGAAACCCGAAAAATAAAATTTGATGTACCACAAAATTTCTTTGAAGGCGATATTTTATCGATTACGGCTTTTGACCAATTTAATAAAGAAATTTATACCTGGACCTGGCCTATTCATAAAGCTGCTTTTTATGTTTCTAAATTTCTGGCGGTTCAAAATACAAAAGCAAAAGCTTCGGTAACTAAAACCGATTCTGAAATTACTTTAAAAGGAAATGATGTTACGGTAATTCTAAATACTGTGACAGGAGAAATTCAAAAAATAAGCAATAAAACGGCTGTGATTCCGCTTACGAATGGTCCTCGCCCTATTGGTATGAAAGCCAAATTAAAAGACATTCAGATTTCTCAGGAAGCTGAAAAAGCGGTTTGTATTGTAAATTATTCAGGCGGATTATCTTCTATAAAATGGATTATGGAAGCTGACGGAAGGTTTAAAATGGAGTTATTGGCTTTAAAAAATGCTTCTGGAGGCGAAGGTTTTGACGGTGCTTTTTTTGAGGATAAAATCAATTCTTTTGGTATTACGTTTCGTTTTCCTGAGCAAGAAGTTACAGGAATTAAATGGTTTGGAAGAGGTCCGTACAGAGTTTGGAAAAACAGAATTAAAGGAACCACATACGGATTTTGGGAGAAGGAATACAACAATACGATTACGGGAGAAAGTTTTGAAAACCTGATCTATCCTGAGTTTAAAGGGTATCACGCGAATTTATTGGGTGCCAGTTTAAAAGCCGGAACCTCATCGTTTAAGGTTTTCAGCGAATCTGATAATTTATTTTTGAGATTGTTTACACCTGATTTACCTAAAAATGGTTTTCCTGGAAGCTCTCCCCAGCCTGATTTTCCCGAAGGCGATATTTCGTTTATGTATGAAATTCCGGCTATGAGAGATTTTAAACCTTTGGAACAGCAAGGTCCGCAAAGCCAGCCCACAAACATCCGAATTAAAAAAGGCGACGATGGAATAAAAATGGATTTGTGGTTTGATTTTAGAAACTAAATTTTGCTTTAGGCTGAAAAAACACAATATCATTTAACCGCAAGGTTCGCAAAGCCTTGCGTGCTTTGCGCTATTTCAACAATAGTTAAAAAAAACTTTGCGAACCTTGCGGTTAAATAAAATCATTCCACAATTCACAACTCACAATTCACAACTCACAATTCATAATTCAAAAAATATGAAATCACTTAAACTACTTTTCTTTTTATTTCTGGCTGTATTATTCTTCAATTTTACACCAAAACAAGACAACAAACCCACTCTTTTTATGATTGGTGATTCTACTGTAAAAAACGGAAAAGGCAACGGCGCTGGCGGACTTTGGGGCTGGGGAGATTTTATTGGACAGTTTTTGGATACAACCAAAATTAATGTAGAAAATCATGCTTTGGGCGGTACCAGTAGCAGAACTTTTCAGGATAAAGGTTTGTGGAATGCCGTTTTAAATAAACTAAAAAAAGGTGATTATGTTTTAATTCAGTTTGGGCATAATGATGACGGACCTATAAATGACAGTCTGCGTGCACGCGGCACTATAAAAGGGATTGGAAACGAAACTCAGGAAATTGATAATATTCTCACGAAAAAACACGAAATCGTACACAGTTACGGCTGGTATATCCAGAAAGTAATTCGCGAAGCAAAATCAAAAGGCGCAATCCCGATTGTGTGTTCGCCAATTCCGAGAAATGACTGGAAAGATGGAAAAGTGCCCCGCAATGATACTTCATACGGTTTATGGGCGAAACAAATTGCCGAAAAAGAGAAAGTTACGTTCATCAATTTGAATGAGAAAATGGCGCTTGAAATGGAAAAATCAGGAGAAGAAAAAGTAACCGGAACTTATTTTTATAAAAAAGACCATACGCATACTTCTTCAAAAGGTGCAGTTTTGTCTGCTTCTATAATTATTGAGGAATTGAAAAACAGTAAAAATTCATTAAAAAATTATGTCCTGAAAAATTCAAAAATTGTGCTGCCAGTTAAAAATAAAGTCTTTTTAATTGGCGATTCTACTATGGCCGATAATGGAAATCCGGATGCTGTGGGCTGGGGCGTTGTGTTTCCTAAATATTGCGACACTACCCGAATTGAAGTAATAAATAAAGCAAAGGGCGGCCGAAGCAGCAGAACATTTGATTATGAAGGGCTTTGGGATGAAGTCAAAAATCAGTTACAGCCGGGAAATTTAGTTTTGATTCAGTTTGGGCATAATGATGCCGGCGCTGTTGACAAGGAAAAATTCAGAGGTTCTTTAAAAGGAATTGGCGATGAAACGCAGGAAGTGATTCGTCCTGATGGTTCAAAAGAAATCGTTCATACTTTTGGCTGGTACATGACGAAGTTTATTCGCGAAGCTAAAGCAAAAGGTGCGATTCCGATTGTTTTGAGCTTAACGCCAAGAAACGAATGGCCAAACGATAAAGTAGAGCGCAGAACGGATACTTATATTAAATGGTCTAAAGAAATTGCTGAGAAAGAAAACGTGTTTTATATTGACTTAAGCGAGGCTGTGGCTCAAAAATATGAGGCTTTGGGAAAAGAAAAGGTAAAAGTATTTTTCCCGAAAGATCATACGCATACAGGTATTGAAGGTGCTGATTTGAATGCTTTAACTGCAGCGGAATGTATTAAGAAGAATTATGAATTGTGAATTATGAATTGTTAATTATTAATTATAAATTGTCAATTATTAATTATGAACTTTGCGTTATTTAACTATATCTGAAAAAAACTGGTGTGCTTTGCGGTTAAGTAATGGAAATTAAAACAAAATTCTAATTCCACTTAAACCCATAAAAAAACCTCGTCGAGGGACGAGGTTTAGTTGTATTATTTTTTTGATTCTTCGATAGAAACTTTTCTGAACTCTTTCAAAAGTTTTTCGATTTCTAAAGTAGCTTTACGTGCTCTTGGTCCTGCAGCTTTGATACCTTTTTCAGTTAAAGATTCAGCTTCTGCTTTGAATGTTTCAATTTCGGCGTTGATTTTTACTAATAGATCTTTCATGCTTATAATTATTAAATTAAGGCGCAAAAATAGAAACTTGCCTGAGAGTTACAACATATTTGCTGTTAAAATTATCATTGTTTTTTAAGTCTAAATTTAACTAAAAGTTTACGCTTCAAATTTTTGAAAATTTTCCTTTTACAATAAACTATTAATCAGACATTTACTAACAAAATTAAGATCACAACCATTACTGAAGGCTTTACATTGAGGCATAAAATATTTTTTACTAAACTTTTAAAAGTGTTAAAAAACATAAGATTTTGGCTTAAAATCCTGTATACCGAATTGAGAATGTGCGGAAAAATTACTCGATTAACTGCTTATTTACATAGACATTCTTAAATTCAACTCCTTTTATTACGCTTTTATCAATATTCGTTTTTACAGTTTCGATATTTAAATTTTCAAATGTAAAATTGGTTAAACGAACATTTGGATCGTTCTCTACTCCGTAAAATGTTTCACATTTTAAGTTGATATTTTTCAACGTTACATTATCTCCGTAAGATAACGGAATATCAGGACGGCCTTTTAAATCAAAAAACTGTTTCCATGCAAAAATCGCCAAACCTGTTTTGGCCTGCCCTTTTATATCTTCTACTCGTATGTATTCGTATCGCTGCGGTGTATCAGGACGCATTTTAAGCCATAACATTCTCGAAGCTCCGTCTATCTTGCAGTTTCTCATAATTACATTTCGGTTATGAATCGATTCACTTCCGTTTGTTAAGGCTGAATGACAGAATCCGAAATTGCAGTCTTCTATAATAATATTCGAGTTAGGACCGTTGTTTTTATCCTGATCGGCATAAGGGCCTTTTCCTCCTTTTAAGGCAATAGCATCGTCGTTAACGGACATATAACAGCCTTTTACCAAAAAGTTATTGCAAATATCAATATCTATAGCATCTGTACTTGGTGCTTTAATTTCGATGTGCGGCGAAAAAATATACAAATCAAGCAGTTTCACATTATTGCATTTGTAAAAGTGATTGGTCCAGAAACCGGAATTGATCAGTTTTACATCCTGAAACTGTACGTTGTTGGAATTCCACACAAAAACTAATCTTGGTCTTGAAACTTCTAGATTGGTGCATTTTGGGTTTTCTTTGCGTCGTTCCCAAAAGGCTTCCCAATATTTTTTTCCGTTTCCGTTTATTGTTCCTTTTCCTGAAATTGAGAAATTATCAACGTTATAGGCATTTACAAGCGCAGGAAAATAATCCAGGTTCTGCCCTTCCATTCTTGATGGCATAATAGGGAAATCGGCAATATTATCTGATCCTTTTAAAACGCCTCCTTCTGATACATACAAAGCTGTTTTGGGTTTAAAAAATAAGGCACCGCTTAAAAAAACACCTTTAGGAATTACGATTACTCCTCCTCCATTTGCAGAAGCTTTATCGATTACTTTTTGTATGGCAGTGGTCTGGATTTTAGTACTGTCTTTACTTACTCCAAAATCTGTTATGGTGTATTTTTTTCCTAAATCTTTCAGCTGAATTTTAGAATAGTCTTTAAACCAATTGGAGATTGGGCTTCCGTCAGGAAATGTGTCATTAGTGTAATTCTGCGAAATTGCCGTTTGAGCAAAGGCAATAACACAGAATATGATTTTTAAGATGGTTTTCATTGGGTTAGTTGTTAGTTTTGTGGTTATTAAACCTTGCCTAAGTTTGAAACTTTGACAAGGTTTTACATTGGTGTTATCTCATTATTTTACCTCAACTTTTACTTTTGCAGATAATTGTTTGGCAAGAGTTGTTACATAACTGGTAAAATAAGCCGAATCTTTAAAACCTTTGTCTGCGCTTAATTCCCAGCCGGCTATTGGGTAATAACTTATCTGCTGGTTATTTTTAGCAGAAGTTTTTATTAAATACGAATCGGTCAGCTGTCCTTTTTTCGGTGCTTCTATATATCCTTTATAAAGATCTTTTGGAAATAATATCGCTGTTCCTAAAATCCATTGGCGTTCGTAGGTTAATTTATCATGCTGAATAAGACATACAAAATCTCCTGAGTCGATTACCTGCAGCGGATTTTGGTTGTTAATGTTAGAAAGGGTAATTAAAACGGTATCATTGTCTTTTAAACCGTTTACAGAAACGGTATTTTTATAACCGTACATTCCCGGCCAGATTGAAGCGGTTTCTTCAGCCTGGTATTTATTTCCTGAGGCTTCCCAATTTTCGTATTTATAATTTAAAACTGAATTTTCAGGGCCTTCGCTTACAATTTTAAAAGTCGTTTTCTCAATATTATTTACAGTATCGTTGGCAAGAATTCCTAACCGGTGTAATTTATTGTCGCTCGTTAATAAAGCAAAACCTCCTAATCCTGATGAGCTTCCTACCGGAAAAATGTCCCTGCCCCAGTCGAGCATTACGTGATAATTGTCTTCAACTTCTCCTTTGCTGTTTATCCCTACATCTTCTGGTGTAATTCCGGGTGTTTTTTTACCAAAAACGTCTTTACAGTTTCTTCCGTCCAGATAATGTCTGAAACCTACTTTATCATTTTCCCAAGTTGGTCCGTCGGTTTGGTATTTTTGGTAACCAAGTTTTTTAAGAACCTGATTTGCTAATAAAACTTCTTGAGTATCTGGATGAACCGGCAGATTTTTCCCTTCTCTTTTCCCAAATCTGGCACTTGTTCTTATCGTGAATTTCGGATCAGTATCTGACCAGCTCAAAACGGCTTTCTTTTCTTCTTTTGGAGCAAAATCAGTTACCAGAAACAATTCGTCCCATTTTCCATCGCCGTCTAAATCATTTACCTGAGCCGGAATTGTATCGTTTTTATAAATTAAAATTGGATATTTTCCTGAATCATTTTGTAAAGAAAGCTGTTTTCTTTTTATAGCAACTGCTTTTTGAGACAGCTCTAAGCTGGAAGTGTTTTTTAAGACAATTGTATTTCCCGTTTTTTTCTGCGCATTAACGTTTGCAAAAACCAACATTGAAAATGCAATTGGGACGTAAAGTTTGATTGTACCTTTCATTATTTATTACTTTTTTATTGAAAAACAATTTAATCATTTAATCTAAATGAAAAACCTCTTTTAGGGAGTTTGTTTTGGGTGAATTATCTGGATTTGTTTCCATTATATCTGACATGTGATTCCACCATTTTCGCATAAGCGGATGACTGGAAAGCTGTGAACGGTCAAAACCTGAGCTTAATTTTTGAACACCAAAAAGAATTCCGGTTTCTTCATCCAGAAAAATAGAATAATCACAAATCCCGCTTTCTGAAAGCAGTGCCGTGAGTTCAGGCCAGATTTGATCGTGTCTGATTTTATATTCGGTTTCAAAACCTGATTTTACTTTCATAGTAAAAGCATTTCTAATTGCGTTTTCCATTTTTTCACTTTTAAATTATTTTAAAAATAAAGGCCGAAGCAGTTTCGTATTTTCCGCCTTGTGAAGCGGTGAACATATACGTCGCTTTTCCGTTTTGAAACAGTAACTGCGGGCGTTCGGCACGTCCGTAGCGGTTTAAATGTTTTGGTGCATCAGGCTGTTTGATATATTTATCTAAGGGCTGATAGGAAATCTGCGGGTCATTCCAGTGAATTCCGTCATCAGAATCCATATAAAGTCCGTAATCCATTCCAAAAACTCCCATATCTCTTGCCAGCATTTTAAATTTCTTGTTTTCGTACCATACAAAAGCATCTTCGCATTGTTTATTATCACCGAGTTTTGAAAAATCAATTACAGGATTTTGTGGCGATTTTATATAAGGTCCTTTGAGTGATTTAGAAACTGCCAGTCCGTATTTCCGGTTTCCTTTTACGGGAAATTTTGGATGCACATAATTTTCTGTATCCAATGATTTATAATAAAGCCAGTATTCTCCGTTTGGATGTTTTAAAAAAGAAGGATTTGTCGTCAGCAGATCGTCCCAGGAACCAGTTTCTCCCGGAAGCAGCAATGGTTGATCTGGTCGTTCCCACGGGCCGTAAAGTGAATCAGAAACAGCTAAGCCGATGCGTTTGGTATCCATTTTTCCATTGGAATTTCCCATGAAAAAAAGTGCATATTTTCCGTCTACAAAATGAATACTCGGATTATGACAGGTTGTGGCATCCCAAAAACCTTCGCCTCTTGGCGCTAAAATAGTGCTGACATATTCATAAGGGCCTTCTGGTTTGTCGGCAACAGCATGGGCAATTTCTGAACCGTTTATCCAGCCGCTCATGCTTTTTGATTTTTTCCATCTCGAAAAAAAGACGTGAATTTTTCCGTCCGGACCTTCAATCGGGCTGTTGCACCAAACATAATACTCTTCAAATTCTAAAGCTCTCCCAACTGGACGGAGTTTTTTCTCAAAATCTGAAAGTCTGGGATCGTCTAAAATAGTAAGGGCTTTCGCCGAAAATGGAAGACATAATCCCATAACAGCCAAAGAATTTCCTATTATAAATTGTCTTCTATTCATTTGATCTTTGATTTTGGTTTTTTGTTTTAAACACATAGAAACATAGATTTTTAATTCTCTAAAAAAGCTCTTTAAAAACTAGTTTTTACACATAGCTCCGAAGCTTCTGCAAACTATGTTTCTATGTGTTTAAAAAATAAGCTTTACTTCTTTTCAACTATTACCCAGTCGTCTGTTCTAAAAGGAGAAGCCGGTAAATTGTCATTATTGAATAAATTAGGTTCAGGAACGGCTTTCCATGCAAAACGAACAGCTGCCGGTTCTTTTACTTTTGAAGAAGAAACGACAACAGTTTTTCCGTCAATTTTAGCATCTGCGGGATAAAAAACCTGATCTTCTCCGGCAATTTCAAATTCTTTTAAAACATCACCTGTTTTCTTTAATCCAGAATCGGCATAATCAAAAAACAATTGTGCTTTTTGTTTCTTTATTTTCATGTGACTAAAAATCGGTCCTGAATAAACGAGTTTGTTTTCGCCATAGGTTTTTGCTCTTGTAATTAAGGCGAGTCTGTAACCTACTGTCTGTTTATCGATTGGGTGAATGTTTTGCGCGTCGCCAACATCGGTTGTTACAACCATACCGCTGTTTGGAATTGTTTTTAATGACATTAACTGTGCTTCGCGTATTTCGGCATTTTGTCCTTTATGCGGTGTAATCTGCACATAGTAAAATGGGAAATCGCCCTGCTTCCATTCGTCTCTCCAGCTTTTTACCATTGCCGGAAACAAACTTCTGTACAAATACGCTTTTCCGGAGTTGCTTTCGCCCTGATACCAGATTGCACCTTTTATGGTGTAATTTACAATGGGGTGTAACATGGCATTGTATAAAACATACGAAGTTTTGTTGGGTTCTTTTTTAGGCTTTTTCAACTGTCCTTTTGGAGCGTTGGCAGCACTTGCAATTCTTTCATTGGTTAAAGCCAGATAATAGGCTTCGAGTTTTTCCTGATGTATTTTTTCGTTTTTAGCATCTTCCTGAAGAATAGGCAAAAACGCGGTTTCGTCTTCTAAAATATTCTGAGCTGTCCACGCTTCGGCTTTTGTTCCTCCCCAAGAAGTCGAAATTAACCCAATTGGCACATTAAGTTTTTGATACAAATCTCTTCCGAAAAAATAGGCAACAGCCGAAAATGTTTTGATGTTTTCCGGCGAACATATTTTCCAGTTTCCTGTAACATCTTCAAGCGGTTTTTGTGAAGCATTAAGCGCTACAGTGAATAATCTGATATTGGGGAATGAAGCGTTTTTTACTTCTTCTTCGTAATTTTTAACTCCGGTTTTCCAGGTTCCTTCTTCTCTTCCAACAGGGAAAAACATATTTGATTGTCCGGAACAAAGCCAGACTTCACCTATCAGAATATTTTTGAGGACAATTTTATTAGAAGCATTAATTGTAATATCAAAGGCTTTGTCGCTTCCGTTTGGTGTAGTAACGGCTGTTTTCCAGTTTCCTTCTGCATCGGCTGTTACCTCAACAGGATTATTTGCCCATCCTAAATTAAGAGTGATTTTTTCGTTTGGAGAGGCCCATCCCCATAAATTAACTTTGGCATTCTGCTGTAAAACCATATTATCGCCAACTAAAGCGGGCAGTTTTACTTGTGCTGTTACAGAGAATTTTACACTTAAAACTAAAAAAAGAAACAGTAATTTTTTTGAGTTAATCATTGGCATTGATTTTTAAGTACATTTTAAATTTAAAATAGTTACACCAGTTATGCATCCTGTGCTTTCCTGTTTTGTGTAATACAAAAATGAAAAAAAAGCTGTCAGAAAAGACAGCTTCTTTCAAAAAAAAACAAAAAATAAAAGTGGGGCAAAATTTATTAATCGTAACCAAGATTTTGATCGTAAAGTCCAGGAACCGCTAAGATTTCTGATAACGGAATTGGATATAACAATGAATTATTATCAATAGTTCTGATTTTGTTTTCGGTATCTTCAGCCGCTTTCCAGGCGTTCATAATGGTTACTGCTTTTCCAGATCTTATTAAATCAAACCATCTTGTTCCTTCTGCAAAGAATTCTTTTCTTCTTTCGTCAAATAATTGGTCAAGTGTAATATTTGAAGCATTTGCAGTAAGTCCGGCTCTGGTTCTTACTTTGTTTACAATATCGTCAACTTCTGCCTGAGAACCTCCTCCGCCATGCAGCGTACATTCGGCCATAAGCATTAATACATCTGTGTAACGTGTAATCATAAAATCAACTCCCCAGTCTTCACGACCGTTTCCATATCTTGCTGCATCAATGTACTTTTTGAAAACCGGAAGTGTATAACTGCCTTTGTATGTTCCTGAAGCTACGGTATAACTTGTCGCGATTCCGAAAATTTTTCTTTTATCTGCTGCGGTAAACATATTCATGAATCCGTTTGAGATTGGTCTTGCTTCTAAAGCTCCTTGTGCTGATAAATTTACAGAAGCAAAATAAGGTTCATATCCTAATTCTACCATAAAGTTACCTCCTACCGGAGTTGAAATATTTTGTGTGTACGGAATTACCAATACATTTTCTTTATTCGCATTTCCTTCGGTTTTAAAAATCGGATCGTAATCTGTTCCAAAGGCATATAAACCGCTTAATTTAATATCATTTAATTCTTTATAGGCTTTGTCCCATTCGTTTAAACCCAGCATTGCACCGTCAATTCCGTAAGTCGGGCTTGAACGTGTCATGTAAACCAAACCTAAAATAGCTTTTGCACCATATTTAGTAACACGTCCAAAATTGGCAGTATCATAAGACGGAGCAAGATCCGGAATAGCCAGTTCTAAATCTGAGATAATTAATTTATAAATATCGGCAACAGCACTTCTTGGTATTTTTGATGCTTCCTGAGCTGTTACAGTTCTGTCTATTAACGGCACTCGGCCAAACCATCTTACTAAATCAAAATAACAAAATGCTCTAAGAAAACGTGCTTCTGCTGCCATTGCCGTTTTATCTGCCGGATTTGTAAAAATGGCATCTCCTTTTTCGGCTATTTTTTCTAATAACTGATTGGCTTTGTAAATGGCATTGTAATTCGTTAAATACGCTTCTTTCACGTAAGTGTTAGAACTAATAGAAGTATAAAAACTGTTAATTCCTTCCCAGTCTCTTGATGCTTGTGTAGTGGCCATCAAATTATCTGATCTGGTTTCGCTTAAATTCATTAATCGGTTTGCATAACCATATACGCTTGTTCCGTGAAAAGCTATTGAATAGGTTGCATTTCTCGCCTGAACAAAATCGCCGGGAGTTGCATAAAAATTCTCAATTGTTCCCTGAGACAAAGGCAGCTGTGTCAGCTCGTCTGTACAAGATGACTGTGCAAATAATAGTAAAGCACCTGCCGCTATGAAGATATATTTTTTCATTTTCTTTTAATTAAAATTAATGTTAAGCCCGATCACTAAAGATTTTGCTAAAGGTGCTCCTCCGTAATCTACCGGCACCGAAAAATCGCTGTTTGAACTTGCTGAAGTATTTACGGCTTCTGGGTTGAAACCTACTTTGTATTTGTTCCAGTAGAACCAGTTTTCGCCCGTTACATATAATCTTGCGTTATCAATTCTTGAAATTCCTTTAAGAGCCTGTCTTAAATTATATCCAATTGAAATGCTTCTAACACTTACATAATCAGATTTATACAACCAGTCTGAGTTTGCCTGATAACCAAAAGAGGTTCTCCAGTTTCCTCTCACTGCCGGATCAACATTTAGAGAATTTTCTACAGATCCCATTCCGGTACGGTCAATTGCACGACCGGTTAATCCGTAAACTGTTCCTCCGTTTTGTCCTTGTACCAAAACACTCAAATCAAAATCTTTGTATTTAAAATTGTTGGTAATTCCCCAAGTATATTTTGGCGTTGGGTTTCCTAAATCAACACGGTCTTCTGAATTGATTTTTTTATCTCCATTCTGATCTACATATCTAGGATCTCCAAGAACCAGTTTATTTCCTCCAATCGTTGTACCTCCTGCATCAATATCTGCCTGGGTGATTACACCATTCTGCTGTAAACCAAAGATGGTGTACATTGGTTTTCCTACTTCCAGTTTCACAAACGGAACACCTCCGTCATAAGCATTACTGATTTCAATTTTTGACTGATTAGGACCTAATGCCAAAACTTTGTTTTCGTTATGGCTGATGTTGGCAGAAGTTCTCCATTCAAAACTTTGCGTTTTCACGTTTAAAGAGTTTAACTCAAATTCCCATCCCTGATTTTGTACCTCTCCAATGTTGGTTAAATATGTTTGAAAACCAGAATCTCCCGGAACCGGAACTCTTAAAAGCAGTTCGCTGTTGTTTTTTCTATATAGCTCAAAAGTTCCAGTAAGTCTGTTTTTGATGATTCCGAAATCAAGACCAAAATCTATACTTTTTGATTCTTCCCAGTGCAATGAAGGGTTTGGTATAGAAGCGGCTCCCTGACCAATGGCTACTGCACCGCCAATTGAGTAATTGTAAGTTCCAAGAGTAGCATACTGCGCATAACTTCCAATATTGTTACTTCCGTTTATACCAGTGCTGGCTCTTAATTTAAGTTCAGTTAACCAGTCAACATTTTGTAAAAATGCTTCTTGTTTTACTCTCCATCCTAAAGAAAGAGAAGAAAAAGTTCCCCATCTTCTGTCTGTTCCAAATTTAGAAGAACCGTCACGTCTAATACTCGCTGCCAAAATATATTTTTCTTTGAAATTGTACTGGATACGAGAAAAATAAGATAACAATGTATTTTTTTCTGCAGTTGTAGAACCAATAGATCCGGCAGGCAGAGTTTCGATACTTGAACTGTTGTAAAGCGCTCCCGAAGACATAGTCGATTTTGTAATTTCATACGCATTAAAAGACTCTCCTAAAAGCAGGTTAAAACTATGATTTCCAAAAGTTTTATCATAAGTCAGTGTATTTTCATTTACGATATTCTGTCTTCTGTAAGTATTATAAGCTCCTCTGATACTTGCGATTACATCGTTTGGCGTATAACTTTCATTTACGTTGTCTGAATTATCAAAGTTGATGGTGCTTTTCAGCGTAAAACTTTTAGCAAACTGATAACTGGCATATCCAGAAATCAGGTTTCTGTACATAGAGTTTCTTCCTGTTCTTGCCAGAGCATTCAGCATATTGGTTGTGCTGGAACCCCAGGCATAACGTGTTGTATATTTTTCTCCTGCTGCATTTGCTGCACTTTCAAAAACCGGAGTTGCCGTAAGCGCTTTAAAAAGTGTATTATCTTTTCCTTCAACACCCGGATCGTTTTTAATTGAATACGAAGGCGCTAAATTGATTCCCATTTTAAAGTTTTCAGAAAGCTTAATATCTATATTAGCTCTTGCCGAGAAAAGAGAATAATCTGTCCCCACAATATATCCAGTATTTTTTTGATAGTTGGCAGAAACATAATAATTTACTGCGTCTGTAGCTCCCGAAGCGGTTAATTGATAGTTGCTGAATTCTCCCGTACGGAATACTTTATCCTGCCAGTCGATGTAATCTAATCCAGGATGACCCGGCATATCCCATCTGTCATCATGCAGATAGGTGTAATATCTCGAATTGGCTGTAGTAAGCGGAGCTGTTGGGTTTACAGCGTTATAAGCTGCAATTCTTTCTGCCGTAGTCTGGCTGGCAGATGCTCCTGCAATTCCAGATCCTACCCATTGTGAATCGATCATCGTCTTAGCACGGCTAATCCATCCTTCCGCGGTAAGCATGTCTACTCGGTTAACTTCTTTGTTAACCCCTCCGTAGGTATTAAAAGTAAATTTCGGTTTTCCTTTTTTCCCTTTTTTTGTTGTAATAATTACTACTCCATTTGAAGCTCTTGAACCGTAAATAGCTGCTGCCGAAGCATCTTTTAAAACTTCAATCGAAGCCACATCATTCGGGTTCATATTGTCAAGCGGACTTCCGTTTGAAAATCCTCCGTTACTGTTTGATCCTTCAGTATAAATTGGAAATCCATCAATTACGTACAAAGGCTCGTTTCCTGCCGTAATAGAACCTGCTCCCCTGATTTCGATACTAAAAGGCTGTCCCGGTAAACCTGTAGTCTGCTTTACACGAACTCCGGCTACCTGACCAATTAATCCCTGATCGATTCTCGAAATCGGACGTTCCGTAAAAGATTCGGTCTTAATTCCTGAAATTGCTCCAGAGGTAAGTTTTTTCTTTTGAGTACCGTAACCAATTACTACAACTTCACTCAGGTTGGCACTTTCGGCTTCCATTGAAATATTGTAACTCGGTGCAGCGCCAATTTTTATTTCCTGCTTTACAAATCCCACAAACGAAAAAACTAATGTTTCTCCCGGAGCGGCCGAAATTGTATATTTTCCGTCAAAATCTGTACTGGTCGACCTGTTGGTTCCCTTGACAATTACGTTAACCCCAGGTATTGATAATTTGGCTGGATCGGTAACGGTTCCTGTCACCGTTTTTTCTTGCGCATAGCCTGATGAGTACGCTAGTACAAACAGGGCCATAATCAGCAAAAGATTAAGCTTGTTTTTCATAAAAGTTCAATTTGGTTAGTTAATTAGTTCAAACCAAATTTATTTAGAAGCACTTTTCGCAGTATCCTGTAGTATCCTGTTAGATTTCAATATCTTATAAAATTATTTAAGTTTACTTTAACAGAAAACACGCACAACTGCTTGATTTACAACTGCTAATTCATTGCGAATTTGAAAAATATATTTTTAAAAATTTTAGTAAATTATTTTTTTAAATTTCATATTTATTTCCATAAAAAAATATCAAATACTAATTTATATATAGAATTATCTGATGATTTTATTTTTTGAAATATTTTTCAAAAACAGGACGCTACAGGATAGCTTTTCGATACACTGATAATACTTTTACTTTATTGAGACAAAATTTCTATAGTCGTATTCAATACAAAAAAATAAGAAAAGATTTATTTTTTAACCAGTCAAAAACCAAAAATTATATAATGAAACTATCCTTAAAAACCTTCTTTTATACAATGCTGCTTTTTAGTTTTTTTCATGCCTTTTCTCAGGAAAAATTAGTTTCGCCCTGGCCGGAATCCAGTAACATAAATCAACCGTGGGCACGCTGGTGGTGGATGGGAAGTGCGGTGGATAAACCTAACTTAAAAAGAAGTCTGATTGATTTTCATAAAGCCGGAATTGGCGGTGTCGAAATTACGCCAATCTATGGTGTTAAAGGAGAAGAGAACAATTTTATTGATTATTTATCTCCAAAGTGGATGGAAATGCTTGACTATACAATTCACGTTTCTGACAGCTTAAAGATGCAGGTTGATATGGTTTTAGGTACCGGATGGCCGTACGGAGGATCGCACGTAACTCTGCCTCATGCCGCAACCAAACTAATTGTAGAAAAATATACAGTTAAGAAAAACGAAACTTTTGATCGAGATATTACTGTAGACAGCAGTAAAGAAAAAACACCGGCATCACTTTTATATGTTGTGGCATACGGAAACGATGGTTCGTTTGTTAACCTGACCAATGAGCTTCAAAACAAAAAGGTTAATGTAAAAGACAAAGGACTCGAAGGCTCAAACATTAAACTTCCTAACAAACTCGAACCAAATAAATTAAACTGGAAAGCAAAAAAGGCTGATTATACAATTTATGCTGTTTTTAGCGGTAAAACCGGACAACAGGTAAAAAGAGCCGCTCCGGGCGGAAAAGGCTATACTTTAGATCATTATTCTGAAGAAGCTTTAAAAGCTTATGTCATTCCTTTTAATGAGGCTTTGAAAGGCAGAGAAGGAAAAATAAGAGCTGTTTTTAATGACAGTTTTGAAGTCTACGGAACTGATTTTACACCGAATTTCTTTGAAGAATTTCAAAAATTACGCGGTTACGATTTAAAAAAACAACTTCCTGTTCTGCTGAATGAAACTGATAATGAAATTGGAAACCGAATAAGAAGTGATTATCGCCAAACCATTTCTGATTTGTTATTGAATAAATTTGACAAATTTTGGACGAACTGGGCACATTCTAAAAATTTCAAAACCAAACTTCAGGCACACGGTTCTCCCGGAAATTTAATCGATTTATATGCTTCTGCCGATATTCCGGAATGCGAAACTTTTGGTTCGATGCCTTTTGATATTCCGGGTTTCAGACGTGATAAAGAAGATATACGCGAAGGAGATGCTGATCCTGTAATGCTGAAATTTTCTTCTTCGGCCGCGCATATCTCAGGAAAAAATCTGGTTTCATCCGAGACTTTTACATGGCTTCGAGAACATTTCAAAACTGCTTTGTCTCAGTGCAAACCCGAAGCCGAAGATTTAATGCTCAATGGTGTTAATCATATTTTTCTGCATGGATCTACTTATTCGCCAGACCGTGCTGTATGGCCGGGATGGCAGTTTTATGCTTCAGTAAATTTCAATTCTAATAATACCATTTGGGAAGATGCGCCGGCTTTGTTCTCTTATATTTCAAACTGTCAGTCGCTGTTACAGCAGGGAAAACCAGATAACGAAATCCTGCTTTACTGGCCTATTTTTGATGCCTGGGATAAATATGAAAAAGGCACTTTGTTTTATCAGTTCAAAATACATTCTTTATCTGACTGGCTTTATGGAACTTCTTTTTACGATACCACAAAAAATCTCATGAAAAAAGGCTACAGTGTTGATTTTATATCTGATAATTTCATTGCCGAAGCCAAAGTTGTCAATGGAAACATTGTACTGCCTGGAGGAAATTTTAAATCATTGGTAATTCCGTCCTGCAAAAAAATGCCTGTTGAAACCCTGCAAAAACTTATCGAATTAAAAAAAGCAGGAGCCTGTATCCTATTTGAAGGACTTCCAGAATCGGTTCCGGGATTTAAAGATTATAAAAAGCAAGAACAGAACTTAAAAAATCTTTTAGCTGAAAATAAAATACAAGCCGTTTCAAATATTTTTACAAGTTTAGAAGATGCCAAAATTCTACCTGAAAGTTTAGTAAATACCGGTTTAAAATCCATCAGAAGAGATATTAACGGCGAAAAAATCTATTATCTGGTCAATCATACTGCTAAAACAATAGACGATTTTATTCCGCTTCAAGTTGAGAATAAAGAAATAATACTTCTTGATCCGCTCACACACGAATCTGGAAATGCCATTGTCAATAAAAAAGATAAAATCACTTATGTAAAAATCAAAATTGAGCCGGGACAATCCTATTTTTTAAAGACTGAAAATACGGCTTCACAAAAAAAATGGAACTATTTTGAAAGCGCTTCTGAACCCATTGCATTAAAAGGAAACTGGAAATTATCGTTTGACAAAGGCGGTCCTAAATTACCTGCTGATGCTGTAGTTTCAAATTTAGAATCATGGACAAAATTAAGTCCGGATGCTGAAGCTTTTTCGGGATCAGCAGCTTATACGCTTCAATTTGAGAATCCAAATCCTAAAATAGAAAATTGGAGTCTTAATCTTGGCGATGTACGCGAAAGTGCTAAAGTCTGGCTGAATGATGAATTTATTGGTACTGCATGGTCAGTTCCGTATAAACTGAACATTCAAAAATTGAAACCCGGAAAAAATGTTTTAAAAATTCAGGTAACCAATCTTCCTGCAAACCGAATACGTGATATGGAATTAAAAGGTCAGGAATGGAAAATTTTTCACGAAATAAATATGGTCGACAAAGATTATAAAAAGTTTGATGCAACAAAATGGATTCCAATGCCGTCCGGACTTTTAGGTCCTGTAACCCTGACCGCTCTAAAACAAGAAAACTAACTGCCAAATAACCACAAATGAAAAAATTAATTTCACTTTTAGCCGTCTCCATTTTTTACACTTCGAGTCTTTCTGCACAAGAACCATTTGATAAAAAATTGGTTTTAAAGCAAATGATGCTTGCCAATGATTATTTTATGCAAAAATGGCCCGACACAGGAAAAACAATTATTACCAATAAAGAACGTCCTAGTAATATCTGGACGCGCGGGGTTTATTATGAAGGATTAATGGCACTGCATGAAATTTTACCAAAAGAAGCATATTATGATTATGCTTATGCTTGGGCTGAATTTCACAAATGGGGATTTAACGGCGGCAACGTAACCCGAAATGCTGATAATTACTGTGCAGCTCAGACCTATATTGATTTGTACAATTTAGAACCTGATGCTAAAAAACTTAAAAACACAAAGGCAAATATAAACATGCTTCTCAACACGCCTCAGCTAAATGACTGGTCATGGATTGATGCCATACAAATGGGAATGCCTGTTTTTGCCAAAATGGGAGTGTTAGAGAAAAACAATCGTTATTTCGAAAAAATGTACGACATGTATATGTTTTCACGAAACAAACACGGCGATAATGGTTTATACAATCCTAAAGAAGGCTTATGGTGGCGTGATGCGGATTTTGATCCCCCGTATAAAGAACCTAACGGCAAAAACTGTTATTGGAGCCGTGGTAACGGATGGGTTATTGCCGCTCTGGCAAAAGTTTTAACTATTATTCCTGAAAATGCACCGCACAGGGAACAATATGTAAAAGATTTAAAAGCTATGGCTGGAGCACTGGTTTCTATTCAAAGAGTTGATGGTTTTTGGAATGTAAGCTTACACGATCCATCAAATTTTGGTGAAAAAGAAACATCCGGAACCGCTTTATTTATTTATGGAATGGCGTACGGAATAAACAGCGGGATTTTGAAAAAAGAAACCTATTTACCTGTTATTCAAAAAGCATGGAATGCTATTACAACCGAAAGTCTGCACACAAACGGTTTTTTAGGTTACCTGCAGTCGACTGGAAAAGAACCAAAAGACGGACAACCTTTGTCTTACGACAAAATTCCTGATTTTGAAGATTATGGTTTAGGCTGTTTTTTATTGGCCGGATCAGAAATTTATAAATTAAAATAACAACAAAAAAGGCGGACATATAATATGGACCGCCTTTTTTTATCAAAACACTAACAACAAAATATCCTACATCATAAAAAACAAAGCTTTTTGAAGAGTATCAGACTGCACTTGATCTGCATAAGGCTTCAAAAACTTTATACCTGATATTTTTGGAATAAATTCAGATTTACTTTTAAAATACAAGGCTAAATCTTTAAAAATTTCTGTCCTGCTTTTTGAGCCGTCTATTAAAACCAAATTTTCTATTTCTTTAAAAAAAGACAAACTGCTAAATAATTGTTTATCAAACAAAAAAAGCATAACATTTGTTCCTTTTCTTTCTAATCTTAAAAAATCGAGTAATTCAGCTTTATCATATACAACAAATATTGAACGATCAAAATCGCTGGACTCATTATCGTTATCTAACAAAAATGAATCTTCAGAAAATTCAAAATCGCTTTTAAATTTTCTTTTAGAC
The DNA here is from genome assembly GCF_000016645.1 of Flavobacterium johnsoniae UW101. Classification (NCBI taxonomy): domain Bacteria; kingdom Pseudomonadati; phylum Bacteroidota; class Flavobacteriia; order Flavobacteriales; family Flavobacteriaceae; genus Flavobacterium; species Flavobacterium johnsoniae. The sequence continues at coordinate 5,106,105 of NC_009441.1, forward strand.
ATCTTTAAAAACACTCCTTTATTATCCCCCGCCTGCGCCCATATCTGCGATAAATGACTTCTTCTGGAATTATGTGTACAAATAAAGTTAAGGTTAATCTGTTCCTGGTTATTTACTTTATCTTGAATATATTCTATTAAAGGCTGTAATACAGCTTTACGATCGTCTGAAATCTTATTAAAATCAAAAGACTGAACTGTTTTTTCTATTTCTGGAAATAACATATTTTATGGTTGTAATTGTTTATTAAAAAAATTAACAGCATCCACCGCCCGGAGTACATGAATTTGAATTATCTGTATGAAGCTGTGTCAATTTTATTTTGGGTTTCTCAGAAGGAATACCGCATTGTTCCTGAGCCAGACAAGCCGTCTGCTTGTTTAATAAAATGAAATTTTTACCGTTAAAATCTAAATCGTATTTACCTATAGTAGTATCCTGATATTCAACTTCTATTTCATGATCTTCAATGCCTAAAACATTTTGAGAAAGTTCGATAATGTGAATCAGTTTTTGCGGTTTCAGTCTGTGTTCATAATCGTTGGCATTCCAAAGCTGAAAATTTACCATTGTTTCTTTTCTTACCGTACCACCGCAGTCAATAAAGTTTTTGGTAATTAAACCTACTTCGGTTACATGAAAATATTCTGGAACAAAATTTCCGTTTGGCAGTTCAAAATTTACTGTTTCGACAGTTTTTAGTATCTCTTTAATTTCTGATAGTTTCATAACACTTTCTTTTTAGTTAACAACATTCGTTTCTTTTCTTAGCCAGATGAGCCGAAATATGCTCAAAAAAGCTTTTTATTTTTTCTAAACCCGGTTCGTTAATACAATAACAAATAGAATTTCCTTCAATACTGCCTTTAATAAGTCCGGCATTTTTCAATTCTTTAAGATGCTGGGATACTGTAGGCTGTGAAAGCGGAAGCTCATTTACAATATCACCGCAAATGCAGGCATCTGCTTTTAATAAATATTCCATTATAGCAATACGGGCAGGATGCCCTAAAGCTTTGGCCAAAACTGCCAGTTCATTTTGGCTTTCTGTAAAGTGATCTGTTTTTGTTGCTCCCATTGTTATATTTTTATATTGCAATATTACGATATAGAATTGAAAGAATAAAGAAATTGTTCTATATTTTTTAAAAGAGGGGTTCGTTTGTCAGCCCTGTAAACAAAAAAAGAGAAAGTTAAAAACTTTCTCTTTTAAAGGATATACGTAAAAATGTAAAAAATCTTAGCCGAGAATTTCACAACCAGCCCGATGTTTACAGCTGCAAATTTCAAAATACTGTATTTTTTCAACAACCTCTAAACGGTATTTTAATTACAATTTAAGCCATAATTAAAATTCAATAATGCAGAATATTTGTTTTTAAATTTATGGCAGACCAACAGCATTGGAAAATACAGGGTTACAATGTTTTTTTTCGTTCCTCTTTATACACTTCCCAGTTAAACTGCTCCAAAAAAACTAATGCTGCTTCTACACCTGCTAAGAATAATTTTCTTTTTTCATTTTTAGTCAGTGCAAAATTCAGCCAGCTTATTTTTGTATCATACGTGTTTATTTCGGCAATGCTGAATTTTTTATAAAACGGATTAATTGCCAAAAATGATGAATCTTCGTTATTTCGCAGTGTATTGAGAATACTGAAAGCGTAACTTGCAAAGGTAAGGCGCAGCTTTTTATTTTCAACAGGCTTCTCATCTTGTATGCGCGCTCCAAAAATAGGCACCCTGGCCTCTGTTATATGACTGTTATGAAATAAATTAATAGGGAAATTAGAAAGTGAACCTCCGTCAATAAAAATACTTTCGGTAGAGAGATTAATAAATCCTTTTGTTTTCAGCCAGTCACTGGTATTATTTACGGCAATTTTTTTCGGTTCAAAAAACACAGGTATTGCCATAGAAGCTCTTACAAATACAGCGGGGCTGCCCTCAGGATCAAACTTGTACAGTTTTTCGTCTTTAGGCAGTACAATTTTGCATTGATTGGCAATATCTGTTGTCACAAAAGAATAGTCAAAACCAATTTTATCAATGCTTTCTTTCTGATGTGCTTTCTCTTTATTGGTTAAAGCATTGTAATCCTGAGAGTCTTCTTCCCTTATAAGATACAAATTAGGCGGGTTTTGATTAAAATTTGAATCATTAGGTTCAAAAGACTTATTATGATCTGTTTTTTTAAGCACCTCATCGTAGATGTCCGAATACCATTTTTTATCTGATACCGTATTTTTAAGACTGGAAAGATTATCGAGTGACTCCACTCTGGCACCTTTTGTACTCATGAAAATTTTATCATTTAGTATAAAATCACCTTCTGATTTTGATTTTAAATCTTTTAGATTTTTGATTCCGAAAATTTCTAATTCCTTCTTTAAAAATTCCTCAAAACTTTTACCGGGATTAATGCCGTAATTGTATTTGTGAAATCTATATAACAACATTATTACTCTTACGGTGATAAACAAAAAAACCGCTAAAAAAACGAAATATGCAATTTTTAGAGAAAATCCAATCGCCATAAAAATCGGCAGAATAATTAAAGCGAGCAGCGCGATAATTCCATAAAACCAAGCTAAATTTTTCAAAAAATTCGAACCGCTGGTGAAAGAAAAAATTATTTTTTTTACAATTCCCAATTTGGCATCAACAAAACTTTTGAGAGAGAACCGCTTATCATCCATCATCATATCATATAACTCCGCTGATTTAGGTTCATCTTTACTGCCCATTGCAGCAAGAAATAAGGTATTAATGGCTCCTGCGCTGGTTCCTGCAATTCTAAGAAACCGTATGCCGACATATTCTAGCACAAAAGCGTAACCCACTAATGAAATACCGAGTGTTCCGCCTCCTTCTTGTACAAAATTGATCCATTGCAGGATACGTCCATTTTCGTCTTTAGAAATTACATCTGAAAATCTTTTATCTGACAGTTTATCCAGCCGTTCTGAAACTGATAACAGATTTGTTCCCAGTTTTTCTGCTCCGATATCTTTTTTAATTAATTCTAGATCTGTTTTCATAGCTTAGATTAATTTTTAGTATTTGAATTTCTGGAATTTTTTCACTGGACTGATCCTCCAGATTATTTATTTCTAACTAACATTTACAACTACTCAGTAATTATTGATTTACAACAACTTACAATTCAAATATATTATTTTTAGCTAAATACACCACAACGTATTTATACCTAATTTTTTCTATTAAAAAACTGGATAAACGAGTCAAAATATATCCAATAAAAAAGGCTGTTTCATAAATTATGAAACAGCCTCTTCTATTTTGCAAGATACCCCTATAGTTTAGTTTTTAATATAAATAGTTCAATGCTGTAATATCATTAGCATTGAAAGCACCGGTTTCGTTTGAACCGAAACACGCTCTCATGTAAGAAGTAGCATCATATCCAGAAGGTGTTCCCGGAATAAGAATTGCTCCTACACCAGCAGTTCCTTCATTTGAATTCTGCCCGCAGCTTTGACGGCTGAACCAGTCTGTATGACGCAGACCAATACAATGTCCTATTTCATGTGCCGCAACGTGTGCGTTTACATTTGTTGAATAAGAATCTAATCCTGAATATAAGGTAACTGAATTATATGGATTTCCTCCTGAAGGGAAACCAGCTACTCCGCCGGCAGATCCGGTTTGTCTCCGCACTACAATGTTTGCGCCTGAAGTACTTGAACTAAAAGTCAAAGTAAAGTTTATAGATAATCCTAAATTATTGTATCTGTTTATAGCAGCCTGCAGTCCGTTACGCATATTGGTAGTCAGGGCTGTTGTACCAGTTCCTGATAAACCAACAACTTTGATCGTTCTTGGAGCAGATACTAAATTAGTAGTACGGTATTGTTCTGTTGTAATACCTCCGTGAAGATCCATTTTGTTTAATTGTGCCTGCGTGATGATAATATCCCCTTCTACAAGGAACGCGTCTTCAACAGCACCTTCTAAACTAGTATTTTGGATCACCTGCACATCTGAGGTGTTCAAAGAAAGTGATTTAAGTTTTTCCAACACCTCTGGTGTTACTTTTAAAGACTCTTGACCAGATGATACAGTCTCATCTTCTTTGTTACAAGACAATAGTACTAATGCTGTAAATGACAGAATCAGGATTGATTTAATTTTTTTCATAATAATTTCTTTAGTTTGTTAAATAAATTGATAGACAGGGGTTCTTTTACAAAATATTGTAATATTTATTATCAAATTTATATATATTTTAATCTTAAAATACTTATAAAAATGAAATATAACAAAATTAACACTTTTTGTTATAATATTACAAATCAGATATTTAACCTTAATTGTCTTAATAATGGTGTCAGCCCTTTTATTTACTAGAATAATGTAAATCAATGCATTAAACACAAAAGGATTTTTAAAATTTTTGTTTGTGTTCTGTGGGAGGCTAAAAACACATTTTGCAGTCATTAATCCTATTCAAAAATCTAATTACACCCTTCTAAGAAAATCGTATTTCAATAAATTTGAAAGGTCAGATAAGAAAAAAATAATAAAATTTGTACAAATATTTTAATAACTTTGATTTATCTGCAGCATATTTCAAACAAAAATAATTATCCCTTGCTTGATCATAATTAAGAGGTACTAAAATCTGCAGACACCTTAACATCTACAGTAAATGAAGACCACAATTACTTTTTTCATTTTTATGATCACCACAATCAGTCTCTCGCAAAGCTCTGATAAATGGAAACAATACATGAAAAAGGAAAATGATATAAAATTTGAAAAATATTATTTTACGTCTTTAGAGAATGCATACCTCAACCATTATAAAATTGTAAAAAAACTTGACAGTACTTTTTGTATTGTTGAAAACCAAAAGTCCAGATCTGGCAAGTCTTTACAAAAGATGCTCCCGGTTAATAATTTATGGAAACTGCCTTCTAATTTTTCAAATCACAACGAAGACAAACCGTATATAATAGCTGCTGATTCTCTTCAAAATTTAATTTACGACCTGAAATCACTCGACATTACAGACATTAAAATACTTAATGATCATCTTGTATTGATAAAAAGTGATTCTAAAAAAATTATGGATCAGGTTGCTGCCCTGAGCAGTGTCTCTTCTATTTCGCAGGAATCGCTTTTAGCGAAAACCGAATCTAAAATAACCGATCAAAATTTTAGTATTAATTATATCAATAAAGCCCATACTGATTTTCCTCTTTTAAGAGGTGAAGATCAAACCGCAGTAATTAAAGATGATTTTTTTGATGTTAATGATGTCGATATTTTGAACAAGCATATTGCTTCTACAACACAATCTGCTGTGGTATCGAACCATGCAACGGCCATGGCTACTATAGTGTGCGGTTTAGGAAATAGTTCTGTATTAGGAAAAGGTGTCGCTCAAAAAGCCAGACTCGTCTCATCTGATTTTATGAATATTTATCCTGATGAAATTGAGACTTTACAAGGAGCCACGACTTCAAATCATTCCTACGGGACAATAATTGAGAATTTTTACGGCTCGCTCGCTAGTGCTTATGACGATCAATTATTTTTAAATACAGATTTAACGCATTGTTTCTCATCTGGAAATACTGGTCTTGAAGGTTATAAATCTATTACTGGTAATTTTAAGCAGTCTAAAAATAGTATTGTTATGGGCTGTGTTGACCAAAACGAAGTAATTATGCCTTTTTCTTCAAAAGGTCCCGCGTATGACGGCCGGATAAAACCAGAACTGGTCGCGTTCAGTACTCAGGGAACTTCAAATTCAACCGCATTGGCTACAGGAATTATAACTCTGATGAAACAACATTATAAAAACATACACAACAAGACTCTCTCTAATGCCGCAACAAAAGCAATTTTGATTAACAGCGCCAAAGATTTAGGCAGTACAGGTCCTGATTTTACTTATGGTTATGGCAATATCAATGCTGATAAATGCCTGAAAACCATCAGCGAGAACAGAATTATATCCGACAGTCTGACCTCTGCCCAAACTAACGCACATACGATTAATGTTCCTGAAAATGCAAAAAACTTAAAAATCACCTTAGTCTGGAATGATCTGCCGGCTGCAATTAACAGTAATATAAGTTTGGTAAATGATTTAGACCTTGAAGTTATTACGGCTGACAACTCTGTTTTTCTGCCTTGGGTTCTTAATCCTAATATTCCTGAGCAGCAAGCACAGAGAGGAAAAGACAAACTTAACAATATTGAACAGGTTACTATTGAAAATCCCGTATCGGGATCCTGTACGATCAATATCACGGGTTCATATATTTCAAATACTTCCCAGATATACAGCATTGCTTATGAATATGAACTGGAAAATCAATTTCAGTGGAATTATCCCGCTGCTAATGATAATTTCCCTTATGATGGTAAAACGATTTCACCCTTTAAATGGGATTCTTCTTTTTCGGGCAGCTCAGGAAAATTATCTATTAGTTATGATAATGGACAGAACTGGGAAATTATTGCAGACGGCATCAATCTGGATTCCGAACAATTAACCTATACGCCTTCTGAAAAAAGATTTTCAAAAGCAAAATTAAAAATGACTATCAATGATACTGCTTATATATCGGATGATTTTATTATTTCTTATGATTTAAATATCCGTACCAGCTTAGTTTGTGACGGCACAACTGAAATTAATTGGGACAAGCCCGCCGGTATTGCTTCTTTTAATATTTATCAGCTTCAAGGAGATGGTTTTGAATTTAAAGAACAAATAACAGCCGCAGATTATACTTATACAGATGGAAATATTTATACTGTAACTCCTGTGTTTGACAACAGTGAAGGAATTAAAAGCGAGTCAGCACTACAATATGCCCAAAATTCAAATTGTTATTTTGAACTGGCTTCTGCCGAAATTTATCAGGAAGATAAAGTAAAGATTGATGCCGGTCTTTTCAGCTTGTACAATATCAAAAGAATTGAGCTGGTCAAAATAATTAATAATGTTCAGAGTATTATCAGTACAATAAGTGATGTCAATTCCAAAACATTTTATTTTTTAGATACTGAACCTGCTAAGGGCAGAAATCAATATAAGATAAATTTAATTTTAGAAAATAACAATGTAATAAGCTCCTCAATTCTTGATGCTGATTATAGAGATAGTGATTTCTTTTTTATCCATCCTACGCTTATAGGCAAAAATGAAGAATTATTTATCGAAGCCCCAAAAGAACAAAATGCTGTTTTCTATCTCTACACTATCAGCGGACAAAATACGATTACTTCACCTCTCATTTCCTTAACTAATAGCATTACTTTAAATACTGCCTCAGGAATTTATATCTACAAAATAATTACGGGTTCAGGTAAAGTGCAGACAGGAAAAATTGCTATTTTTTAAGCACTTTGAGAAATTTTTATATATTGTTTATCTGTGAATTATATAAGAAATACCGCATAAATATATAACTGTTAAAAATAGAATATTCGTAAATTTAAGACTTAATTTATCTGTCATGAGAAATCCCTTTGTCCATGCCTTATAATGAATCTGAACGCCTGGATATTCTAAAGCGTTACAGTAATATGCTGGAAGCTCTTCCGGGATATGCATTTGATGATGCAACTTCCCTGGTATCCTATATCTGTGGTGTACCAATTGCCTACATTGCTTTTATTGACGAAAACCGCCAGTGGTTCAAATCTGAAATTGGTCTTGGCTTTTCCATAGTGCCGCGTGAAATTACTTTCAGCCGTTACACTATCATGGATTCTTCTCTGGTAGAAATTCAAGACACACTGCTCAACGAACGTTTTAAAGATGATCCTGATGTAAAAGGAGGTTTAAAAATACGGTTTTATGCCGGAATGCCGCTTATTACGCCAGATGGTCACGCAGTCGGGGTTTTATGTGCTGCAGATCACGAGCCGCGCTCACTCAATGAAAATCAAAAAAGGGCGCTTCATATCGTAGCACGCCATGTTATTACAACACTTGAACTTGGGATAAAAAACAACGAACTTCTCAGACAAAAAAAAATTGCCGAAAGTGCTGTACTGGCAAAAGAATCTTTTTTGGCTAATATGAGCCATGAAATCAGGACACCTCTAAATGCTATTATCGGTTTTACTGAACTTTTGTCCGGAACACCGCTCGATAAACAACAGCAGGCTTTTATACAGGATGTTCAGACAGCCGGGGAAAATCTTTTACTCATAGTGAATGATATACTGGATTTATCTAAAATTGAATCCGGAGGACTTTCTCTGGAAAAACAGCCCTTTAATTTAAAAAAATCACTCCGCCATGTCTACGATCTTCTAAAAGTAAAAACTGCTGACGGTGTTGAATTTAACTTGTTTTTGGATGCCGAACTTCCTGATGTTATTACAGGCGATCAGGGAAGACTGAATCAGATAATGGTAAATCTGGCAGGAAATGCTCTTAAATTTACAAATGAAGGTGAAGTGACCATTTCCGTGAAAAATAAAGGAGAAACAGAGGATTCTTATACCATTCGGTTTTCTGTTAAAGATACCGGAATAGGTATTCCGAAGGAGCATCTTGAATCTATATTTGAACGATTTACACAGGGTCAGGAAGACACTACAAGAAAATTTGGAGGCACTGGTCTGGGATTGAGTATTGTTAAAGAGCTGGTAAAACTGCACGATTCAAAAATACAAGTTAAAAGCCGTGAAGGCGCAGGATCGGAATTTTTTTTCACAACGACGTATAAAAAACCAGCCAATGTAAAAGAAAATCCTAAACTGCTTCCGGTAAATGATCTGGGCAGGCTTAAAATATTGCTTCTTGAAGACAACCGCTTAAATCAGAAACTGGCACAAAACGTTATTGAAGGGTTTGGATTTGAGATTGATATTGCAGAAAATGGAGATCAGGGTATAAAACTTCTTTCAGAAAACCAATATGATCTGGTATTAATGGATCTTCAGATGCCTGCAAGAGACGGTTATCAAACTACGCATTACATTCGCAGTGAGCTCAAAAATGAAATTCCTATTATAGCCATGACAGCCCATTCTCTTGCTGACGAGCATCATCGTTGTCTGAATGCCGGAATGGACGGTTATGTGCCAAAACCCTTTAAACAGCATGAACTTCTTGAAGCCATTAAGCAAGCTTTGAAAAAGGATCGCCGCCCTTTGATTCCTTCTAAAGCAGATTTATCTGCAATTGAAAAAACTGACCGTATAAAACCTGGGTGGAAAAAAGAAGTTACCTCCCAGTTTATCCAGAAGGCTCCTGTAGAACTAAAAGAATTACAGCAGGCTGTTTATCGTAAAGATTTCAGATCTGTACTGCAAACCGCAGAACAGCTTCAGGTATGGCTGCATCTTTTCCTGCTGGAGAACTTAAGCCAGACCCTCACCTCTATCGAAGATCAGGCCCGCAAAAAAGAATTCACTGCCGAAACTGCTGACAATCTTGATATCCTGCACTGCAATATTGAGGAAATTATAAAAGAACTGTAATTATTTTTTTACTGAATTTCTGGTCTGTTTCCTAAAACCTGCATATACCGCCTGAGCAACAATGAATCAATATTTTTTAATATAAACCGTTTTTTTGTTTACAAATTCCTGTATCCCATCAACTGATAGTTCACGTCCATATCCTGAGTTTTTTGTTCCTCCAAACGGAAGTCTTTGATCGCTTTTAACAATCTCGTTTACAAATACTGCCCCGTCATCAAATTTTGGAATGAGCTTATAAGCCCTGTCAAGGTCTTCTGTGTAAAGAGATAATCCTAACCCAAAAGAGCTTTCATTGGCAAGATCAACTGCCTGTTGATCAGTATCAAAAGTAGTAATTCCGATAACCGGACCAAATGTTTCTTCTTGAAATAAAGGCATATCGGGCGTTACGTTATCTAAAACTGTCGGTTCAAAAGAGGCATTCTCTCTTTTACCTCCCAAAAGTATTTTGGCTCCCATTTCAACAGATTTTTTTAATTGTCCTTCCAGTTCTTCTGCAAGATCAACTCTTGCCATAGTGGCGATCGAAGTCTGCTTATCCATAGGATCTCCCTGTTTAAGCTGTTTTACCTGTTCTATAAAAGCTGCTGTAAATTCATTGACAATACCAGCTTCTACCAAAAGTCGTTTACCGGCAATACAGCTTTGTCCCGCATTTTGGAACCGTGATAAAACGCAGCTTTTTACTGTTTCATTCATGTTGCAGTCTGCAAATACGATCAAGGCATTGCTTCCTCCCAGTTCTAATACTGTTTTCTTGATTTCGCTTCCCGCAGCGGCAGCCACAGATCTGCCTGCTTTTTCACTTCCAGTCAGGGTAACGGCCTTCACTATAGGATTTTTGATAATTTTCTCTACTACTGCGCTTGAAACAGGCAGGTTTGTAAAACATCCCTGTGGAAATCCGGACTTTTTAAAGATATCTTCAATATTCTGGGCACTGTTCATCACATTACTGGCATGTTTTAGAACTGCCGTATTACCTGCCATTAATCCCGGCACCGCAAAACGAAAAACCTGCCAGAATGGATAATTCCACGGCATAATTGCCAGTACAACACCAATTGGCTCATACTTAACATAACTTCTGTAAGCTTCGGTTTCAATTTCTTTATCTGCAAGATGTTTTTCTGCATTTTCAGCATAATAATCACACAGCTTGGCACATTTTTCAATTTCTGCAGCAGATTCAGAAATTGGTTTACCCATTTCTAAGGTAATCACCGCTGCATAATTTTCTACATTTTTTCTCAGTTCATCTCCAAGAGATTTCATCAAGGCTGCTCTCTCGGCAAAAGATGTTTCTTTCCATGATTTGTACTGTTCGTCTGCTTTATCCAGTGCTTTTTGAATTTCATCGTCATTAAATTCTCTTATTTCGAAAACTTTCTCAGATGTATAGGGATTTATGGATGTTATCATAAAATAAATATTTAAAATCAAGAATCTTTTTAAAAACAAAAGTTACGATTTTTCTCGTAAACTATGTGCATTAAAATAAGATTTGCAATGAACAGCAGGCTATTTATAATCTATAATTTCAAACAACAGATCGTACTTATCCCCTAATTTTTTCTTTAACCGCTGTTTGCTTTTTTTGACAGCATCGATTGTAACACCCAATAGATTAGACATTTCATAATTATTAAAATCTAATTTTTGAAGCATTATTATTTTAAGATTGGATTCTTTTAGTTCAGGAAAATTTTCCATTATCGCATTATAAAAATCGGTATGCTGGTTTATAAACTCTCGTTTAAATGCATTCCAATTTTCATCTGTCATTAAATGAGTGCTTAACATTTCCTGAAGTTTCCTTTTCTCGTCATTTAAATGTCTGGAAGTTGTAGTTTTAATTACTTCAAGCTCATTTTCTAAAATAGAAATCTGTTTATTTTTATTTTCAAGATATTCTGTATACGCATCTATATCTGAACTGGCATCGTTAAGCTTTTGTTCAAAAAGCAGCCTGTCATTTTCAAGTTTTATTCTTTTTGCTTTTAATTTTTTATTTAAAGAATGGTACAAAACAATACTTAATGAAATGGTTAAGATTAAAATTAGAATATAAATCTTTTTCATTCTTTCTCCCTGCTCTAATTCCAGCCGGATTTTATTAGTATCATTTTCATATTTCTTCTTCTGAATAAGCCAATGCGATCTTTGCAATACGGTATTGCCGTTTGTACTAAGAAGATATTCATCAATTTGTTTAAGCTGACGTCTTAACAAAAGCTCTTTTTCTGGATTTCTACCATTTAAAATACTAAGTTTTAATTCAATTACTTCTTTTAAAGAACTTCTGTAGTAAGATTTTGAACTCGCAATATTTCCGGCCCTGTCTAATATTTCTTCAACCTTATCGGTATCTTTTAGTTTTAAAAGAATTTTAGCCAATAATATAGAAGCATACATCTCATTCTTATCAATTTTAAATTTTTGAGAGTAAAAAATATCTTGTTTTAATAAATGTACGGCATCTTTTAGATTTCCTTTTTCTTCGTAAATGAGTGCTTTATCACCTAAAATTTTTGCATATCTTGCACTGTCGCCAACTTTTAAAGCCATTGCTTCAGATTTATTTAAATAATGCATGGCATTTGCTAAATCTTTGTTTCTAAAATAACAGTTGCCAATTGCGTTTAAAACACCAGCAGATTCTGAAGAAGGAGTTTTCATATACTGCATAGATTTATCGAGAAAAAATAATACCTACAAGCAGATTCTTCTTCAAAAGAATGTTTTAACCCAATTTCAGTTGCATATTCTGACATCTCTTCAAAAAAATGTATTTCTCAAATATAAAATTGGAAACAGATTTATTATCAGACTAAAAACAAATGAATAAATAGAAATTTTAAAACGGTTTAATAGATTATAAACCACAAAATCAGAAGAAATAAAAAGAAAATCCAAACTTTACAAAAGCAAAAAATCCTCATCAAATAAATGATGAGGATTCTTAAAAGAAAGGCGACGACATACTCTCCCACAAAACTGCAGTACCATCTGCGCAAGCGGGCTTAACTTCTCTGTTCGGGATGGGAAGAGGTGAGCCCCGCCGCAATAACCACCTTAAGGTCATTCGCTGCTAGCAGCTTTTAATTATTAATTATCAATTATAAATTGTTAATTATCAATTAAACAATATTTTAACATACTGAGATAAAGAAAAGTAAGTTTTTGTTTTAGAAAGTTTCCTCCCGGGCCTTTCGGCCCGGGAAAAGGGTGTACATAAGCTTACGGATTATTAGTACTACTCGACTATGACATTACTGCCTTTACATCTATAGCCTATCAACGTGGTCATCTTCCACGATCCTTAAAAGAAATCTCATCTTGTGGTGGGTTTCGCGCTTATATGCTTTCAGCGCTTATCCCTTCCCAACGTAGCTACTCTGCGGTGCCCCTGGCGGGACAACAGATACACTAGAGGTTAGTCCAATTCGGTCCTCTCGTACTAGAATCAGATCCACTCAAATTTCTAACGCCCGCAGTAGATAGAGACCGAACTGTCTCACGACGTTCTGAACCCAGCTCGCGTGCCACTTTAATGGGCGAACAGCCCAACCCTTGGGACCTTCTCCAGCCCCAGGATGTGACGAGCCGACATCGAGGTGCCAAACCCCCCCGTCGATATGAGCTCTTGGGGGAGATCAGCCTGTTATCCCCGGCGTACCTTTTATCCTTTGAGCGATGGCCCTTCCATGCGGAACCACCGGATCACTATGCTCTACTTTCGTACCTGATCGACCTGTATGTCTCTCAGTCAAGCTCCCTTATGCCATTGCACTCTACGCACGGTTACCAAGCGTACTGAGGGAACCTTTAGAAGCCTCCGTTACTCTTTTGGAGGCGACCACCCCAGTCAAACTACCCACCAAGCACTGTCCCCCGCATAGCGGGGTTAGGCCTCAGATAAACAAAGGGTTGTATTTCAACAATGACTCCACAACGCCTGGCGACGCCGCTTCATAGTCTCCAACCTATCCTACACATCATTTATCCAAGGTCAATACTAAGCTATAGTAAAGGTGCACAGGGTCTTTTCGTCCCACTGCGGGTAAACGGCATCTTCACCGTTACTACAATTTCACCGAGCTCATGGCTGAGACAGTGTCCAGATCGTTACACCATTCGTGCAGGTCGGAACTTACCCGACAAGGAATTTCGCTACCTTAGGACCGTTATAGTTACGGCCGCCGTTTACTGGGGCTTCAATTCAATGCTTCTCCGAAGATAACATCTCCTCTTAACCTTCCAGCACCGGGCAGGTGTCAGGCCCTATACTTCATCTTACGATTTTGCAGAGCCCTGTGTTTTTGATAAACAGTCGCCTGGACCTCTTCACTGCGGCCCTGATTGCTCAGGGCGACCTTTCTCCCGAAGTTACAGGTCTATTTTGCCTAATTCCTTAGCCATGAATCTCTCGAGCACCTTAGGATTCTCTCCTCAACTACCTGTGTCGGTTTACGGTACTGGTACTAATTACCTGAAGTTTAGAGGTTTTTCTTGGAAGCCCTTAGGCGCACTATCTCTTTGTCCGAAGACTCCGAGTACTATCGTATTTCACCAGTTCCTGCGCATTTTACTACAGGACCTATAGCTAGGTACTTCAACGAACTATTCCGTCAGTTCGCGGCGCTTTCATCACTCCGTCACCCCATCACAGTAATTAGTAGTACGGGAATATTAACCCGTTAGCCATCGACTGTCCCTTTCGGGTTCGCCTTAGGACCAGACTAACCCACAGCTGATTAGCATAGCTGTGGAAACCTTAGTTTTTTGGTGTGCGGGTTTCTCGCCCGCATTATCGTTACTTATGCCTACATTTTCTTTTCTAACCAGTCCAGCCCTCCTTACGAAAAACCTTCAACCCTGTTAGAATGCTCCCCTACCACTTGCAATTACTTGCAAATCCATAGCTTCGGTAATATGCTTATGCCCGATTATTATCCATGCTCGTCCGCTCGACTAGTGAGCTGTTACGCACTCTTTAAATGAATGGCTGCTTCCAAGCCAACATCCTAGCTGTCTGGGCAGACAAACCTCGTTCTTTCAACTTAGCATATATTTGGGGACCTTAGCTGATGGTCTGGGTTCTTTCCCTCTCGGACTTGGACCTTAGCACCCAAGCCCTCACTGTTAGTGAACATTATACAGCATTCGGAGTTTGTCAGGAATTGGTAGGCGGTGAAGCCCCCGCATCCAATCAGTAGCTCTACCTCTGTATAACTTTATAACTAACGCTGCACCTAAATGCATTTCGGGGAGTACGAGCTATTTCCGAGTTTGATTGGCCTTTCACCCCTACCCACAGGTCATCCGAAGACTTTTCAACGTCAACCGGTTCGGTCCTCCACTGTGTGTTACCACAGCTTCAACCTGCCCATGGGTAGATCACACGGTTTCGCGTCTAACACTACTGACTAAAGCGCCCTATTCAGACTCGCTTTCGCTGCGGATCCATACCTGAAGTACTTATCCTTGCCAGCAGCGTTAACTCGTAGGCTCATTATGCAAAAGGCACGCCGTCACCCCACGAAAGGGCTCCGACCGCTTGTAAGCGTATGGTTTCAGGATCTATTTCACTCCGTTATTCACGGTTCTTTTCACCTTTCCCTCACGGTACTGGTTCACTATCGGTCTCTCAGGAGTATTTAGCCTTAGCGGATGGTCCCGCCGAATTCAGACAGGGTTTCACGTGCCCCGCCCTACTCAGGATACCACTATCTATTACATTTATTACCCATACGGGGCTATCACCCTCTTTGGCGTCACTTTCCAGTAACTTCCGGTTCTGCATGCATAAAATGTCGTGGTCCTACAACCCCAGCACTGCCGTAACAGCACTGGTTTGGGCTAATCCGCGTTCGCTCGCCACTACTTACGGAATCACTTTTGTTTTCTTCTCCTCCGCCTACTTAGATGTTTCAGTTCAGCGGGTTTGCCCACCTATCGGTGTGCTATATCTTCAATATAGCGGGTTGCCCCATTCGGATATCTGCGGATCAATCTGTGTGTGCCAGTCCCCGCAGCTTTTCGCAGCTTATCACGTCCTTCATCGCCTCTGAGAGCCTAGGCATTCCCCATACGCCCTTATTTTGCTTATTGTACCAATCTTGTTACTTAAAACAAGACCGTTTTTTTTGTTTTTTACAATAAAATTGTAAAAAACGCTTTCTACTTTCTTATTATTTTCTTATCTCAATATGTCAATGAACTTTATCTAGTCAAAAGTCAAAAGTCGTCAAGTGAATCACTTTGGACTTTATGACTTTAATCTTTATGACTAAAATCGTGGAGAATAACGGAGTCGAACCGTTGACCTCCTGCGTGCAAGGCAGGCGCTCTAGCCAGCTGAGCTAATCCCCCAATCTAATTATGAATTGTGAATTATGAATTAGGAATTATTTGTAATTCGTAATCTTTCAACTCTAGAATTTCCTTCTTTTTAAGCTTTTCAGTCTTTTTAATTATCAATTAACAAGTATTAATTGTCAATTCTTAAAAAGTAGTCCCGGGCAGACTCGAACTGCCGACCCCTACATTATCAGTGTAGTACTCTAACCAGCTGAGCTACGAGACTCTGTTTTACTTAATTTTTATCATTTTTTTTAAATTAACAGCAAGAGTAATACAATCTAAAATTCAAAACCTTTAAATTTCATCATTTTTCCTAAGCGTGCATTACTGCTAACACTCAGGCTCTAGAAAGGAGGTGTTCCAGCCGCACCTTCCGGTACGGCTACCTTGTTACGACTTAGCCCTAGTTACCAGTTTTACCCTAGGCAGCTCCTTGCGGTCACCGACTTCAGGCACCCCCAGCTTCCATGGCTTGACGGGCGGTGTGTACAAGGCCCGGGAACGTATTCACCGGATCATGGCTGATATCCGATTACTAGCGATTCCAGCTTCACGGAGTCGAGTTGCAGACTCCGATCCGAACTGTGACCGGCTTTATAGATTCGCTCCTGGTCACCCAGTGGCTGCTCTCTGTACCGGCCATTGTAGCACGTGTGTAGCCCAAGGCGTAAGGGCCGTGATGATTTGACGTCATCCCCACCTTCCTCACAGTTTGCACTGGCAGTCTTGTTAGAGTTCCCGACACTACTCGCTGGCAACTAACAACAGGGGTTGCGCTCGTTATAGGACTTAACCTGACACCTCACGGCACGAGCTGACGACAACCATGCAGCACCTTGTAAACTGTCTTGCGAAAGATCTGTTTCCAAATCGGTCAGTCTGCATTTAAGCCTTGGTAAGGTTCCTCGCGTATCATCGAATTAAACCACATGCTCCACCGCTTGTGCGGGCCCCCGTCAATTCCTTTGAGTTTCAAACTTGCGTTCGTACTCCCCAGGTGGGATACTTATCACTTTCGCTTAGCCACTGAACTTGCGCCCAACAGCTAGTATCCATCGTTTACGGCGTGGACTACCAGGGTATCTAATCCTGTTCGCTCCCCACGCTTTCGTCCATCAGCGTCAATAAACTGGTAGTAACCTGCCTTCGCAATTGGTATTCCATGTAATATCTAAGCATTTCACCGCTACACTACATATTCTAGTTACTTCCCAGTAATTCAAGTTCAGCAGTATCAATGGCCGTTCCACCGTTGAGCGATGGGCTTTCACCACTGACTTACTAAACCGCCTACGGACCCTTTAAACCCAATGATTCCGGATAACGCTTGGATCCTCCGTATTACCGCGGCTGCTGGCACGGAGTTAGCCGATCCTTATTCTTACGATACCGTCAAGCTCCTATACATAGGAGTGTTTCTTCTCGTACAAAAGCAGTTTACAATCCATAGGACCGTCATCCTGCACGCGGCATGGCTGGTTCAGACTTGCGTCCATTGACCAATATTCCTCACTGCTGCCTCCCGTAGGAGTCTGGTCCGTGTCTCAGTACCAGTGTGGGGGATCTCCCTCTCAGGACCCCTACCCATCGTGGCCTTGGTAAGCCGTTACCTTACCAACTAGCTAATGGGACGCATGCTCATCTTTCACCGTTGTGACTTTAATTACAAAGTGATGCCACTCTATAATACTATGAGGTATTAATCCAAATTTCTCTGGGCTATCCCTCTGTGAAAGGCAGATTGCATACGCGTTACGCACCCGTGCGCCGGTCTCAAAGCCCGAAGACTTCTACCCCTCGACTTGCATGTGTTAAGCCTGCCGCTAGCGTTCATCCTGAGCCAGGATCAAACTCTTCATCGTATATTTTAATATTATATCTCGATGAATATCTATCGGTTTCTTTCCGAATCTTTCGATTCTATTACTCTTATTTCTTTTGTTCTAACATCTCTGTTAAAACGGCTGTCAATTCAATATGTCTACGAACGTAATTTCTTTGTATTCCGCTTGTCTCTCAAAGCGGGTGCAAAACTAAAACTTCTTTTTGTTTCTCGCAAGAAAAATTTAAAAAAATTTGAAACTTTTTTTTTCGTTTCTTTTTTTCTATTTTTTCTTCCAATCTTTCAATGAACTTCCGTGTTTTGCGGGGTGCAAATGTAAAAAGCATTTTCAAATCTCACAAGCTTTTTCGAATCTTTTTTTTTGAAAATTTCTTCTCTTTTAATTCTTATTCCTGTCAGTATTTCTGTGAACGTTTTTCGCTGTTGCGGGTGCAAAAGTACCACCTTTATTTACATTTACAAGTCTTTTCTTTATATAATTTCAATCTTTTTTAAAACTTTTTCTTAACTCACTCATAACAGCTGATTTACATCTTTAACTTTTTTGAATAGCTGTAAGAAATTATTTCATTCCTGCTATTTTCCATTTATAGTACCACAAATGATATTGATTTTTCATCTATATATTCTCTTTAATTATAGTCTATATTATATAATAGATCGGCATCGAGAAGTATTAATCCTCTTTACATTTAAGTAGTAATAGCGTTTGATACTATTTGATTCCCTTTTTAAGCCTTGAAAGAGACGGATCTTCTTCCGCTTTAATCCTATTGATTACAATTTGTGCTATTGCTTTTGCCCCTTCTAAAGAAAGATGTGTATCATCTGCTTTGTCTTTATCATAATATGGATTCTCTGCTGCTTTAAAATGAAGATGCAGTTTTTTTGATTTTTCCGGACCATAAGATTGTTCTAACAATTCTGTATAGTATTCTAAATCTATAAAAGGTACTTTATATTCTTGTGCAGTTAAACGTGTTTCAAGCGGATAATCGCCATGAGTAGGAACTAAAACTCCTTTTTCATTAAAATTACGTCTGGCAATAGATGTAAGCAAAACCGGAATGGCTCCTTTTTCACGACTTTCTTTTACAAAACGAATCAAATTATACCTATATGTAGTATGTGGATTGGTATAACGGGTTGAGTCTTCTATTTTTTCATCGTTATGCCCAAATTCTATAAATACGTAATCTCCTTTTTTCAGTTTTTTATAAATAGAGTCCCAGCGCTTTTCATTTATAAAGCTTTTGGTACTTCTGCCATTTACGGCTTTGTTTACTACTATAATATCATCATTAAAGAAAGACTGCAATACTTGAGCCCATCCGTGTTCTGGATTTCGATCCGGATCTTTCTTATTGGCCATTGTGGAGTCACCTATAGTATATAAGGTTGTTTTTTGTGCGAAACAGGTTGTGGAGATTAATAATATTAAGCAGATGATTTTTTCATTTTATTCTTTTTATTTAATGTTTTGAAACCGCCGTTGGCACAGTTGCTCTTTTACCTATAAAAACATCAGTCATTATTACATTTTCTGCATTTTCATTTGACAAGGCATTTTTTGCTTCTTTTATATCTATATTATTTAAGGATATGCTTCTGATTTTTTTATCGGAGAATCCCTGAATGACAATTCCTGATTCTGATGCTCTATTACATGTAATATTTGAAAAATGGATATTTGAAATATCAGACTGATAACCTTCACCTTCTCCATGATAATTGGCTGTTATATAAAGACAATCTTCGACTTCATCTAATTGTAAATTTTGAACAAACACATTTTTGATGTAACCTCCTCTGTCTGCATTGGTCTTTAAATAAATTCCTCTTTTTAAATAGCCGGCGGTTTTACAGTTTTCAACAAACACATTTTGTACTCCTGCTGACATTTCACTGCCAATGACAACTCCGTGCAGTCCTTTAAAGTTACAGTTCCTAATTACGATATTCTCGCTTGGCGATGCAGTATTAGCTCTTCCTTCATGATCTCGTCCGGCTTTTATAGCCACATTGTCGTCGCCATTGTCAAAAGTCACATTTTCGATTAAAACATCTTTTGCATATTCAGGATCAATTCCGTCATTATTATAGTTTAATGATTTATAACTGATGCCTCGAACCGTTATGTTTTGTGATTTTAAAAGGTGCAGACACCAAAATGGCGAGTTTTCAATTCTAACATTTTCTACTAATATATTTTTGCAATTTAAAAACTGGATCATCTGCGGACGCAAAAAGTAACCTTCTCCAAACTTTCTGTCGCTTACAGGAACATTATTATGATTCATTTCCCTGCTCAGGTTTTTACCTGCTCCTTCTTTAGCTTTGAAACTTTTCCATATTTTTCCTCCCTCGCCGTCAATTATTCCTACTCCTGTTATAGCGATATTGGTACAATCAACTGCATAAATCAACGGACTGTAATTATAAAGCATTGTACCTTCCCAGCTTGTCAATACTAAAGGATAATCCTGAGGGTTGTCGCTGAATTTTATCTTGGCTCCTTTTTCAATTTTCAGATTTACATTGCTTACAAAATGGATAGGGCCATTTATTTTATAAATTCCTTTTGGTACTATAATAGTTCCTCCGCCTTTCTTTTTACATAAAGCCATTGCTTTATCAAAAACAGCTTTGTTATTTGTAATAGAATCTCCTTTTGCTCCTAATTTTAAAACATTAACCTGATAAGCAGAAAATACAGGAGGCTGAATTCTGCTTATTATTGAATCGGCTTTTGCTCTTGGAAAATTATTTTGCTGAGCAAATGAAACATAGGAAATTAATAATAGAAGTAAATATTTCATTTTTTTAGGTTCTAAGGTTCTGAGATGCTAAGGTTCTAAGGTTTTAGGTACAGATGTTCTAAGATATTAAGTTTTTAAGTCTAATTCAGATACTTAGTAACTTAGCATATTAGAACCTAAGCACCTTAATTAGAATACCAATTTGCCACTGTATCTTTTAAGATATTTTCTATTGAATATTTATCGGCTTCCTTTTTGGTAAGCTGATGTGACCATGTTACTCTTTTCTTTGGCTGAAATCCTTCTCCGCTGTTATTATATTCGGCATAAAAGGTATTTTTCTCTGCATCTGGTTTTGACCAGTTTTCCCAGCCTTCAGGTTTAATTTGTTTACCTAATTCGCAGTTTATAAAAGCTGTTTTAGCATAAATGCGCCATGGTCGTCCTAGATAGACTGCATTTGCTGCAGTTTCAGCGGTTAGTTTACAGTTCTTAAAAACAAAACCGAAATCTACTCCTTCAGGAGTTGAAGCTGCTGTAACATACGAACTTTTAATACTGTGAATGATACAATTTTCAAATAAGGCTGTAGCACCTCCAAAGATAAAATCGGTTGTACCTTCTATATAGCAGTCTTTAAAGTACTGCTTTGCATTTTTTCCTGATAAGTATAAGGTATCCTGATTTCCTAAAATAGTACAGTTGGAAATTTTAGCGCGAGTTCCGGTAACAGATAAGGCTATTGCTTGTCCTTTATCGCCTGAAGCATTTTTGAGAGTTAAGTTAGATGCTGAAAAATCATCTCCTTCTACTAAAAGCGTTGATGTATAAAAAGTACTGTTTCGTCCTAAATTGATTTTTGAAAAATTATCATCAAAAGTAATGATAGTATTCTCTTTGCTTTCGCCTTTTAAAATCACATTATTATTCCATTCCGGAATTCGGACTTTTTCATTGT
The DNA here is from genome assembly GCF_000016645.1 of Flavobacterium johnsoniae UW101. Lineage (NCBI taxonomy): Bacteria > Pseudomonadati > Bacteroidota > Flavobacteriia > Flavobacteriales > Flavobacteriaceae > Flavobacterium > Flavobacterium johnsoniae. Next base: position 5,127,514 of record NC_009441.1, read on the forward strand.
AAACTCCGTTTTTCACATAAATTGTGACTTTCTCATAAGGAAATGCCGGACAGGCATACACTGCATCTTGTATTTTAGTAAAATCTCCTGATCCATCCTGAGCAACTGTAATTAGACTGACATTTTTCTTTTCAGAAGCTGAAACTTTTGTACCATTTTTAACTGCCCAGTCTGGAAATTTCTTTAAGACTTCTTTTGGCGCGTCTGTATACCATGAATAACCGTTTCGTCTTTCGGCGCCAATTTGATCTATTGACTTCTTTTTAATGCCGTCACGATCACAGAAAAAAGGTTCGTTAGTTTCTAAATCCATAAACCGAGCCCAAATTGGTCCCGCATTTACAGCAGGAATCATTTTTTTGTCTACAACTTTTCCTGCATCGTTTAAAACTCTTTTTTCTTCTAAATTGGTAATTTTAGTTTTTTCGAACCATTCAACAGCACTTTTTACAGCGATGACTATTTCTCGTGAAGGTTTTTCGACAGCCATTAACAGCAAAACAATTTTTGTTGATTCGTAACCGCTTAAGGACGCCAGTTCAAAAGCTCTTGCATTTGCCGGGGCAAAAGTAACTTCATCATGCTGCGCACACCACGCTGTTAAAATACCATTTTGCTTGTATTGTGTTTTTAAAATACAGTCAATTCCTTTGTCAAAAGCTTTTTTACTCTTTTCTACAATATCTTTTGAAGGTTTTATACTGTAATAATCAGTTTCGTCTGCAACAGCTTTTATCACATTCATTATATTGATCATCGAATCATCATTATAAGTAATGTGTGTATAATATCCTTTTTTTAATGGATAAAACTGAGGCCAGCCTCCATTTGCATATTGTGCTTCGAGCAAATAATTTAATCCTTTTAAAAATGATTCTTTATATCGCTCGTCTTTTACCTGAGCATACATTTTAGACATAAAGAGCATTTCCTGAGTCGTTGCTCCGTTGTCTGTTGTGGTTTCCTTTGTGGTCTTTTTAATTTCAAGCAGATCCTTTTTTTGCGCAGGAGTCAGTTCATTCTGCATTTGAATGTTTTTTGGCCATCCGCCAATATCTCTTTGATAAAGCAGTACATTTTCGGCAATCTTTTTAGCTTCATCACTGCCAAACCATGATGCATCACTTTTACGAATTATATCCGACCAGTTTTTATATGTATTCTGTGCCTGGATGCTAAAACTCAAAGCAATACTAAAAAGTAATATGATTTTTTTTAACTGAATCATTTTAAAATTTTATTTCGTTACCCTAAACCAATCAACGGCCACATTTCCAGAATCGTTTGTTACTTTTTCGCTTAAAGCAAAAAGTCCCATTTTAGCACCAATCCATTTTCCTTCGGTTGAAGTAAAATCATTTCCAATAGGCTGATAGTTTTTATTGTCTAAGCTGTAAAAGAAACTGCAGATGCCGCCTTTTTTAACTTTCACTTTCAAATAAATTGTATTGCTGGAAATCAAAACCGGTTTTGTTTCGGTTTCTGAAACCGTTTTATTAAAAGTTCCCGTTTTTTGATTTAGATATAATTTACCGTTATCGTTTTTAAAACACAAATAACTATAATCCAATCCCATTATAATTAGTCCCGTCGATTCTCCGTTGAGCCTTGTATTAAAAGTTAATTTGGCTGTCGCCGAAAATTCTTCAGCAGGGAATTTCTGCAATAATAAATTTGGAGCTTCAAAAATTCGTCTGCTGTCTTTAATAGTTGTCATGCAAAACAAATTCAAATAGCCCATACTTGTAGGGAAACCCCAGTTTATTTGAGAATTTGCCTGCCACTGCCATTGCAATCCTAATTTTGGCTCATTAAATTCATCTGATGCAGCCGGATTTTCAATTGGATATTTTTTGCCAACATTTGGTTTTTTATAAGTTGTAACTGGTTCACCTATTCCATTTTTGTCAAAATCCTGTCCCATAACCGGCCAGTCTTTTTCCCATTTCATAGGTTGTAAATGCACAATTCGTCCGTAAGCGCCTTTATCCTGAAAGTGAATAAACCAGTCTTCTCCAGTTTGTGTCTGTACCCAAGCTCCTTGGTGCGGGCCGTTTATTTTGGTTGATCCCTGTTCTAAAACTTTTTTCTTTTCATAAGGACCAAAAACATTCTTCGATCTTAAAATCGTCTGCCAGCCTGTAGGCACTCCTCCTGCCGGAGCAAAAATATAATAGTAATTGTTTCTTTTGTAGAATTTCGGGCCTTCGATTGTGCCTTCGCCGTCATGTCCGTCAATTACCATAACTTCATCGTTATTCGCAATTGTTCCTTCGGCATTCATACTGCATACTACAATTAAACTTTTAATCTGTGCACGGCTTCCTGCAAATGCATGTACTAAATAGGCTTTTCCGTCATCATCCCAAAGCGGACTCGGATCTATAAGTCCTTTTCCTGCTTTTACTAAAAGAGGTTCTGACCATGGACCTTCGGCCTTTTTTGATTTTATCATGTAAATACCAAAATCAGGATCTGGATAATAGATATAAAATTCATTGTTATGATAGGTTATGCAAGGTGCCCAAACGCCATTTCCGTGCTGTACTTTATCATAAGTATCAAACGGAGGCTGTTTTGGCAGTGCATAACTTAGAATTTTCCAATTTACCAAATCTTTAGAATGCAGGATCGGCAGTCCGGGAATACAGTTAAAAGAAGATGCTGTCATATAAAAATCATCTCCAACCCTTACAACATCTGGATCTGAATAATCGGCATGAATAATAGGATTTGTGTAAGTTCCGTCTCCATTATCCGGTGTCCAGGCTTGTGCCGTATTTTTTTGAAAAGAAAAAACGGAAAGGAGAAGAATAACGATTTTTATATTTTTCATTTTTAAACTATTATTTTATTTAACCCGACAGTCCTAAAACCTGTCGGGTTTGTGTAATTAAGACGTCTGGAATTAGTTTGAGAACTTACTCTGCCATCCTTCGACTTTGCTCAGGAAGACAATGAAAGCTCACAATCCAGAATTAATAATTCATAATTAACAATTATAAACTATCTATTCAATTCTAAAGCTGCCAAAATAAAAGGACCAGTTGCTTTAGGGTCGTTATCTTTTTTTCTTTCGTTTACATAATATTCATAAGAACCATCACGATATGGAGTTCCTCCTAAACCTGCAACCTGACAGCAGTTTGTTAAAGTAATCCCGCCATCTTCGTCTACTTTTTTAATTAAAACTGTTGTTAATCCGTCAAACGCTTTATTAGCCAGTTTTTTATATTTTGATGGTAAATATCCTTTGTTTGCTCCTTTTGCAAAAGCATACGCAAACATAGCAGATCCTGAAGCTTCTAAGTAATTTCCTTTTTCTCCTCCTTTGTCTGTAACCTGATACCACAATCCAGATTTATCCTGATATTTTGCCAAAGCTGCAGATGCGTTGTTTAAGTATTTTATCAGCTCTGGTCTTTTTGGGTGATCTTTTGGGAAATAATCTAAAACATCTACTAATGCCATTACATACCATCCTAAAGCTCTAGACCAGAAATTTGGAGAATTTCCTGTTTCTTTATTTGCCCACGGCATTGCTTTGCTTTCATCCCATCCGTGGTATAATAATCCTGTTTTTGGATCTGTTGCATGCAACTGAATTAATTCAAATTGTTTTGCGATATCATCAAAACTTTTTCCGTTTTCAAATGCCGCAGTATATTCTGCATAGAATGGTTCTCCCATATACAAACCGTCTAACCACATTTGGTTTGGATAGATTTGTTTGTGCCAGAAACCGCCGCTCGCAGTACGAGGCTGTTCTGTTAACTGCTGGCGAACCAGCTGCATTGCTTTTAAATATTTATCCTGTTTAGTTTCCGCATAAATAGCAAAAAGCAGACGTCCCGGAACCACTAAATCTATATTGTATTTGTCTAGTTCGTAGGTTTTAATTGTTCCGTCTTCCTGCACTAATTCATCTACATAACCTCTTATGTAAGCTTTGTAACGCGGATCTGGATTTTTCTTGTTTAATTCTTCAATTGAATGCAGGACCAAGGCATGAACATAATCCCATTTTGGCTTTTTGGCATCATCAAGCATATAGCTTTCTGGATGACGTTTCATTAAAGTTAAAGCCATTTTATCTGACCATTTCATGTCTTTCGAAATAACGATTTCTTTTTTTGCCGTTTCTTGTGAAGTTACTTTACAGCCTGTTAAAGCCATTACGCAAACTAATAAAACCGACATAAAACTGTGTTTCCTACTATTTTTCATTTCAAAATATATTTAAATTCTACTATTTTTCTACTTCTAATGCGGCCAGAATAAAAGGCCCTAATCCGTGTGAGTTGTCTATTTTTATTTTTTCCTTAATATAATATTCAAAAGAACCGTCTCGGTATGGATTTCCTCCTAAACCTGCACTGGCACAAACCTGTGTAATATGAATTTCACCGTCTGCATCAACTTTTATTAGTTTTTCAGTTATGCCATTAAAACCTTTTTTAGCTAATTTTTTATACTTTGCCGGTAAATATCCTTTGTTTACTCCTTTCGCGAAAGCGTAAACAAACATTTCAGATCCCGAAGCTTCAAGGTAATTTCCTTCTTTATTTCCCGCATCTGTAACCTGATACCACAATCCTGATTTGTCCTGATATTTTGCCACAGCTTTTGAAATATCATTTAGATACTGAATGAGTTCTTTTCTTTTTGGATGTTCTTTTGGCATGTAATCCAAAACATCAACCAAAGCCATCATATACCAGCCAATAGAACGTGACCAGAAATTGGGTGAAACTCCCGTTTCTTTATTCGCCCACGGCATCTGTTTGCTTTCATCCCAGGCATGAAAAAGCAGTCCGGTATTTTTATCGAGCGTATGCAGATGTATTTGTTCGAATTGTTTAGCAACATCATCTAAATCTTTTCCATTATCAAATTCTACTGTGTAGCGTGCATAGAAAGGCGTTCCCATATACAAACCGTCAAGCCACATTTGATACGGGTATATTTTTTTATGCCAAAATCCTCCTGAATTTGTTCTTGGATGGGTTTCTAATTGCTTTCTTAAAGTCTGTAATGCTGTTAAATAACGATTGTCGTTTGTTCTTTTATAAAGATCAAACAAAAACTTACCCGGATTTACATAATCGATATTATAATCTTCAAGTTTGTAATTCATAATTTCTCCCAAAGGATTAATTACTGTTTCTCCGTATGCTTTGATGTAATCTGCATAAACAGGATTATTTGTTTTTTGATACAGTTTTTCAAAAGAAGTCATCAAAAGACCTAATTTATAATCCCATTTTGGTTTTTCGTTATTGTCGACCTGCCAGGCCTGCGGAGCACGTTTGATAACAGAAAGTGCCATTCGCTCTGACCATTTTAAATCTTTTGAAATGGTATTTGAGGATTGTGCCAAAAGTGCATTCAATGAAAACAGCATCATACTTATAAGCATGATTTGGGCAAAACTAAAATGGCTTTTCTTTATCATCTTAAATCAATTTTACTTGTTTAATTCTACTGCACTCAGCAAAAATGCTGCTAATGCCGGCGAACTGTTGTCTTTTGTTTTGCTTTTAGCATAATATTCGTTTGTGCCATCGCGGAATGGTTTTCCGCCTAAGCCTACGTTAGATGAAACATTTGAAATTGTAATTTCATTATTTTCATTTGTTTTGACAAATTCTTTTACAAATGCATCAAAAGATTTTTGCGCTGTTTTTTTATACGAAACGTTTAAATATCCTTTATCTGCTCCTTTTGCCAAGACATAAATAATCATTCCTGAACCAGACGATTCTAAATAATTTCCCTGCAATTCCGGTTTATCAGCAACCTGATACCATAATCCTGACGGACTTTGTGCCTGAACTGCGTTTTTTGCTATTTCATTCAAATAACTTACCAATTCTTTTTGTTTTGGATGATTTTTAGGATAATAATCCAGCGTTTCAACCAAGGCCATCATATACCAGCCAATTCCTCTGCTCCATATTGTTGGTGAAGTTCCTGTTTCTTTATCAGCCCATCCAATTTCTTTACTTTCATCCCAAGCCTGATAAGGCAGTCCTGTTTTTCTATCTACTATATAAGTATGAACCAATTCAAACTGTTTTGCAATATCATCTAAACTTTTACCATTTTCATACTTAACAGTATACTGCGCATAAAAAGGTTCTGCCATATACAAACCATCAATCCACATTTGATTAGGATAAATCTGCTTGTGCCAGAATCCGCCGCTTGCTGTTCTGGGCTGGCTTTCAATCTGCGTTTTTAATTGTTTGATAACCGTTAAATAGCGATTGTCTTTGGTTACATCATATAAATTAAACAACAATTTTCCCGGATTTACATAATCGATATTGTATTCTTTAATATCATATTTGGCAATATTTCCATTGGCATCAATTAGTTCATCTGCATATTCTTTTATGTAATTGAGATACTTTTTGTCTTTCGTTTTTAAATACAATTTTTCAAAAGCAGACAAAGTCAAGCTCATTTTATAATCCCATTTTGGTTTCTCAGTTCCATCGATCTGCCAGGCTTTTGGATATTTGTTCAGTATTGTTACAGCTGTTTTTTCTGACCATTTTGCTTTTGCCGAAACTGCAATTCTACTTTGATTTTCATTGTTCTGACCTACAGTAAAAATGCTGTACAACAGGAAAAATGCAAAGACTGTTTTTTTATAGTTCATTCTTATATTTTGTTTTGCCACAGATTAAAAGGATTTTTTGATTAATAGTGACTTGTGTGTTGCAATTTAAATATCTTGTTTAAAAAATGGGTTGTAAAATCAATAGTCTGGTCAAACCAGGGTTGAAAAAACCAAAATGAGTGAGGCGAATTTTCGATTGTATGAACCTCACTGTAAATTTTATATTGATCCAGAATTTTTATCATGTCGTCTCTTCCTGCATGAAACCTCGGAATACTGCTGTTTATAAACAATATTGGAGGTGTATTTTTATCAGCGTGGCTTAAAGCCGATGCATTCTTCCAGTTTTCTTCTTTTTCTTCATAAGAACCTCCAAGCCAAAACGATGCCATTTCTCCTTCTGATGATTCGGGATGCCTGAACGCTAATACGCCGTCTACATTAATAATAGCATTTACTTTTGATGATGATTTACTTTTATTTAACGGATCATCAAAAGCCGAAATTCCATTTGTTGTGCCAATCAAAGCTGCCATCTGACCTCCCGAAGAACAGCCTAAAACCGCAATTTTGTCTGGATCTACTTTGAATTTCTTTGCATTATCTTTTATAAAACGAATCGCATTTTTTACATCATATACTCCGTATGGATATTTTGCTTCGAGCGACAACCTATATTCTATTGTAAAACAAGAATAGCCTTTTGAAGCAATTTCCTGTGCCAAAAGATTCATCTGATTTTTATTTCCTGAACGCCATCCGCCGCCATGAATCATGATAACTGCCAGATTTTGTTTTTGCTTATTATTTACAAAAGCATCCAAATGCAGTATTCTGTCTTTTGATGTAAAATAAACCACATCGCTAATCTGGTTTACATTTTCATTTTTGGCAATTTCCGGTATTGTTATTTCCGGGTATTTCTTTATCAATTTATTATAAGTGCTTTTTACGGTGTACGACGTGTCGACACTGTAAGTATGCTGCGCATTTACTGCACAGGAAAAGCATAACAAAATGAATACAATTTTTCGCATTAAAATCAATTTACTTTTTAGTTAAGAAAGGAGTCCGGCACTTTGGCCAAACTCCTTTTTAACTTCTTCAAAAAAACAAATGTTCTCAAAAAACTAACAAATTACTAATAACCAGGATTTTGAGGAAAATCTTTATTTTGGTTTAAATCCAATGCCGACTGAGGGATTGGTCTTAAAATTTTAAGCTGACCGTCTACACCAACAAAATTTGCTGCTTTAATTTTATAATTATATGCAGAAGCTCTTGCTACTAAAGTTCCGGTGCGTTTCAAATCAAACCATCTTTTATATTCTCCTAATAATTCTCTTCCTCTTTCATCTAAAATATAATCGATGTTGAATTGACCGATTGTTGCATTAGCAACTCCTGCTCTTCTTCTTACTTCGTTTAAACGATCTAAACCTGTTGAAGGCACACCTGCTTTTAAATAGGCTTCGGCAGCAATTAAATACGTTTCTCCTAATCTCGAAACAATAATATCTCTCGTACTAACTGGACCTGTGCTAGAAGGTGTAGTAGGATCCGGATCATCAAATTTCTTAACCGGAATAGTATAACAGTCTAAGTTTTTAATTAATGTATGTGCTGCAGAATACTCTCCCCATGGGTGATAAACAAACGTAGCCGATAATCTCGATGCATTTGCTGTCATCCAAGCCGTTTTATCTGCTGGTGTAAACCATTTTGGCTCGTAAAAATGTCTAACTTTTAATGAAGCAGGATTTGAACTTCTGTAATAAGGATAGTATAAAATTGTTTTTGTTACACCATTTGTTGTTTCAGGACCTTCTACAATTTCTGTCATAAAAGTAGCGTTCCATCTTGCATCACCTTTTTCATATAAACCTAAAGCATAATCTGTAGGACATAAATTATAACTTCTTAACGGAGCTCCAGTTTCTGCACCTCCTAAATACGAACTAAAATAATAAAATTGGTTGTTTCCTAATTTCGTTGGATCTGTACTTGTTGAAGCTTTATCATATTGAACAGAAAAAATCGTTTCAGCATTTAAATCATTTCCTGGTTTAAACAACTGATCGAATGCAATTGCAAGAGTCTGTCCTCCAATTGCTGCATCGGCATAAGCTGCTGCTTTTGAAAAATCATCGGCTTTACCATAAGATTCATATCCTCTGGTAAGGTATACTTTTGCTAATAAATCATTAACCGCTCTTTTGTTTACTCTTCCGGTTGTACTATAAGCAGTAGTTCCAACATTTGCCAAAGCAAAATCTAAATCAGATATTATTTGTGTATAAACTTCTTCTGCAGAATTTCTTGTAAAAGATAATACTGGAGTTGTAACATGTTCGTTAACAATTGGAACTCCGCCATACGTCTGCACTAATAAAAAGTAAGCCTGTGCTCTTAAAAAACGGGCTTCACCCAATAATGTATTTAAATTCGCTGTCTGCTCTGTTACAGATGAATAATAAACTGCTTTATTTACTGATTGAATTAACTGATAACAAGGACGGTATAAATCTGCCACGTTATCTGAAGTAGGAATTAAAAGCGCGTACTGGCTCAAACCTGCTGGTTCCGGAGTTCTTCCTTCTGCATACATATCTGTTCCTGATTCAAACAACCACGGATTTCCTCCATAAATGCTTTTAAGCCAGGCATAGTTTGTATTGATTAATAACTGAAATCCAGATGCGGTTTTATAGGTTGCATCGGCAGGAACATTTGATAAACTTTCCTCCTCTATATAATTGCTGCAAGAACTTAAGCTTGTAACAATCATTCCTAACATTATTATTATTTTTTTCATTTGATATCTTTATTAAAATTTAACACTTACTCCCAATTGCGTTGTTATTGATGCCGGACGATTTACTCCAAAAGATGAAGCTGCCCATTCCGGATCGTATCCATCAAAATTTGTAAACACAAATGGGTCTAACACATTTACATATATTCTTAAATTATTGATTTTTAGTTTTTTCAATAATTCAGAATCCAGTGTGTATCCTAAAGATATATTTTTAATTTTCACGTAAGAAACGTCTCTGTAGTAAGCAAATAATGAAGTCCAGTAAGCTCCTGCTCCTGTTGCTACAGGTCCTGGTCTTGGATTTGTATTGTTGGCATTAGCTTCGATTCCTGCTCCATTTGTTGGAATAAAATAATCCATAGCTAATTTTTGGCGTCCTCTGTCACTTACATCTGCAAAGTTTTGGTGAAAAGTACTTAATACTGTCTGCCCTTGGCTGGTAAGAACTGAGAAATTGAAATCAAAATTTCCAACAGTCAGTTTAGAATACAAACTTCCCTGCCATTCCGGATTTGGGTTACCAATTACCGTTCTGTCATCTGTATTAAATTTACCATCACCATTAAGGTCTTTTGGTTTTGCCTGCCCCGGAAGCATGTTATAAGTTGCTGCTTCTGCTGCCTGGCTTTCCTGCCATACACCATCATAAACATAGTTGTAGTTAGGATTTAAAGGAGATCCTAAAATTAATTTATTACCAATGTCACTTACCTGATCCTGGTTGTAAATTGACTCTAATTTGTTTACGTTTTTAGTAAAAGTAAATGTAGTTTCCCAGTTTACTTTTTCGCTTTTGATATTTTTTGTTGTTAACAAAACTTCGACCCCTTTGTTGCTTACAGAACCCACATTAGCAAATGTATTTTTGTATCCTGTTTCAAGAGGTAATTCTTGTTTGTAAATTAACTTATCTGATAATCTGTCGTAAACGTCAACACTACCAGAAATTCTATTTCTTAAGAATCCGAAATCAAGACCAAAGTTAAGCTCTCTTGTTTTTTCCCAAGTTAAAGCCTGATTCGCTAAATTCTCAGTCTGCCATCCCGAAACTACATTAGCTCCGTTAGCATAAAAAGTCTGTTGATTTAATAATGCCTGAGAAGTATAAGGTGCTACGTTATCATTTCCTGTATATCCTAAACTCGCACGAAGTTTTAAATCTGAAATTACTGAACTGCTGGCAAGGAAAGATTCTTTGCTGATTTTCCATCCTAAAGCTACAGAAGGGAAACTCTGCCATTTATTGCCTTCAGATAAAACAGAAGAACCATCCCATCTTGTAGAAGCTGTTAATAGATATTTGTCTCTAAAGCTGTAATTTACACGAACCGCATAAGAGCTTAATGTATTTTTTTGATATCCTGAATTGATATTATAACTAGTCTGCACTCCAGATCCCATATTATTTGAACCAACATCAAAAGGCTGATTGTTAGAATACATATAAGATGTTTTATCTGTATTTGAATACAAACTCTGTAGTAATAAAACGCTGAAATCATGCACTTCATTAAATGTATGTTTCAAATCAATTTGATTATCCCATGTATAATTAAAATTGTTGAAGTTTTTAATTGAAGCAGAATTTTTTCCGTTTAATGTTACTCCGGCATTAGTTTGTGCTTTATATGATGCGCTTGTTTCTGTATTTTCAATTCCTCCGGCAAATGTTGTTTTAAACGAAAGCCATTTTAAAGGCTGATATTGGAAGAAAACGTTTCCAACTGTCTGCCAAGTTTTTTCTGTTTGAGAAGAATTTGCAATTTCCATTAACGGGTTTACCGTTGATGTTTTGTTAATTGCCCAAGAACCATCAGGATATGTTAGTTTACCAGGTAAAAAGAACAACGTTCCCACCTGCTCATTTCCTTGTGCATCAACTGCCCATGGCGACATAAGCGGGCTAAGTCTGAAGGCATCCTGCATAGCCAGATCTGAACCTAATTCTGTATCCAGACGAGCAATTGTAATATTTGCTCCGGTAGTAAATTTGTCGTTTATTTTATGATTTAATCCTAATTTAAAAGAATATTTATCTGTTGAATCGTTATCGATAAGTCCTTCATCGCTTTGAATACCAAATCCTAAGTTATAACTTAAACCAGAATCTGAACGTCCTGTAACATTTAAGTAATTATTTTGTGTCATACCTGGCTTAAGTACCGCATCTGCCCAGTCAAAATTGTAACCACTATTCGCTCTTGAAACTAATAGCGGACTTTGATTTCCTGCTAAAGCAGCTAATTGAGCCGGAGTTTGTGTTGCTGGCGTAGCACTCATATAGGCTACCTGATGGAATTTCCACCATTCTTCTCCATTCATCATTTTTGGCATTCTTGCCGCTGTTTTTGTACCGTAAGAAGAATCAAAAGTTACATTGATTCCCGGTTTTACATTAGCACCGCTTTTTGTAGTTACAATAATAACACCGCTGGCACCACGAGAACCATAAATTGCAGCAGATGAAGCATCTTTTAAAACGTCCATTCTGGAAATATCCTGTGGATTCAAAAAGTCGATATTATCAACAGGAACACCATCCACTACATATAAAGGAGATGATCCTACTAATGAGTTATTTCCTCTAATTACAACTTTAAATCCGTCACCAGAACGTCCTGATGAAGATGAAATCTGAACCCCAGGCGTGCTTCCCTGAATTGCCTCAAGTGCGCTTGTAGTATTTCTTTCTGTAATTGTTGCAGCACTAATTGTACTTACAGATCCTGTGAGGTCTGTTTTCTTTACAGAACCGTATCCTACAACCACTACTTCGTTTAATGAATTGGATTGTTCTGCAAGGCTTACGTTTACTTTAGTTTTTCCGGCAACGCTTACTTCCTGCGTTTGAAAGCCTAAATAGCTGATAATTAAAACAGCTTTGTTACTGGTTACATTTATTTTAAAACTTCCTTCAAAATCTGTCGAAGTTCCATTTTTAGTACCTTTTTCCTGGATATTTACACCCGGCAGTGATAGTCCGGCAGCATCAGTAATTTTACCTTCTATTGTGGTAGATTGAGCGCTCACTGTATGGCTCACCAGAAAATTCAGGAAAAATAAAAATACAAGATTGTATTTTATTTTTTTCTTTAATGATTTTTGAATGTTCATAATTTTGTTAAGTGGTTTTTTGGTTAATAGTCATTAGTATTTAGTTTATTCTACTTTTTTTTCATTGATGTAGGTATTTATAAAATTGATATTTTTTACATTCTTTAATAAATAGATCGAGTCTACTTTTTGGATTTTTACGTTTTTCAGCGTAATATTTTCTACAGGAGATTCTTTGTAACCTTCGGCCCAAATACTGTATTTTCCGCCATTTTTTACGTTTACATTTTCAAGATTGATGTTTCTTATTACTGGTATAAAGTTTCCGGTTTGTGACCCGTAAACGTTATAAAACATATTCAGTTTTAATACACATTCTTTAACTGTTCCTACTTCAAGGTTTCTAACAAATACATTTTCAATAATACCGCCTCGTCTTGAATTAGTTTTAATTCTTATGGCACGATCCAGATTTGGACTGTCCATTACACAATTTTCTACAAACACATTGTTTACTCCGGCAGATATTTCACTTCCAATAACAACACCTCCGTGTCCGTCGATCATTTTACAATTTTGTACTATTATATTTTTACTCGGAATAGCTACTCTTCTTCCATCTGCATCACGTCCGGCTTTAATGGCAATACAGTCGTCACCGGTATTGAATGTGCAGTTTTTAATTACAATGTTTTGTGAATACTCAGGGTCACAGCCGTCATTATTTGGTCCGTGGCTGTTTACCGTAACACCGTCAATAATCATATTGTTGGTTTTTATTGGATGTAAAATCCAAAAAGGAGAATTGATAACCGTAATATCTTTTACCAAAACCGTATTACATTCAAAAAACTCAATAAAATTTGGGCGCAGGTATCTTCCTTCTCCAAAAATTCTCTGCTCAACCGGAATGTCTTTTTCTGCCATATCAACCAAAACTTCACGATTTGTCGGGTCGTTTTGAGACGGAATTCCTTTTTTCCAGCCGTACATTTTTGCTCCAGACCAGATCCACCAATTTGTACTATCAGCCTGACCATTTAAAATTCCTTTTCCTGTTATGGCAACATTGGTTTTGTTTTTAGCATAAATAAGCGGTGAATAATTCATTAATTCAGTTCCTTCCCATGAAGTATGAACGATTGGATAATCTTTTGGATTTAAACTGAACAAAATTTCAGCTTTATCTTCTAAATGAAGGTTTACATTGTTTTCTAAATGGATGGCTCCGGTTAAGTATTTTCCGTTTGGAACCAAAACTTTTCCACCCCCATTTTCAGTACAAGTCTGAATAGCTTTTTCAAATGCCGCAGTGTTCAAAGTTTTGCCGTCTGCAACAGCTCCAAAATCGTTAATATTATAGGTTTTATCCTGAAAATTTGTTTTTGGGAGGTTTTTTATGGTTAATTCCATAGTTTTCCACGGATCAGTTTCAGCTTCAGGAGTAATTTTTTTTGAGCATGATATAGTCAAAATGACTGTTATACTTAAAAAAACAACTGATTTGAGCGCTATAACCTTATTTGTAATCATTTGTGTGGAATTTCTAGTTTAACGAGGTGAAAAGATCAATAATTATGTAATCGATTACACGAAAATAGAAAATATGTTTCAACGAACCAAATTTATTTAGAAATAAATTGTATTTTTAATTTTTATTAAGAATTATAATTACATTTAATGCAAAAATTATTATAATTTATTATCATTGTAGAATATAAAACGTTGTAGTAATTCGTTATGGTAATCGATAACATTAAACAACAGATTATATAAAAAAAATGTATTTTTGTCGTAGAATTTAACTTGTAAACCCCTTTTTAATGAGCGAAAAAGTAACCATTTATGATATTGCCGAAAAACTAAATATCACTGCAGCTACTGTTTCCAGAGCGTTGAATAACAACCCGAAAATAAAAGAAAGCACTCGTGAGTTGGTTATTAAAACTGCTGCCTCAATGAACTACAAGCAAAACAAACTTGCTTTAGCATTAAAAAGCGGCCGAAGTAATAATATTGGAGTGATTGTACCACGTATTGACAGCAACTTTTTTGCTTCTGTTATTCGTGGTATTGAAGAAGAATTACAGCCTCACGGTTATCAGGTAATTATCTGTCAGACTCATGAAAGCAAACAGAGAGAAAATGAAAATCTATATACTTTAATTGATGCTCAGGTTGACGGCATTCTGATGTCGGTTACCGATGTAACCAGCGAAAATGATGATGCTTTTAACAATGTGTTACAAAAGAATGTACCTCTGATCTTTTTTGACAGGAGCAAACATATTGACGGCGTGAGCTCTGTAACTATTAACGATTTTAGAGGCGGTTATTTAACCACTAAACATTTAATTAACGAAGGATGCCGTTATATTGCCCATTTTTCTGGAGATCAGTCCCTGGAAATCTTTAAAAACAGGTTTTTAGGCTACAAACAAGCTCTTTTAGATCACGGAATTGAATTTAAAGAAGAATATGTTATACCAGTAAAAAGTATGGTTGACGCTGGAAAAGAAGCAGTCGATAAACTGCTGCAATTAGAAACACCGCCTGATGCTATATTCTCGTCGAGTGACTTTGCTGCTTTAGGAGCAATTCAGGAATTAAAAGAGAGAAATATTAGCATTCCGAATGAGTTTTGTGTGGCTGGTTTTAGTAACGAACCTTTTACCAAATTCATGGAATTATCAATTACATCTGTAGATCAGTCACCGCTTGAAATGGGAAAAATGGCTGCACGTGTTTTCTTAGAACAAGTCGATAAAACTGATACTATTAAAATAGAAAAAAAGGTGGTTTTAGCACCTGAATTACACATTCGTAAATCATCTTCGAGAACAAACTTTTAAAATATATTTTACCTTAATAAATTATAAGCTCATTTAACGATGAGCTTATTTTTTTGCCATAAACAATACTAAATCACTCCTATGGAGCTTATATCATGATGGCTCTATTCTTCTGCTATAAATATTCAGCTCCTCTGGAGCTATCTTACGTAAACCGTATTCATAAAAAAAGACGCACTGCTGTGCGTCTCTACATAAACTTTTGCTGCTTTGTATCCCTGTACCTTCGTACCTAAAAACCTAAAGCGAAACTCCTCTTTTCCAAGGAATAAAGTCGTTTTGATTTAAAAGTGCCGCTTTGGTTTTAATTGTTCCGCTGGCAACATCAATAATAAACTCTAACATTTCATCTGCCATTTCATCGATTGATTTTTCACCAGTAATAATACCTCCAGTGTCAATATCGATAATATCTGACATTTTGTTTGCTAATTGAGTGTTTGATGAAATTTTTACAACCGGAGCAATTGGGTTTCCTGTTGGTGTTCCTAAACCTGTTGTAAACAATACCATATTAGCACCAGAACCTACCATTGCAGTTGTACACTCAACATCATTTCCTGGCGTACAAAGCAAAGTTAAACCTGGCTTAGTGATATATTCACCGTAATCGAATACTCCGGTAATAGGTGAAGTTCCACCTTTTTTAGCTGCACCTGCAGATTTCATTGCATCTGTAATTAAACCATCTTTAATATTACCCGGAGAAGGATTCATATCAAATCCTGAACCAGCATCAACAACAGTTTTTTCATACCACTGCATTAAGTCTAAGAAACGTTTTCCGCTCTCGTCTTCAACACAACGGTTTACTAATTCCTGCTCAACACCACATAATTCAGGAAACTCAGAAAGAATTGTAGTACCGCCTAAAGCAGCCAATAAATCTGAAGTTACTCCTAAAGTAGGGTTTGCAGAAATTCCAGAGAATCCGTCAGATCCACCGCACTCTAAACCAATTCTTAATTTAGATAATGGAGCTGGTTCTCTCTTAATTTCGTTTGCTTTTTTAATCGCTTCAAAAGTATCTTTTACAACACTGCTTAACATCGTTTCGATAGTTCCAATTGACTGCTGATCATAGATTAAAACAGGTTTTTTACTGTTTGGATTGATCGCGTCTAAAGCATCTTTAAAAATCGAAATTTGAAGATTCTGGCATCCTAAACTCAAAACTGTCGCTCCGGCAACGTTTGGATTGTTTACATAACCAGCTAATAATTTAGCCAGACTATGAGAATCCTGACGAATTCCGCCGCAACCGCCTTGGTGTGTAATGAATTTTACCTGAATATTGTTGAATAAATTCGCATCATTTGAAGCTTCCTGATTTCCTGCTCCTCCTGTTTCTGATTTTACCAAAGAACGTAACAATAACTGATAATCGTTTTCTTTTGGTTTCATCAATTCTTTCTCAAAAATATCTTTTAAGATTTCGATGTTTCTGTTTTCACAAAATACTAACGGGAAGAATAACCAAACATTTTCAGTTCCAACTTGTCCGTCTTCTCTGTGATAACCCTGCCACGTTCTGTCTTTCCATTTATCAATATTTGGAGCATTCCAGCCAATAGTTTCTGTTTTACCAGTAACTTTATCGCTTTCGTGTTTTACATTTGCAGTAGAAAGCAATCCTCCTCTTTCGATTCTTGCACTTGCTTTACCTACTAAAACTCCGTACATAATGATTCTGTCCCCTACATTAAAAGGAACCATTGCAATCTTATGTTTCATTTTTACATCAGACTCAACTGTAACTGATTCTCCTTCGAAATCAATTACTTCGCCTGCTGTAAGATCCACCAAAGCAACCGCTACATTGTCGGTTGGGTGAACTTTTATCAATTTTTTCTGCGCTGCCATAATTAACCCTTGTTCTTTTTGTTTTTTTTATCTTTTTTTTATTTGATTCTTTCCTGAAACTTAGCGAAACCAGCTTCAATACCATTAGCATCAATTTCTTCTAAAGCAATTGTAATTGCTCTTGTTAATCCTGATATTTCAGTTAAATCTTCATCCCAGAAATTTTTGTTCTGCAAAGTAAGTCTTGCAATTTTCTCATAATCATCTGATTTCCACAAACCATCAAAGAAAGTTACAATATCTTCACTATCATTTACCGGTAAACTTTGTCCGTTCCAAGTTCCTTTGTAGAAACGAATTAAAGCTGCAAAAGCAAATGTTAAATGAACTGGAAGTTTACCGTGAATATCTACATATCCTGTTAAACTTGGTAATACACGAACTTTAAACTTAGAGATTGAATTTAAAGCGATTGATGATAATAAGTGCTTCACAAATGGATTTCTGAAACGGTCTAAAATTTCTTCAGAGAAACCAGCCAATTCTGCTTTATCCATGTTTAAAGTTTCGTTGATTTCTTCAAACAATGCTTTATTGATAAAACCACCAGTAAATTCATTATCAACTGTTTCTTTTACAGTTTCATTTCCGTATAGTAAAGAGAATGGCACCATTGCTGTGTGCGCTCCGTTAAGGATTCTAACTTTACGGGTTCTGTACGGCTGCATATCAGAAATAATTTTTACATCTAAATCTGTTTTGTCAAACGGAAGTTTTGCTTTCAGTTTATCATCACCTTCAATTACCCATAAAAAGAAAGTTTCTGCACTTACAATTAAATCATCTTTATATGAAAGCTGTGCATTATATTCTTCAATCTGGTCTTTTGGATAACCTGGAACGATTCTGTCTACCAATGTGTTATGCCAAGAACAGCTGTTTGTTAACCAAGATTCAAATTCTGCTCCTAATTTCCAGTCTGCACTGTATTTAAAAACAATTTCTTTTAAAGTATCTGCATTATAATTAATTAACTCGCAAGGAATGATTGTTAATCCTTTATCTGCTGCTCCATTAAAATGCTTGAATCTTTCGTTTAAAAGCACTGTTAATTTTGCAGGAAAAGATACAGGAGGCGTCATCGTTGGAAGATCTGAAGCAATATATTCAATACCCGCTTCAGTAGTATTCGAAATAATAAAAGCCAGTTCTTCTTCTTTAGCTAAAGATAAATACTCCTGAAAAGAAGCATAAGGGTCTACTGCTTTTACAATATTGGTAATCAATTCTTTTTCCTGAATTTCTTCGCCTTTTTTTACACCTTTCATGAATAAAGTGTACAATCCGTCCTGTGCATTGATCATATTCACAAGCCCTTTATCAATAGGCTGTACAACTGCAATACCAGCATTAAAATCTGCTTTTTGGTTTAATTTCTGAATAGCATACTCAACAAAAGCTCTTAAGAAATTACCTTCTCCAAATTGTACAATTTTAATTGGAAGCCTGTTTGAAAACTCTGAATTTGATCTGTTAATTTTTTCCATTTTAATTCTCTCTTTAAAAGTGTTATAAATAATCACTTAAACCTTATTCGTTCCTTTAAAACATTGTAAATGAAACATTACACCTGATTTTAAAATAAAACCTGCTGTGAGGAGTGACAGGAATTATTTTGCAAGCGTAATGCTCAATTACAATCTCTAAAATCTAAAAAAAACGCATATAAATAAGGGTTGGCATGATTACTCCTTATTTATTTTCTTATATTTTTTATGATGTCAAGAACCTGACTTACTTTAGCTGTTAAACCGTCAAAGTCTTTTTTGTCTAATATATCTTTTGAAATTAATTGTGAACCTAAACCAACACAGGTTGCCCCTGCGTTAAGCCATGAACTCAAACTTTCAACAGTTGGGTAAACACCGCCTGTAGGCATAATGTTTGTCCACGGGCATGGTCCTTTTATGGCTTTTATAAATTCTGGTCCGTAAGTATCTGCCGGAAATAATTTTACAATTTCACAGCCTAATTCTTCCGCTCTTGCAATTTCGCTAAGCGTACCACATCCAGGAGACCATAATACTTTTCGGCGGTTGCAGGCAATTGCAATGTCTTCTCTAAATACTGGAGTTACAATAAAATTAGCTCCTAAACTCATGTATAATGACGCCGAAGCTGCATCTGTAACAGAACCAACTCCTA
Source organism: Flavobacterium johnsoniae UW101 (assembly GCF_000016645.1). Classification (NCBI taxonomy): domain Bacteria; kingdom Pseudomonadati; phylum Bacteroidota; class Flavobacteriia; order Flavobacteriales; family Flavobacteriaceae; genus Flavobacterium; species Flavobacterium johnsoniae. Next base: position 5,146,874 of record NC_009441.1, read on the forward strand.
AGATCATTCCCGGAAGTTCTGCTAAAGCGTATTTATTTAAAGCTCCAAAAACTTCATGTGCAAAATCACCTCTGCTGGTAAATTCCATTAATCGGGAACCACCGTCATAACAAGCTTTTAAAACTTTTTTACTTAATTCAATATCAGAATGAAAAAACAACGGCACCATTCCGTTATCTTTCATTGTCTGCGCAACCTCTATTCTTGAATATTTTGCCATTTTTTTAATTAATTATCTTGATACTAATGCAGAACCATCACCATCAATCATATTTTCAACTTCTTTTAAAGTAACCAGATTATAGTCGCCTGCAATTGTATGTTTTAAACAACAAGCCGCAACAGCAAAATCTAAAGCTCTCTGGTTATTATTTTGATATTCTAACAGTCCATAAATTAATCCTCCCATAAAAGCGTCACCGCTTCCTACTCTGTCCACAACAGGAGTTACCTCTTTTACAGCTGCCTGATAAATTGCTTTTCCGTCAAACAAAACACCGCCGATTCTTTGGTGTGAAGCACTTACAGAATAACGAAGTGTCGTTGCCGCTACTTTTAAATTCGGGATTAACTGAAACAATTTTTCATATAAAACCGGAAGCGATTTTTCGTCCTGATAATTCGGATTTACTTTCGGAATTCCTAACATGAAATAAGCTGTATCAATGTCTCCTAAAATAACATTGCTGTATTGCAGCATTTCCGGCATAACTTCGCTTGGCGCTTTGCCGTACTGCCATAATTTTGATCTGTAATTTAAATCGCAGGAAATTTTAATTCCCAGTTTATGAGCCACTTTAATAGCTTCTAAACAAGCTTCTGCAGCAGTTTGAGAAATAGCCGGCGTAATACCGCTCCAATGGAACCATTCAGCACCTGCTAAAACTTTCTCCCAGTCTACCTGCCCTTTTTCAATAGATGCCATCGCACTGTGCGCGCGATCATACACTACATTACTGCCGCGTGTTCCGGCTCCGGTCTCCAGAAAATAGATTCCTAAACGCTCTCCTCCATAAACAATGTTTTTAGATTCGACATTCATTTTTCGTATTTCTTTCAATGCCGATAAACCAATCTCATTTTGAGGCAATCTTGTAACAAATTCAGCATTTACACCATAATTTGCAAGAGAAACGCATACATTAAATTCTCCGCCTCCATACGTAGCACCAAATGCTGTTGACTGCGAAAAACGTAAATGTCTTTCTGTCGATAAACGCAGCATGATTTCTCCAAATGCAACTACTCTACTCATACTATCTTTTTTATATTTTACCATTAAGGCATTAAGAAAATTAAGCTTTACTTTATATTCTATTTGCTATTAAAGGTTAAGTTTATTAAGCCCACACGCTTAATTATCTTTATTATTTAAGTAACTATTTATTAAATCAAAAACTTAATTTTCTTACTATCTTAATGGTTAAAAAAATTAGAATTTGAAATACTCTTTTGCGTTGTTGTATGAAATGTCAGCAACTAATTTTCCAATCCATTCCATATCATTTGGAAGTTCTCCGCGTTTGATTTCGTCTCCAAGGAGATTACATAAAATACGTCTGAAATATTCGTGTCTTGGGAATGATAAGAAACTTCTTGAATCTGTAAGCATTCCAACAAAACAGCTGATTAATCCCATATTAGAAAGTGCATTTAACTGCTTTGTCATTCCGTCTTTTTGATCTAAAAACCACCATCCAGAACCAAATTGTACTTTTCCGCGAACGCTTCCGTCGTTGAAGTTTCCAATCATCGTAGCCATAACTTCGTTATCGGCTGGATTTAAGTTGTAGATAATTGTTTTTGTCAATTTATCTTTACTGTCTAAAGCATTTAAAAAACTAGATAGTTTTTGTGCCTGCGGATAATCTCCAATAGAATCCCATCCTGTATCTGGGCCTAAAATTCTGTGCATACGCGCATTATTGTTACGCAATGCACCTAAGTGAAATTGCTGCACCCATCCAAACTCATGATACGTTTCTGATAAGAATATCAAAACAGCACTCTGGAATTTTAAAGCTTCTTCTGGCGTTATAATTCTGTTTTCTCTTTTCTTTTTGAAGATTGAACTGATTTCAGATTCTGTAAAATCTTCAAAATAAATTTGGTCTAAACCGTGATCACTTAATTTACATCCGTTTGCATTAAAGAATTCAATTCTGTTTCTTAATGCTGCTTGTAAATCAGCAAAAGTGTTAATTGCAACTCCGGACACATCCCCTAATGTGTCCAGATATGCATTATAACCATCATTAGCAATTAAGATGGCTTTATCAGGTCTGAAAGCCGTACTCATTTTAATTCCAGTCGAATTGTTAGCGAATTTTTTGTGAAATTCTAAACTGTCAATTGGATCTTCTGTAGTACAAACCAATTCAGCGTTTACTTTTTTAAGAAGGTTTTGCGTGCTGTAAGCCTGAGAATTTATTTTCTCTGTCGTTTCTGTATAAATTTTCTCAGCTGATTTTTCATTCAACAGATCATAAATATCAAAATAACGAGCTAATTCTAAATGTGTCCAGTGGTACAAAGGATTACGCATTGTGTACGGAACCGTTTTTGCCCAGTTTAAGAATTTATCTTTATCAGAACCGTTTCCTGTTACAAACTGCTCATCGATTCCTAACGTACGCATTGCACGCCATTTGTAATGATCGCCGTTAATCCATACATTCGTAATGTTATCAAAAATCTTGTCCTCTGCAATAAACTGCGGATTTAAGTGATTATGGTAATCAATAATCGGCTGATTTTTAGAGTAATTATGATATAACTCTTCAGCGTATTTATTTTCTAATAAAAAATTGTCGTGTATGAATGTATTTGCGCTCATGTCTTTTTAAATATAATTTGAGAATTATTCTTCGTTTGAAGGTTTTCCAATTGTAGCCAGGATTCCACCGTCAACATATAAAATATGCCCGTTTACAAAATCACTCGCTTTGGAAGATAAAAATATTGCTGCTCCGGCTAAATCACTTGGATCTCCCCATTTTGCAGCAGGAGTTCTGCTTATGATAAAATCATTAAACGGATGCCCGTCAACTCTAATTGGTTTTGTCTGCTCTGTTGCAAAATAACCTGGCCCGATTCCGTTGATCTGAACGTTATATTTTGCCCATTCTGTTGCCATGTTTTTCGTCAGCATTTTTAAACCGCCTTTTGCAGCAGCGTAAGCAGAAACCGTATTTCTTCCTAATTCGCTCATCATAGAGCAAATGTTGATTATTTTTCCCTGACGTCTTTCAATCATTCCTTTTGCAACATGCTTAGAAACGATAAATGGACTTACTAAATCAATATCAACCACTTCTCTGAAATCTGAAACTTCCATATCCAGAAGCGGAATTCTTTTAATGATTCCTGCATTGTTAATCAGGATATCGATTGGTCCAACTTCTGCCTGAATTTTAGCAACAGCATCTTTTACTTCCTGTTCTTCAGTTACATTAAATTTATAACCCACTGCATTAATCCCTTCACTTTGAAGTTCTTTTACAGCATTATCAATTTTTTCCTGAGATGAATTTCCGTTTACAACAATTGTTGCTCCGGCTTGTCCAAGTCCTTTTGCCATTGCCATTCCCAGTCCGTGCGTACTTCCTGTAATAAGGGCAACTTTTCCTTTTATGTCAAATAAGTTTGTCATTTTCTTATCTTAAATCAGTGATTTTACAAACGTCCATATCTCCGTAATCTAAGTTTTCACCAGCCATTCCCCAGATAAAAGTATAGTTGCTGGTTCCTGAACCTGAGTGAATTGACCAAGGCGGCGAAATTACGGCCTGATGATTGTTCATCCAGATATGTCTCGTTTCTTGCGGTTGCCCCATGAAGTGGCAAACTGCCTGATCTTGCGGAATATCTAAATAGAAATAAACTTCCATTCTACGGTCGTGAACGTGAGCCGGCATAGTGTTCCAAACGCTTCCTGGTTTTAATTCTGTCATTCCCATTTGTAATTGACAGGTAGTAACAACACTTCCAATAATCATTTGGTTAACGGTACGGTGATTTGCCGTTTCCATTGTACCCAATTGTAATTTATTCGCTTCAGCTAAACTTACTTTCTTAGTTGGATAAGTTGTGTGTGCTGGTGCAGAGTTTAAATAGAACTTAGCAGGATTGTTTTTGTCATCACTTTTAAAAACCACCTCTTTATTTCCAGCTCCAATGTATAAAGCATCTTTAAATCCTAATTCATAAGTGGTTCCTTCAACAACCACAGAACCGCTTCCTCCTACATTAATAATTCCAAGCTCTCTTCTTTCTAAAAAATATGGTGCTTTTAAGGGATCAATAGTTTCTAAAACTAAATCTCCTTTTACTGGTACTGCAGATCCTGCAATATATCTGTCGTAATGAGAATAAACTAATACAACTTCATCTTCCTGCATTAAATCATCAATTAAGAATTCTTCTCTCAATTGTTGTGTATCATATTTTTTTACAGCTTCTGGACTTGACGCGTATCTTGAACTATATTTTGTCATAATTTTTGTTTAATGTAATCGATTGCACAAAATTAATTTTTTATATTGAAAAACCATAATTCAAATGAAAAAATTATTCTATTTAGAAAAATTATCCATTACAAATTTGTGATCGGACTGTATCTAGGAACTAAAGATTTCATTACAATCCATCCTGTTAAATAACATACAGCACAAATAGAGAAAATGATAAAATATCCTGCCTCTATTCCTTTGAATCCCATAAAAACCATTTCAGTTTCTTTAGCATAATCAAACAAAACTCCAGAGCCTTTATTGATTAAAGTAGATCCTACTCCTCCTGCTAAACCACCAATTCCTGTAATTGTTGCAATAGCTTTTTTAGGGAACATATCTCCTACTGTTGTAAAAATATTTGCCGACCAAGACTGGTGTGCCGCTCCTGCAATTCCGATGATGATTACCGGAACCCAGTAACTGATATATCCTAACGGTTGTGCAATTAAGGCCAGCAATGGGAAGAAAGCAAAAATTAACATCGCTCGCATTCTTCCTTCGTATGGGTTCATTCCTTTCTTTTCTACAAAATAAGTTGGAAGCCAGCCGCCAATAATTGATAATAATGTAATCATGTATAAAACAAATAATGGTAAAGCTGCTTCTGTAGAATCCATTCCGTAAACTGAGCTTAAATAAGCCGGAGTCCAGAATAAGAAAAACCACCAAACACCATCTGTCATAAATTTACCAAAAGCAAAAGCCCAGGTTTGTTTGTATTTAAAACAGTCTACAAATGAAACTTTTGAAGTTGTTTCCGGAACATAACCTTCTAATTTGCTGTCTGCAATATCATCCTGCTGAATATAAGCTAATTCTTCAGGACTTACTCTTGGGTGTCTTTCTGGTTTATCGTACATGAAAACCCAGAATCCCATCCATATAAAACCTAATGCTCCAATAATGATGAAAGACATTTCCCATCCAAATGATTTAGCAATAAACGGAATTGTAATTGGAGCTGCCAATGCACCAACTGTGGCACCAGCGTTAAATATACTTGTAGAAAATGCTCTGTCTTTTTTAGGAAAATATTCTGCTGTAGTTTTAATTGCTGCAGGAAAGTTTCCAGCTTCTCCTACTGCCAAAACAAAACGAGCAAAAATAAACAAAGCTACACTTACATTAATTACAAGTCCCGTGTCGTTTATTGTACTTATAATTTCTTTTGATCCATGAAATCCTACCAGCCAGTTTCCTGTAATAATTCCAGAAGTAGCGATACCGCAAAATGCATGTAAACAAGCTCCTATAGACCAAATTCCAATTGCCCACAGAAATCCTTTTTTAGTATCCATCCAGTCTATAAATCTTCCTGCGAATAATAAAGAAACGGCATAAAAAATAGAAAATAAAGCCGTGATATTTCCATAATCGTTATTTGTCCAATGAAATTCCGGTGCAATAAAATCACTCCAAGTTAAAGACAAAACTTGTCTGTCGAGATAATTAATAGTGGTTGCAAAAAAAAGCAGAGCACATATACTCCAACGATATCTTCCTGCGGACTTAACGGTTTGATTTACTGTAACAGCATCGGTTTGACTCATGGTAACGGGTTATTATAGTTAGATATTTTTTTTGGAAAAATCTTATACACACTACGCATAATTTAAACACATTAAAATCAATATTTTAATTTTATAAAACCGTAATAATGTAATCGATTGCACAAATATAGTTTTTAATCTTTATATTCCAAATAAATTGTATATAAAATTATTTTAACTATGTAATTTAATATATTGCATAAAAAAAAGAACTCAAAATTACACATTAAACAATATATATGTTAAAAGTCAACAGGTGAATTTTATCCGTTTTTAGGGGTAAAATTGTCCTAAAACAAGATAGTTTTGAAAGAGTTTTATCCTATATTGTCACTTTTAAAACAAAAGCTGCAAACAAGCAATAAATCATTGTAAAACAACTAATTAAACTTAAAATTGAAAAACACAAAAACCCTTTATTTACTCACTGTCCTGCTTTTTTCAGGAATTGTATTACATTCAAGTGCTCAAAATCAGGTTATCCCGCTTTGGAATAAAATACCTGATGAAATCAAATCAGCCGACTATAAAGAAAAAGAAGTCATCACAGATGGAAAAGTACAAAGTACCAGTTTAGTTACAATACCTACTTTAACTGCATTTTTTCCTGCTGTAACAAAGCCAAATCAAACTGCTGTAATTATTCTGCCGGGCGGAGGTTACCAGCATTTAGCCATTGATAAAGAGGGAACAAAAGTCGCGCAATGGTTTAACAGCTTGGGAATTCCGGCTTTTGTGCTTAAGTATAGACTTCCGAGTGATTTAATTATGAAGAATAAAAATGTTGGGCCGTTACAGGATGCACAAGAAGCTGTGCGTTATGTAAGGCAAAATGCAGGAAAATGGAATATTGATCCTAATAAAATTGGAATATTAGGTTTTTCTGCCGGCGGACATTTAGCATCTACTGCTTCAACACATTATGATGATAAAGTTTATGAGTCTGCATATAAAGTAAGTGCGCGTCCTGATTTTTCTCTTTTAATATATCCGGTGATTTCAATGGAGAACGAAACAACGCATAAAGGTTCTCAGACTAATTTATTAGGAAATAATCCGTCTCAGGATTTAATTAATTCATTTTCAAACGAAAAGAAAGTTACAGCGCAGACCCCGCCTGCTTTTTTAATTCACGCTACAGATGATACTGTTGTGATACCGGAAAATAGTATAAATTATTATTTAGCACTCAAAAAAAATGGTGTTACAGCGGAGTTACATTTATATGAAAAAGGAGGCCATGGTTTTGGATTAGGCGTAAAAGATACAAGCAAATTCTGGACTAGAGACTGTGAAGAATGGCTTAAAGCAAATGGTTATAATTAAAAAACAGAAAAGGCAAAACGTAATACGTTTTGCCTTTTTATTTAAAAAAAACAAAAAAAGAAATTAAAAACCAATTTTAATTTTTCCTAAGCAGTCACTTCTTGTTCTGCAATATTTTTCTTGGCAACCGGAACTGCTTTTGCAGCCACTTTTGGTTTTGCTGCAGGCTTCTTTTTGCCAAATTTCTGTTTTCCCCACCAGATAATAAATCCGGTAATAGGCAGTGTTGCGGAAATCAAACTGGCAAAAAAAGCGATAAATTTTCCTGTAAGTCCCAGTACACTTCCCACATGAATATCATAGTTCATTCTGCGGATTTTATCCGGAATATTAGCATCTATATATTTTCCTGAAAAAGGAGTTTTAATCGAGATTTCTTTTAAACTCTGCTGATCAAAACTATAACGGTCCATATTATAGAATGTATTTTTTTGTTTGTAAACAAAAGCTCCAATAGGATCTGCCGGTTTTGACGGAATTGATATCAAAATTCCAGATGCCTGCGGATTTTCTTTTTGCATTTTAAGTAAAACTTTATCGGCAGTAGTAATATCAAAAGCTTTAATATTAGTTGTATCAGATTTTGGAGATTCACGGTTTTCAGTCAGTGGTTTTCCTCCAGAAGTAACCCAGTATAATGATTTACTCCACCACCCAAAGCTCCAAACCAAACCAGTAACGGCAATAAAGAAAAGAAAGATACAGCTGTAAAAACCCAGTACATTATGAAAGTCATAATTAACACGTTTAAAACTGGCATCCCACTTAATTTTAAAACTCTTATCGATAATTGATTTGATCCATTTGGTTGGCCACCAAAGCACTATTCCTGAGATTAAAAGCACAACGAAAATTAAAACTGCAACACCTACAATTGGTCTTCCAATATCATACGGAAGCCATAAAGCACGATGGCCGTTTAATATCCATCTGAAAAAATCCGGTGAATCTCCTCTAGAAAAAGTTTTTACGTTTAATATTTCTCCTGTATACGGATTCATATAAACGCTGATAAAAGTTCCTTGTCGTCGGCCTTTTTTAGGCTTTTCTCCCTTTTTCTCTTTAGCTTTTTCAGAAGGCTTCCCTTGGGATTTTACCTCTCCTTTTTCTCCTTTATTTTCGGCGATATCATTTTTTCTGCCTTTTCTTTCACCTTTTTTATGTTCTCCCTTTTCTCCTCTGCCTTTTTCGTTATCTTCTTTTTTTTCAACAAAATAACCTACAATGGCAGCATCGTCTTTTTCGCCAAAAGTAACACTTGCAGCATGCTTGTCCTTCATCTTTTTATCGGCTATAGTTACCAACTGTGAGGGAAGTAAAAATGCTTTTTCCTGAGGCTCTACAAAACGCCAGTCTTCGATAAAATCTTTTATTTCATTTTCAAAAACATAAATACATCCTGTAAGGCTGACAATAACTACAATAATTCCAGATGCCAGACCAAGCCACAAATGAAGCCAGGCCATAACACGCTTAAAAAGCGATTTTTTACTTTTTTTCTTAGTATTAGGTTTTGGTTTTGAAGAAGAAAACATATTTTTTGATAGATAAATAGAATAAATAAAACCGCAAGTCCCCGCCAAAAGACTCACGGTTTTAAAAAAATAATTAATATTTTAATTTCTGAATTGCAGTAATCTGACCGCCTTCAACTTTCATACCTTGTGTAGCTGCTGCAGAGGTACCATTGATAGTATAAATCCAGTTTCCATCAGGTGTATTTACACCAAGAACAGCTGAGTTTCCATCTTCTGTTGCAATATTGTAACGAGTAGTAGCACTTGTTAATAAAGCCGGCATGCCAGTAACCCATTTAAAAGTTTGGTTATATACATCAGCAACAGCTAACCTAACAGCTCCAGAATTAGTCCCAGGAGTTCCGTACATTAATAATAAGAACTTACCATTTGAAATATAACTTGTTGAAGAGATTTTATACCCTCCTGATTTTTCCTGAACATTAAAGAAGTAAGATTTGTCAAATTCTGTAGTACCTTTATTTATTCTAACAACAGCCGAAGGTTTTGTAGAACTAACTACACCATTAGCTGTTCCAATAGCTCCAGAAAATCCGTAAGCATCTCCTTTTTCATCCTGAAACAATCCATTAGTAAAATAAGCTCCTAAGTAACTTGTACGGTCATCTTTAATTACTTTTTCTAATTTTAGGTCTGGATAACTATATACAGCTACCCAAGTACTATCTGCATGTCTTGTCCCAAAAGTATCCGGAGCAATACCATTAATTTTCATATAAGGCATAAATACTTTATCTCCCACCTGAGTTGCCCAGGTAAAATGAGCTCTTTCTGCTAAATCTGGATTTTTATTTCCAATTAAAAGTCTGGTATCTTGTGATACGGTTCCTGTAAGTATCGACTGTTCTGCATCAACTTTATACATATAAGAAATTGAAGCGCCGCTTCTAGGAACTTTTACCATTAAAATATCTTTGTTAACGGGTGCAAAAACTTGTACTGTTTCCGCCTGGAAATTTGAAGTCTTAGTTAAATTTCCATTTGCAGTTAAGCCATAAGTAGTAACAGCTCCCGGATTTCCCTGACCGTATAGGAAACTAAAAAATTTATTTTGCGTTGATAAATAGTAACGATAAGTACCGTCTTGTTCTAATCCATTTCCTGCTGTGGTAATTGATCCTTTTGTAATGTCGTCAGCAGTTAATAAATAATCTGCTACTCCAGTTGCTCCTGTAGAAACAGTAACTATATATTTTGATTTTCCAGTTTCTCCACTACTTCCTTCATTTTTTTCGTCGTTACTCTCACATGAAGTAAAAGTGAAAGCAAACGCAGCTAATAGTAAAGGTAATTTGCTAATTGTTTTCATAAGTATTAAAGTTTATATTAAATTATTTATTCGACTTGTTAAAGAAGTATCTAAATTTTAGATAAAAAGCACGACTAGGTTTTTGAAGTGAAAAATTATCTACAAGTTCATTATCCAATAAGTTTTGACACTCTAAGGCGATATTGTATTTTCCGTCGGCCATTGTGTAAACCAAGTTTAAATCATGCTTAAACTGTACTGGAATATCGTGTTTACCATTTGAGCCTCCTCTGCTTGGCCAGTACAAATAATAAGCATGTACATAAAGAAGATTATAGCCTGCAGATAAATTATTTCCTTTTTTAAATACATCGTTGAAAAAAACTGTTCCATCCAGATTACCAAATAAATAAGGAATATTGGGCACTCTGTCCTTATAGTAATAGGAAACAAAATTTTGCTCTGGCTCATATTTGGTCATATTGCGTATATCCTGATAAGTCATATTAATACCAGATGTAAAACGCTTTTTGTAAGAGTATCGAATCTCTCCATCAATACCTTTTGTTCTTACACTTCCCTGATTAACAGTTACAGTTTTGTTCTGATTATTGTTAAATTCAGTACGAATAAAATCAGCCGCATTACGATATATACCATTTACATCAAATGTTAAGGCATTAATATCATTAAAACTGGTTTGATAACTTAAACCCAAATTAATATTGTTACTCGATTCTGGTTTTAAATTATTATTACCCTGTAAATTATCATTGGGATCACCAAATATTTCATTCGATGTAGGCAATCTATAGGTTTTTTCATAAGAAGCTTTTAGCTGCAAATTTTGCTTTAAATAATAGCTGCTTGCTCCTCCATAACCTAAAGAAGATGATTTATCATTTAACTCCATATAGGCAACATCTCCCCAGTTTCCAGAAGGATTATAACTTCTGGTGAGAGTAGTTTTTAAATCATAATTCTTTAAAAATAATGAGGTACTCCATTTTTGATTGTAGTCAAATTTATAGCCCAATGCCAAAATATTCTTTTGCAGCTTTTCAGGCTGCTGATACGTTATGGACTCAGGATAAAGTTCATCACTTCCTTTACGGTCAAATGTGTTAAATGTATTGTTTAATAATAAAGAATGACGTTCTCCTAAAGCATAAGTCGCATTGAAAGTCGCTATTCCATTGTTGTTTTTAAATTTGTACAGAGATCTGCCGGCTTCTCCACCTGGACCAGCATTTGTTGTATATTGCCCAAACCAATTGTATCTTCTATTTACAGTATCTACAGTTTGTTCATAACCAAAATTAAAATTTCCCGTTACATCTACATTCAACCCTTTTGTAAACAAATCTTTTACCTGGTATTTTAAAGTAGGCATCAAAGTATTCCCGCGTCTATACCTTTCACCAAAAACTGCTACCATTCTGGCTCCGGTTTGAATATCAGCCTTATTTTGTCCGGCAGTAAAACCAACCATTAATTTATCGGCATATTTTTTACCCGTAATTCCAATATTAAAAATTACAGTTTCATTATGGTAATTATCATGAAATCTTCTTACTCGTGTTTCTGGATAATATTTACCAGTTTCCAAATCATTAGTTTCAACATTTACCCAATAATTATTATCCGAATAATTTTGAAATGCATTAATCTCTGTCGTAAAACCACTTTTTGAAGTATAGCCCGCGTTTACAGCAGTTTTAAACGTGTTGAATGAACCAAAGGAATAAGAAGCATCCAGATATGTTCGAGGTTTGCTGTTCGTTACAATATTAACAGCTCCTCCTAAAGCATCTCCACCCAGCCAAATAGGCACAACACCTTTATAAACCTCTACACGATCTGCCAGGTTAATTGGAATATTATTGATTTGAAAAGATGAGCCGAAATTATCCATCGGCACACCATCAATAAAAATTTTAATTTGGTTCCCAGAAAACCCATTAATAGATAATTCTGATCGGGATCCTACACCTCCAGCCTCGCGAAAACGTACTCCTGAAACCCTATCTAAGGCATGTGCCAGATCTAAAGTAGAATTATGCAGTTTTTTTGCATCGACGGCTGTTACGTTATAAGCTTGTTTATTGATCTTTTCAACTGCCGAACGTCCTAGTACAGATACATTTTCTAATTCCTGCAATTCATTGTCTAATTGAACTGGAATATTTATACCAGTTCCTGAAACTTCTATACTTTTTTTAAAGCCCGAAAAACCAATTGCAGAAACTTTTATAGTATACCTTCCCGGTTTAACATTTTTGAAAATAAACTTTCCGTTTTCGTCGGAAATCATACTTAAGTCAGTTTTTTCTATTACTATTGTTGCGAATGGAACTGTTTGCCCAGATTTTTCAACGACTTGTCCGGTCACTGTAAGCCCCTTATTTTGCTGGGAAAATGACAAGAACGAAAAGAAGAAAAATAAAATAAAAAATAAAATTTTTGGCGTTGACATATCTTTAATTAGACTAATTATAAATAACTTTGACGCAAAAGTACTCTTAACAGCTTCAAAAAAGTTAGGGAAAAACGGATTATTATTTTGTAAAAACGGATTATATTTTGAAGATCAAATCGCAACTATCAGCCCATGAAAAACCAATTATTAATATTGAAATTAAAGACCATTACGATCCAAAAAGTATTCTTACAGAGGAAATTATCGACATAAAAAAGGAAGAAACAGATGAAATAAAAAGTCACATATTATCTACCGACGGAATGGTTCTTATTGATACTCAAATATGTCTCTCTAAGTCGCAGACTGATGTTTTTGAGATTAACGAAGAATGTGTTGTAATGGATTTTGTAAACTCCGGCAACATCGAAACCAATATCGAACTGCCTGAGTCAGACAAGCGCATTAAAGAAAGTACGCACAATATTTTTTACACCACAAAATTTAAAGCTACTTATACTATACCCGCATTTGAAAAAGTCAATTATTTAGCTATAATTTTTTCCAAAGAATTTTATTATAACATAATCAATGAGGATTGGAAAGTTCATGAAAAATTTTCTAAAAACATTCATTTAAAAAAATCAAGCTATCTCACAAATAAATACATTCCATTTACTCCTTCAATACAATGGATAATTTCTGAAATTAGAAACTGCAACCGAAAAGGTGCTCTGAAAAAAATGTTTCTCGAAACCAAAATCAGAGAACTTTTAATACATCAGCTCGAAGCCATTATTACACAACCCGGACAAAAAAACAAAATTGACGATGAGGATTACTCTAAACTTCTGGAAGCAAAACTAATTCTGGAAAAAGATTATGTTCACGCTCCAAATCTAACTGAACTTTCGAGAATGATTTCGCTGAATGAATTTAAATTAAAGAAAGGTTTTAAAGCCTGTTTTGGAACAACCGTTAAAAGTTTTATTATTAAACTACGAATGGAATATGCTAAAGAATTATTTAAGGATAAAGCCTCAACAGTAAGTGAAGTAGCCTATAAATGCGGTTACAAAGATATTTCTCATTTCTCGGCTGCATTTAAAAGTTTCTACGGCTCCTCTCCTCAAAAATTTAAAAGCAATTGGGACTATATTTATTTTTGGATTACCGGAATTCTGATATTTAGTTAATAAAAAAGGATTTTAGATTAAGGCTGAATAATCAGCCAAATCTAAAACCCTAAAAAAATTAGACAGTATTTGTATAACAATTTTCTACAAGTTACCCACGATCAAATGAATATGTCAAATTTTAAAATTAAAAATCGTCTCTCCAAAAACATTTTTAACCGCAAAAACCATAAAAGCGCAGCAAAAAAGGTAAAACGCTGTTCTTTGATTTCTACGCAGCAAATCTATGCTCAGTTTTTGAAAAATCATTACGGCTTTCCGCATTCAGCAAAGATTTTTTCTAAAAATTTTGAACCTCCTAAAACACAAGCAATCTAAAACTTTAAACCTCATACTTTTACAATTTATAACGAATTTTTTAGATTAATAAAATACATTTAAAATTATCAAAACACAGAAAATAGACCCCAAAAAATCTTTCTTGTTCTAGATTAAGCTGAGTTGAAATTGGAACCAATAAATTTGCAGTATAAATTACAAGTTCTGTCAAAAACTGAAATCAAAAAAAGAAAAAACTTAGAATCTTAGTGTCTTAGTACCTTAGAATCTTAAAAAAAATCTTTCTTATTCTAGATTAAGCTGAGTTGAAACTGGAACCAATAAATTTGCAATATAAATTACAAGTTCTGTCAAAAACTGAAATCGAAAAAAGAAAACTTAGTGTCTTAGTACCTTCGAATCTTAAAAAAATCTTTCTTATTCTAGATTAAGCTGAGTTGAAACTGGAACCAATAAATTTGCAATATAAATTACAAGTTCTGTCAAAAACCGAAATCGAAAAAAGAAAAAACTTAGAATCTTAGTACCTTAGAATCTTAAAAAAAATCTTTCTTATTCTAGATTAAGCTGAATTGAAATTGGAACCAATAAATTTGCAATATAAATTACAAGTTCTATCAAAAACTGAAATCGAAAAAAGAAAAAACTTAGAATCTTAAAAAAAATCTTTCTTATTCTAGATTAAGTTGAGTTAAAATTGGAACTAATAAATTTGCAATATAAATGACAAGTTCTGCGAAACTGAAATTTCAAAGTAAAAAAAACTTAGAACCTCAGTCACGAAGCTTGGGATAGAATCTTAGAAACTAAAGAAAAAATGAAAACACTTGAATTCTTATTACTCGGAAAAAACGAAGCGATCCTGGCCATTTTACTTCGCCTTGTAAATGCTTATGAAGACTGGAACGCAGTCGCATTTAGCAGCGAAACAGAAGCTCAGGACTATTTTCAGAATCACAAAATCGACGTTGTTCTATTGAGCTCCGGAATCGAAGACCATGTCGAAAAAGAGTTTACTTTATTTTGCTTAAAACAACAGCCAGACGTAGAAGTAATTGAACATTTTGGAGGCGGAAGCGGATTATTAAAATCAGAAATTCTCCACCGTTTACATCTAAAAGGAAAAATCTAGGCGCCGCATTTTTCTCTTTTAAAAATTCATTAAAAGCTTAAAGAATAATCTATTAACGAATATTCGTCGCTAAATCGACGATATATCGTCAGGATCACTATTGCCTTTTCTGAAAAACCTTTTAAAAACAAGACATTAAAAACAAGGCATTTATTTTGAATGCAAAACACTGAAAATCAAATACAAAATATTTTAAAACCTTTATTTAACAACAAAATCAAATTATCATGAAAAAATTAATCCTTACAGCAGTTTTATCTTTAGTAACTTTTATCGGATTCGCTCAAAAACCAAGTCCGGCGCAGTTAGATCCAACCAACCATACTTTAGTTTTAATCGATTACGAAAGCCAGATGGCCTTTGCAGTAAACAACATTCCAATCGATCAGCTTAGAAACAACACTGCTTTAGTAGCAGGCGCATCAAAAATATTCAAAGTTCCAACTATTGTAACAACAGTAGCCGAAAAATCGTTCAGCGGACCCGTTTTTAAAGAAATTGAAGAATTCTATCCACAAAAAACATCAAACTATATCGACCGTACTTCAATGAATACCTGGGAAGACATTCCGGCTCACAAAGCTATAGTTGCAAAAGGTAAAAAGAAAATCGTTCTTGGCGGTTTATGGACAAGTGTTTGTATCGTAGGGCCAGCTTTATCAGCAATCAACGAAGGATATGATGTTTATGTAATTACAGATGCAAGCGGCGACATTTCTAAAGAAGCTCACGAAATGGCTGTAACCCGTATGGTTCAGGCTGGTGCGCACCCAATTACTTCATTACAGTATTTATTAGAATTACAACGTGACTGGGCTCGTCAGGAAACTTATGTTCCTGTGACTGATTTAGTTAAAAAATACGGCGGCGCTTATGGTGTAGGTGTTCAATACGCTCACGAAATGTTGAAACACTAATTTTAGATGGAACACAGATGAAACGGATTCGCTATCGCGAAAAAACGGATAAGAACGGATTTTAAAATTCATAAATAAAAACCTGCGCAAATCCGCGTCTTTGCAAAGCAAATCAGTAAAATCCGCGGGCCAAAATATTTCCAGAAAAACAAAGAAAGGCTGTGTAACCGCACAGTCTTTTTTTTCTCCAAAACCAATTAAAATACCACAACCATGAAACTCTCTTTTAAAATAGCAGCTTTCCTTTTAATTATCTCCCTTCCTATTTTCGGGCAAAGCAAAAAAGCAACTCTAATCGTTCATCATGCTGTAATTCATACTTTAGACAATAAAAATACAATCGTTGAAGCCATGGCTGTCGCCGATGGAAGAATCCTAAAAACAGGGAAAAACAGCGAAATCTTAAAATTAAAAGACAAAAAAACAACCCTAATCGATGCTAAAGGGAAAACCATTATTCCCGGAATATTCGATTCTCATATGCACATCATCCGTGGAGGAAGATTTTACAATACCGAATTACGCTGGGACGGCGTTCGTTCCTTAAAAAGAGCTTTGGCCATGCTGAAAGAACAAGCACAAAGAACTCCAAAAGGACAATGGGTTCGTGTGGTAGGCGGATGGAATGCTTATCAGTTTGAAGAAAAAAGACTTCCTACCTTAGCCGAAATCAACGAAGCAACTGGCGATGTTCCAGCTTTTATTCTTCATTTATATGGACACGCCTATTTGAACAAAGCAGGTTTAGAAACTTTGAAAATTGATGCCAATACACCAAATCCAAATGCGGGATTGATTGAAAAAGATTCAAACGGAAATCCAACCGGATTGTTAGCTGCAGAACCAAATGCTTTTATTTTATACTCTACCCTTGCCAAACTTCCAGAATTGACGCAAGAAGAAAAATTCAATTCGACCAAACAATTTATGACCGAAATGAACCGTCTTGGCGTAACCGCTATTATGGATGCAGGAGGCGGATTCCAAAACTTTCCAGACGATTACGGCGTAACAAACGGTTTGTGCAAAGACAGCGATTTAACGATCAGAATGCCTTATTATTTGTTTGCTCAAAAAGCAGGAACAGAATTAAATGATTACACAAAATGGATGCAGACAGTCGAAATTGGCGAAGGCTGTGACGACGATCATCATTCAGATAAAGTAGAATATCACGTTCAGGGTGCAGGAGAAAATTTAGTTATGAGTGCCGGAGATTTTGAAAACTTCGACAAACCAAGACCAGAATTAAGCCCAGCGATGGAAGGTCAGTTAAAAGAAGTTTTATCCTTATTAGTAAAAAACAGATGGCCGTTTAGAATTCACGCAACTTATAACGAAAGCATTACAAGATTTTTAAATGTAATTGAAGACATTAATAAAGAAACACCTTTAAACGGACTTTTATGGTTCTTTGATCACGCCGAAACAGTTTCTACAGAAAATTTAAAACGTATTAAAGCTTTAAACGGCGGTATTGCAATTCAGCACAGAATGGCGTATCAAGGTGAAAGTTTCATTAAAAGATATGGAAAAACAGCTGCTGCAAACACAGTTCCGCTAAAGAAAATGTTCGAATTAGGAATTAAAGTAGGAATGGGAACAGACGGAACCCGTGTAGCAAGTTACAATCCGTGGGTTGGTTTATACTGGCTTACAACCGGAAAAACTTTAGGAGGTTTAAAATACATGAACGACGAGAATATTGTAGACCGAACAACAGCTTTAAAATTGTTCACTTACGGAAGCGCACAATTAATCAATATTGAAAAAGACAGAGGAATGCTGACTGCAGATAAACTAGCTGATTTCTCAATCCTTTCTGATGATTATTTTACTACTTCTGAAGAAAATATCTTAAACATCGAATCAAAACTTACAGTTGTAAACGGTAAAGCAGTTTATGCTGATAATGACTTTAGAACTTTTGTAAACGAAAAACCAAAAGCAATTCCAGACTGGAGTCCGGTAAATTACTTTGGAGGTTATCAAAAAAATTAATTCAAAATGAAAAACACATTCTTCTTATTGTTGCTTTTGGGAATCTTTTTTTATGCAAACGCACAACAAAAACCAGTTTTCCAAAAGCTGCGATATGAGGATGATTTCACTTATCTAAAAGCTGATTCGACGAAAACTCCATACGAGAAAATCAAATATATTCCGTTAGGAAAAAACGATAAATATTATGCTTCAATTGGCGGAGAAGCAAGACTGCAGTATACTTACACCGTTAACAATAAATGGGGAGACGAATCTGACGATGATGGGTATTTACTTTCTCGTTATCTGCTTCATGCAAATGTTCAACTGGGCGTTTTTAGAACATTTTTTCAATTGCAAAGCAGTTTAGCAAACGGCAAAACAGATCCAAGTCCGGTTGATGAAAATCAGTTAGATATACATCAGGCTTTTTTGGATATAGATTTTATCCGAAAAGAAAATGAACAGTTAACCCTGCGTTTCGGAAGACAAGAAATGTCATACGGTTCCCAGCGTTTGGTTGCTGTACGAGAAGGTCCAAACAGCCGGCTTGCTTTTGACGGATTGAAACTATTTTATAAAAAAAACAATTGGCAGTCAGATGCTTTTTTTACACATCCTATTGCCAATAAACAAGGAACTTTTAATGATAGTTTTAATGAAAATGCCAAATTTTGGGGAAGTTATACGGTAATTCATAAAGTGCCGTTTATTCAAAACATCGATTTATATTATTTGGGTTTATGGAAAAGCCGAGCTGTTTTTGATGATGCCGTTGGTGCAGAAAACAGACAATCGATTGGAACACGAATCTGGAAAAACAAAGGAAACTGGAAATACGATTTTGAAGGTGTTTACCAGTTCGGGAACATCAATCAAAGGACAATTTCAGCCTGGACCATTTCTTCTTTTGCTTGTTATACTTTCGAAAACATAAAATACACTCCGGAAATTGGATTAAAAACAGAAATCATTTCAGGAGATAAAAATTCTGGCGATGGCTATTTACAAACTTTCAATCCGTTATATCCAAGAGGCGCTTATTTTGGATTAGTTGCCCTTATAGGTCCATCAAATTTAGTTGACGTTCATCCTTCAATTAATTTTAGTTTATCTGAAAAATGGGGACTCGGAATTGATTATGATATTTTCTGGAGACAAACCATAAGTGATGGTATATACGCACCAAACATGCAGCTTTTATATTCAGGAAAAGATACAACGGAACGTTTTATAGGTTCACAGTTAATATCAAATGTAAACTACGATATGAATAATCATTTAGGTTTTACATTAGAAACTGGCTGGTTTAATGCAGGTTCATTTTTAAAAGAAGTCGGTTCAGGAAAAGATTATTTTTATGCAGCATTGACGGCACAATTTAAATTTTAATAAAGAACCGTAGGTTCGGTACATCTTGTAGGGATGGATTTTAATCCGTCCAATTAGGAAAAGATTATTTTTATGCAGCATTGACGGCACAATTTAAATTTTAATAAAGAACCGTAGGTTCGGTACATCTTTTAGGGACGGATTAAAATCCGTCCAATTAGGAAAAGATTATTTTTATGCGGCGTTGACGGCACAATTTAAATTTTAATAAAGAACCGTAGGTTCGGCACATCTTGTAGGGATGGATTTTAATCCGTCCATAAATCAAGAATATTTTTATGCGGCGCTGAAAGCACAATTTAAATTTTAAATTTGTGTAATTCAAAATCCTAAAAATGGAGAAAACATATTCGGTTGTATTTTATTCTAAAACATTGGTTGAGCCTGTTAAAAAATTGAAAGACTTTTTAAGAAGCAAAATTAAATGGTACAACAGCTGTAATTCTGAAGCACATATTACGATTTGTGAATTTACAATTGATGAATCAAAGCTTGATTCCATCAAACAAAAGCTTGCCAAAATTTCAGATACTTTTACACCTTTTCAAGTAAATTTAGATCATTTTGATTCCTTTCCAAAAGCCGGTGCTTTTTTTATTGGTGTAAATGACGATTCAAAAAATAATCTTGTACCCATCATGAAAAAGACTCACGAAACTTTAAAACCTTTAAAGCATAAAAGTGATAATCCACATCTGTCAATTGGACGAAAATTAACTCCTGAAAACCTTAAAATTGCTTCTGAACTTTTTACCACAATTGACCTTCAATTTGAGTGCAATGAAATTGTTTTAAGAGAATTTGATCCCCTAGTAAAACAGTTTTTTGTAATTGATTCTTTTAAATTTGGAAGTAATCCAGAACCTGAGTTTGTTCAGGGAAGACTTTTTTAACCGCAAAGAGCGCAAAGATTTACGCAAGGTTAGCAAACCATATTGAACATAGCCAATAACTTTAACCATTGGAGTACCAAGTCTATAATCTTTTGAATAATCATTTTTCACAATTCAATATTTAAAAAAGAAGGTTTTTACTTACTTTTTAATATTTTTGCTGATTAAAATTAATTAAGCATGGAAAATTTAATTATTCCCTTATTAGGAAAATCTCTTAAATCAAAAGAAATACTTTCATTTATACGTCAATATAACTTACCCGCTAATCCAAAGATAGAATTGGATTATTTAGGTGATATTTTTGAAAGTAAGTCAGCAAATGAAAAATCTGGAATTTATATGACTTTTGAAGGCTATAAAAGATTTAAATATGGATATGGAGAACCTGCTGAAATTATTAAAAATCCTGACAAAAGCCTTTTCTTGACCGAGATAAGTCTTGAAAACGACTATACTAACAATAAAATACCATCTATTATTAAATTCCCTTTTGGCTTAATACAAGGTGATGATTATAAAACAGTGGTAAATAAGATTGGTAAAAAACCAAATAAAAAAGGCGTTTCTTCTTATGGTAAATATTATTGGACAGAATTTGATGACTATCGAATTTTAACGGCCTTTGATAAAGATTTGGAAATACTCATTTGGATTAGAATTAAAAAATTAACACTACAAGAAAAAGAAAAAATAAGGCTTAAAAAATTTCTAAATCAGCAAAGTAAAAATATTAATCCTGATAATGCAGATTTAATTTTAAGTTTCTTGTACAAATTACCAACTATTGAATGGGAAAAGAGAAGAAAAAATGGAGATAAAGAATTTACCAAAGAGAAAATCGGTCTAATTGAAACTTTATTAAAAGATTATATAAATACATTAATAAAACTTACAAAAGAAAAAAAGGCTTCCTCTATCTTTAATTCAATAAAAAAACTAGTCCTTGCAATTAATAAAATTAATCCTAAATATGATTATTTCATTGAAACAATGGAAAGAGAAGAACTTTGCCAATTTATCAATGATATTATAAGGAACACTGGACTTGAATTTGAAGCCAATTTTGATCTAACAGAAGAATGGCGTGAATGGTAAATAGCAAACATTCTAAGCCAATCCAAAAAACTTTGCGAACCTTGCGTAAAATCTTTGCGCTATTCGCAGTTAAACTCACGAAGCATATTTTTCCGTATATTTGAATTTTACAATTCACGAATTATGAAATCTTTAGATTCATTTTACCAGGATATTACCGAAGGTTCAACAGTAGAGCCCACTTCCCTATTACCAAACGACATTCAAAAAGAGATTGGCCATTTTAATGTTTTTGATATTAAAGAACTTCTGGAACGTATGAAAGGAAAGCCTGGAATGCCTTATGACAGAAGAGCTTATTACAAAATAAGTTTGATTAGAGGGAAAAACAGAGCCGAATATGCTGATAAAATAATCGACATTGAAAAACAGGGATTGTTATTTGCAACTCCAAAAATTCCCTACAATTATTTACCGCAGGATACCAATCAGGGCGGACAGTTTTGTGTATTTACAAGCGAGTTTTTATCTAAAAGTAAAAGCGGTATTGATTTAGACGAACTTCCAATTTTTGCTTCAGACGGTTATCCTATTTTTCAGTTATCAGATGAAGAAGTCGAAGAAGTTGCTTTGATTTTCAAAAAGATACAAAAAGAAATCAATTCTGATTATATTTATAAATACGATTTAATCCGAAATTATGTCGCTGAATTAATTCATTTCGGACAAAAATTGCAGCCTATAACAGCACTTTATTCTAAACACAATTCGGCAGCAAGAGTTTCGTCTTTATTTGCCGAATTATTAGAAAGACAATTTCCTATAGAATCGCCAAATCAACGTTTAGAACTAAGAACTGCGAAGGATTTTGCAGAACGATTATCGGTTCACGTCAATCATTTAAATAAAGTTTTAAAAGAAAACACTGGAAAAACCACAACCGAATTAATCAGTACCAGATTAACAAACGAAGCAAAAATACTTTTAAAGCAGACAGACTGGAATATTTCTGAAATCGCCTATTCGCTTGGTTTTGAAGAATTAGCACATTTTTCAAACTTCTTTAAAAAACAAACTTCTTACACGCCGATTGCTTTTAGAGCTTAAATTTTGTTGCAAGTTTCAAGTTGATATTCTTTGTGTGTTTTAACCGCAAAGAGCGCAAGGTTTTTTCTAAGCTTTATGTTATATAAACATAAAGTTCGCAAAGCTTTACATAAAAAACTTTGCGAACCTTGCGTAATCCCTAGCGTTCTTTGCGGTTAAGCCTGAAGCTTGGAATTTGAAACTTCTAAAAATTGGGATTTATCACTTGTGATTTGAATTTCGCAAACATCGGTTTGATATTTACAATTCCCCAAGTCTGCTTCGCTCCTACCTTTGTCTAATCAAATTAAAAGATCGAAAAGATGAATTTATCAAACAACAAAATTTTAATTACGGGAGGTGCAAGCGGTATCGGACTTGGACTTACCGAACGATTTATTCAGGAAAACAATACCGTGATTATTTGCGGCAGAAGAGAATCAGTTTTAAATGACGTTAAAGCAAAATTCCCTTCAGTAATTACAAAAGTATGCGACCTTTCTAAAGAAGAAGACCGCACCGCACTTTATGAATGGATTGCAGCTAATCATCCTGATTTAAACGTATTAATCAACAATGCCGGAATTCAAAACTGGATGTCGATTACGGATACTGATTTTTATGCAAACATGAAAAATGAGCTGACTACCAACATTGAAGCTCCACTGCATTTAACTTCACTATTTATTCAGTTACAATCTCTAAAAACGGTAATGAATGTAACTTCTGGATTGGCATTTTCACCATTTGCAAAAGTTCCGGTTTATTCGGCTACAAAAGCGTTTTTTAGATCGTTTACACTTTCACTTCGTCATTTATTAAAAGAAAAAAACATCGAAGTAATCGAAATTATTCCGCCGGCATTAAACACAGATTTGGGTGGAATTGGTCTTCACGACGCACATCCAAGCGTAAGCAGTTTTATAGAATCAATTTTTGAACAGTTGAAAGAAGGAAGACAAGAACTTACTTTTGGAACCAGCGAAACGAGATTAAATGCAAGCGTTCCAGAATTAAAAGCGTCATTTAACGCATTACACGATAACTGAAATTAATTTTAAACACATAGAAACATAGCTATTGTAAACGCATAAAAGGCATTTCATTTATTAAAACAAACATAGAAATGCAGCTAAAAAGAAACTTAATTTATCTAAATCTCACATTGTTATGTGTTAGAAACTAGTTTCTTTTTACAATCTTTTCAAATCAAAATAAAATCTATGTTTCTATGTGTTTAAAAATAATCATATCATAAAGGTCTTCGACTTCGCTCAGACTGACAGAAAAACAACAACAAATAATTCACAATTAACAACTCACAATTCATAATTAAATAAATATGGCAGTAAATACAAAAACAGCTCTGGTTACAGGAGGAAGCAGAGGTTTAGGAAAAAATATGGCAATTGCGATTGCAAAGAAAGGAATCGACGTAATTATTACGTACAACAGCAAAAAAGAAGAAGCTGATTTAGTAGTAAAAGAAATCGAAAGTTTAGGTCAAAAAGCGGCTGCACTTCAATTAAATGTTGCTGAATCAAATACTTTTGATGCTTTCTACAAAGAAGTAGAATCAACTTTAAAAAACACTTTTAAAACAGACAAATTTGACTTTTTAATCAACAATGCCGGAATTGGAATTCACAATTCTTTCATTGGAACAACTGAAGCTGAATTTGATCAATTAACTAACATTCAGTTTAAAGGTCCGTTCTTCTTAACTCAAAAAGGTTTAAACGTAATGAATGATGGCGGCGGAATCGTAAATATTTCTACAGGTTTAGCCAGATTCTCATTTCCGGGTTATGCTGCTTATGCTTCTATGAAAGGTGCCATTGAAACTTTAACTAAATATCAGGCAAAAGAACTTGGAGCAAGAAAAATCAGAGTTAATGTCGTGGCTCCAGGCGCTATCGAAACAGATTTTGGAGGCGGAGTGGTTCGCGACAATGAGCAGATGAACCAGCAGATTGCTTCAGTAACTGCTCTTGGAAGAGTTGGTTTACCAGATGATATTGGCGGTGTTGTTGCCTTTTTATGTACCGAAGAGGCTCGCTGGATAAACGCACAAAGAATCGAAGCTTCTGGGGGAATGATGCTTTAATGAATGGTTTATGGTTAATGGTTAATGGTTGATGGTTTATTGTTGATGGTTGATAGTTGATGTTTTATTGCTAATGGTTAATGGTTAATTGTTTATAGTTCATCAACATAATTCATAATTCATAATTCATAATTCATAATTCATAACTCTTAAAAAAACAAAACCCGATAAGCTTTAAAAAACTTATCGGGTTTGCCGTTTCAAATATAATTGAATTAGTAAGTATTCTTTATTTAGTCTTTTTGAATTGAGACATCAAATCCGCCGTTTTTATCAAAAACAACATCATAGAATTTTGAATCTTTTTCTACTCCTACTTCATAAGTGGTTTGATTTTTATCATCTACTACAACCGAAACTTCTTTTATCGCTTTGGCTGCATAATTTTTCTTCAAATAAGTCTGTGCTTTAACAGGAAGCTGACTTAACGGAATTTGTAATTCGTATGCTTTTAAAACTCCTAAATTGTCATAAACCGCAAGAGCTTTAGTATTTTTATCGGTATTAAATTTGGCTTCGTACCTAATTTCGTCGTCGTCATCTCCAACATATCTTACAGACCATACGGGAACTTTATTAGGATATTCTTTTTCAAATGTAAACCTCACTTTTTCTGGCGGTGTTACAACATTATTTTGTCCGATAATAAACCCGCTCCATAATAAAACTATAAGTAAGAATACGTTTTTCATGACCTGAATATTTAAATTGAAAAATCGAAAACCTTATACTAAAAGTATTACTTTTAAAATAAATTTCAAATATTTTTTATTAAAAATAATATTACTTTTTTAACCTGTCGGTTAATTCCCTTTTATAGGTTATTCCAATAGGCAGTTTTTCATTTTTAATAACAACAAAATCTTTTTCAGTCGCTTCAATTTTATCCAGAGCCACTATATAAGATTTATGAATACGCATAAAATTCTTCTCCGGAAGGCATTTTTCTAACTCAGTTGTGGTTATAGATGCCAGATAAGTGCGTTTTGTAGTATGCAGTTTCACATAATTTCCAAAACTCTGTGCAAACAAAAGCTGGTCTAATTCTATTTCGATAAAATAACCGTCAACTTTTACATTAACCGTATTTATGGCAATTTCTTCTTCTTTCGCTTTTGTAGTTTCCGTCGAAAAGAAACGATCAATAGCTTTTAGAAACCTCGGAAAATAAATTGGTTTTAATAAATAATCAATTACACCGTAATCATAACTTTCAAGGGCAAATTCAGAATAAGCCGTTGTTAGGATTGTTTTAGGATGATTGGGAATAATTTTTAACAATTCCATTCCAGAAATCTCAGGCATATTAATATCCAGAAACATCAAATCGACTTTATTTTCTCTAAGATAATCCATTGCTTCAATGCCGTTATAGCCCTGAAAAACCAACTCTAACTTTGGATTTTGTTTTATATAATTAGCTAAAACATAATGCGCAGCAGGCTCATCATCTACAATTATGCATTTTTTAGGATCTCTCATTAGCAAATCTTTTCAATTGCAGTTTCAAATCAACAATATAAGTATTTTTATTATCCTGAATATCCAGATTATAATTCTTTCCAAAAATTAAATTCAATCTTTCGATTGTATTTTTTAAACCAATTTTAGTTGAAACCACAGCATCGGTTTTCTTTGGAATTGAATTTACAACATGAAGATGAAGCTGTCCTTCCTGAACCGTAATAAAAATTTGAACAAAACACTTTTCTATAGCGCAGGTTCCGTGTTTAAAAGCATTTTCAATAAAAGCAATTAAAAGCATCGGCGAAATTTTATAAGCATTTTGATTGTCTACTTTATAATCAAAAGTTATATCGCATCGATAGCCGACACGCTCTTTTTCAAGCTGAACGTAACTGTTAATGAATTCTAATTCATCTTCTAAAGATACGCATTGTTTGCTGTTGCTTTCCAGCTGATAACGCATTAGCTGCGAAACCTTCATGATTAAATCCGGTGTTCTGTCCGGAAATTCTAAACTAATTCCGTAAAGCGTATTAAAGGTATTAAATAAAAAATGCGGATTCAACTGTCCTTTCAAAGAATTCAGCTGCATTTGGTTGAAAAGCAAAGCTTCTTCAGTACGTTTTCTGTGAATTCTGTAGAATTTAAAAACAATAATAGGGCTTAAAATACAAACCAAAGTTCCTAAAACGCTCGCCAATTGATACATATAACTTCGCTGATGCGAATTTTGATACAAATGACAATTGCTGAACATATCGAGCATGGTGATCTCATACAAAACAATCGAGAAAACAAGAACTCCAAAAATGGTTAAGAAAATATAAGTTGCCGGACGGCGGGTTTTAAATAAAATGGGAAGAAGAAAAAAACGATTAAACTGGGCGTGCATGTAAAGAATGAAGTAGAAAAAAATGCCCATTAAAACGGAAGTTAAAGAACTAAATAACATCCAGTCGTTTTTTAATGTGTATATGGTAAAGGAAAACGCGACGACGGCAATCTCCTGCCACCACTTATTATCCAGTATGTTATCAAATTTTCTGCTCATTTTTAAAACTTAAATAGAGTACAAAGTACGGACAAATATTTAATTATTTTTTCCAATAAATGACCAATTGAATTGGTCATTTATTAGTGCAGCACATCACTTATCATGACTTTTATCAGCACAAGACAAATAAATTTGTTCTATAATTTCACACTTGAGTTTATGTACTTCAAAAAAATTACCATTTTATTTTTCTTGATTTTTGCCTCAGCCAGTTATTGTCAAACCCTGTCTTTAAAAGAAGCAATAAAAACCGGGCTTGAGAATTACGGTTCTATCAAAGCAAAAAACAATTACACCAATGCATCAAAGGAGACTTTAAAACAGTCTCGCCGTGATTACCTGCCGAATCTTAACTTATCGGCACAGCAGGATTACGGAACTGTAAACGGACAAAACGGGCCATTGTATGGTTTTGGAGGTCTCGGAGTTGCTTCTTCCGGGTTACCACTTCCGGAACAAAACTGGAATTCGGCTTTTGGCGCACTTTATTTAGTCAACATGAACTGGGATTTTTTCACTTTTGGAAAAACACAGGAAAAAATCAATTTATCTAAAATTGATGTTCTGGCTAAAGAAAAAGATTTACAACAGGAAAAATTTCAGCAGGAAATCAAAATTTCGGCTGCCTATTTAAATCTGTTAGCAAGCCAAAGATTACTGATTTCACAGCAAAAGAACTTAGACTGCGCAGAAGTTTTTAAAAAGACCGCTGCTGCGAGAGTTAAAAACGGATTATTGGCAGGAGTCGATTCGACTTTGGCAACTGCAGAAGTTTCTAAAGCTAAAATTGCTTTAAACCTTGCCAAAAATTTCGTTAAGGAACAAAACAACAAATTAGTCGATTTAATGGGAGTTGCACCTCAGGATTTTGTCGCTGATACTCTTTTTGTAACACAGATTCCAAAAGAATTAGTTACCAAAGAAACCGCAGGAGACAGTCTTCACCCATTATTACAATTCTATAAAACGAAAATCGATTACAGCAACCAGCAGGTTAAATTGTATAAAAGATTCTACTATCCTACAATGAGTGCTTTTGGGGTTTTACAAACCAGAGCTTCGGGATTTGATTCTTCGTATGCAACCAATCAAAACGCTTTTACAAGAAATTACTGGGATGGTGTAAATCCGGATCGTACTAACTACTTAATTGGAGTTGGAATTACCTGGAATTTAACTACGCCTTTTAGATCCAGCAAACAAGTAAGCGCTCAGAAATTTGTTTCTCAGGCCATGCAGGAAGAATACAATCAGGCAGACAGAGAATTAAAATCGCAGTTGAATTTTGCCGAAGATAAAATCAAAATTACTTTGGAAAATTATGCCGAAGCACCGATTCAGGTTGAAGCAGCTAAAAGAGCTTACATACAAAAATCGACTTTATACAAAAACGGTTTAACTGATCTAACCGATTTAACACAAACAATGTATGTTTTAAATCGTGCTGAAATCGATCGAGATATTGTCAATAATAACGTGTGGCAGTCGTACTTATTAAAAGTCGCTGCAACAGGAAATTTTGACTTATTTATAAATGAATTTTAATTATAAATCCTAATGAATTTAATACGTTTTGCACTCCGCAAACCCATTTCCATTTTAGTATTGGTTGCGGGTCTATTTTTCTTCGGAATTGGTGCCATCAAAGACATTAAGGTAGATATTTTACCAAAAATGAATTTGCCGGTTATCTATATCGCGCACCCGTTTGGAGGTTACACACCAGACCAGATGGAGGCCTATTTTGCCAAAAACTACGTAAACGTTTTACCTTTCTCGAACGGTATCAAATCTGTAGAAACCAAAAACATTCAGGGGTTAATGATTATGAAATTAACCTATTATGAAGGAACGAACATGGCTCAGGCTGCTGCCGAGTTAAGTGCGCTTTCAAACAGAATCCAGGCGGTTTTCCCTCCGGGAACGCAGCCTCCGTTTATCATTCGTTTTGATGCCTCTTCTCTGCCAATTGGTCAATTGGTTTTGAGCAGTAAAATACGTTCAAACAACGAATTACAGGATTTAGCCAACGTTTATGTTCGTGCTTCATTTACTTCGATTCCTGGTTTATTATCTCCGGCTCCTTTTGGAGGAAGTCCAAGAACAATTGAGGTAAACGTTGACCCGGATTTACTTCGTTCTCATAATATGACGCCAGACCAAATCGTAGAAGCGATTCGTTTGAATAACCAAACGGCTCCTTCTGGAAACGTGCGTATGGGCGACAAAAACTATATTACGCCAACTAACAATACGATTAAAGAAATTAAAGATTTTGAGCAGATTCCTTTATTTAAAGGCGGTGTTCAAAACTTAAAATTAGGCGATGTTGCGTCTGTAAAAGACGGTGCCGACATTACAGCAGGTTATGCTTTGGTAAACGGAAAACGTTCGGTTTACATTAGTATTGCAAAAGCGGGAGATGCTTCGACTTGGGATGTAGTTCAGAAATTAAAATCAGAATTGCCTAAAATTCAAAGCACACTTCCGGAAGACGTAAAATTATCATACGAATTTGACCAGTCAGTTTATGTAATCAACTCCGTAAAAAGTTTGATTACTGAGGGAATTATTGGTGCGGTTTTAACCGGATTAATGGTTTTATTATTCCTTGGTGACCGTCGTGCAGCTTTAATCGTAATTATGACGATTCCAATTTCGATTATTTCCGGGGTTTTATTCCTGAAATTATTTGGGCAGACGATCAACTTAATGTCATTATCAGGATTAGCTCTTGCAATTGGTATTTTGGTGGATGAAAGTACGGTAACGATCGAAAATATTCACCAGCATCTCGACATGGGAAAACCAAAAGCACTCGCTATTTGGGATGCCTGTCAGGAAATTGCTCTACCAAAATTATTGATCTTACTTTGTATTCTAGCCGTATTTGCACCAGCATTTACAATGGTTGGTATTCCGGGAGCATTGTTCCTTCCTCTGGCTTTAGCAATTGGATTCTCAATGGTTATTTCATTCTTATTATCTCAAACTTTTGTACCTGTAATGGCAAACTGGATGATGAAAGGACATGAAAAACATGCACATGGACCAGAAATTACTGATGACGAAGCCGAATTTAATGACAGCGGTATAACTCCAGAATCTGAACAAAATCTAATCACTCAGAAAAAGGGTTATGTAGAAAGAGAAGATACAAATAACAACGGAAAGATAAGTGTTTTCGAACGTTTCAAAATTCGTTTCATGCGAACTTTAGATCGTTTGTTTGTTCATAAAAAAATTACAACAATTGTTTATTTAACAGGTTCAATAATTCTTGCTGTAATATTTATTAGTTTAATTGGAAAAGACGTTTTCCCGAGAACCAATTCAAGCCAATTTCAGCTGAGAATGCGCGCAGTTGATGGAACACGTTTAGAGAGAACCGAAGAACAAGCCAGAATTGTTTTAAAAGAACTGGAAAAAATGGTGGGCAAAGATCATATCGGAATTTCTTCTGTTTATGTCGGTCAGCACCCTTCTCTATTCTCGATCAACCCAATTTATCTTTTTATGGCAGGTTCTCACGAAGCGGTTTTCCAAGTGAGTTTGAAAGACTATCACGAAGATATGGACGACTTTAAAGATGAGTTTAGAGCAAGACTTAAAAAAGTACTGCCGGATACTAAGCTTTCTTTTGAGCCAATCGAATTGACAGATAAAGTTTTAAGTCAGGGTTCTCCTACTCCAATTGAGATTCGAGTTGCCGGAAAAGACAAAAAAAGAAACGAATTATACGCTACTCAAATTGTAGACAAACTAAAAGCGATTTCTTATTTCAGAGACGTACAAATTGGTCAGCCAATACATTATCCAGCAATGAATATTGATATTGACAGAACTCGTGCTGCCGAATTAGGAGTTGATATGAATGACATTTCGCGTTCACTTGTGGCTTCGACCTCATCTTCTCGTTATACCGAAAAAAATAACTGGGTAGACGAAAAAGCAGGATTATCATATTCTGTTCAGGTTCAGGTGCCATTAAATAAAATGAAAAGCAAAACCGATATTGGAGAAATTCCGGTATTGAAAAATTCGCTTCGTCCTGTTTTAAGTGACGTTGCCAAAATTACACCGGGATTTGTAAGTGGTGAAAATGACAATTTAGGGGCCATGCCATACATTACCGTTACAGCAAACATCTACCAAACCGATTTAGGTACGGCATCAAAAGATGTAAGCAAAACAATTAGTTCATTAGGAGAATTGCCGCGTGGTTTATTTATTACACCAATTGGACTAAGTACTGTATTGACCGAAACATTAAGCAGTTTACAAACAGGATTATTGGTTGCCGTTTTCGTAATCTTCTTAATGTTGGCCGCTAATTTCCAGTCTTTCAAAGTTTCGTTAGTAATCTTAACAACAGTTCCTGCGGTAGTTTTAGGAGCATTATTAATGCTTACTATTACAGGTTCTACATTAAATTTACAGTCTTACATGGGAATCATCATGTCGGTTGGGGTTTCTATTGCAAACGCCGTACTTTTGGTCACGAATGCCGAACAGCTTCGAAAAATAAACGGAAATGCCTTACAATCTGCGCGTGAAGCGGCTGCGTTGCGTCTTCGTCCAATTATCATGACATCTGTTGCGATGATTGCGGGAATGCTGCCGATGGCAATTGGTCACGGCGAAGGAGGCGATCAGGTTTCTCCGTTAGGAAGAGCGGTTATTGGCGGATTATTATTTTCTACTTTTGCCGTATTATTAATCCTTCCGCAGATATTTGCGTGGGCACAAGAAAAAACATCGACACAATCTGTTTCTTTAGATCCTGAAGACGAAGAAAGCATCCATTATATTTCATCAATAAGTAAGTCGAAAGTTGGAAAGTAATAAAGTTGAAAGTCGAAAGTCAAAAGTCGAAAGTTACGATCGTCGCGAAATACTTCTATAAACTTTTATACTTTCTGAATACTTATAAAACATATATAAAACCAAAAAATGAAAAATAACATTATAAAATCTACAGCGATACTATTTACAGCTTTAGTTGTACTAAGCTGTGAAAAGAAAAAAGAAGAAACTGCGAAAGCAGAAATCGAACCAAAAGTTGAAACTTTCCTTTTATCGAAAGAAAAACTAACAACAGAATTGCGTTTGCCAGCTGAATTAACCGGTTTTCAACAAGTTGATTTGTATGCAAAAGTGAGCAGTTTCGTAAAAACCTTAAAAGTTGATATTGGTACGAAAGTAAAAAAAGGACAGCTTTTAATTGTTTTAGAAGCACCAGAAATCAGTTCGCAATTGGCTGCAGCCGAATCTAGACTAAAATCTATGGAAGCGATTTACGCAACCAGCAAAAGTACTTACAACCGTTTGTATGAAACAAGCAAGGTTGAAGGAACGATTTCTAAAAACGATTTAGAAATGGCAAGCGGAAAAAAGAATTCTGATTACGCACAATATCAGGCAGCAATTGCAGCACACAAAGAAATCTCGATTATGAGAGGCTACTTAGAAATTCGTGCTCCTTTTGACGGTGTTGTAGCAGCTAGAAATGTCAATTTAGGAACATTTGTAGGCCCGGCAGGAAAAGGATCTGATTTGCCTTTATTAACGATTCAGGAGCAAAGCAAATTACGTTTGGCGGTTTCTGTTCCAGAATTGTACACAGGATATTTGCACCCAGGTGACGAAATGAGTTTTAATGTAAAATCGCTACCAGAAACTTTTACAGCTAAAATTACCAGAATGTCTGGTGCTTTAGATTTAAAATTACGTTCTGAAAGAGTCGAAATGGACGTTCACAACACAAAAGGAAATTTATTACCTGGAATGGTTGCCGAAGTTCTTTTACCGCTTAACGCGAAAGACAGCACTTATGTAGTGCCAAAAACTGCAGTAGTGAATTCTGCAGAAGGTTTATATGTAGTGAAAGTAGTAAACCACAAAGCGACAAGAGTTGACATTAAAAAAGGAAGAGAAATCGAAGATAAAATTGAAATTTTCGGCGATTTGACTCCAAACGATAAACTGGTAAAAATTGCCAGCGAAGAAACTAAGGAAGGCGATGTCATAAACGAATAACCTGCGTTTAGTCTTCTTTTTAGTAGATTACCAATTACTGTACGCATTCTTAGGAGTGCAAATTTAATTTGCCTAAAGGGCAGTTCCTCTTTAATTGGAGGGACTGTCCTTTTTTTTATTTTTAATAAAACAAAGTGAGTTTCGAATCATTTTTCTGATTCTTCTTAATTTCAGAAAAATTGTATCTGAACCACCTTTTTATTCTCTTCTGAGAAGAAAAAATACTTTACTTGTAGGTCAAATAAATATTTTTATGTTAATAAATTTAAATTATTTTAATTGAAGTTATATGTAAATTTAAAGTCAAATTTTCAAGTATTAAGAAATGAAAAACGAACTAAAAATTACCGACACTTCAATTGAAGAAAAAATTAAAAGAGAATTAAAACCAAAACCAGGAAGTGAACGAGATAAAATTTTTTCAAAATTTTTCAGCGCAGCTTTAGGTGGTATTCCATGGGTTGGTGGATTTTTAAGCATCTTGACAGATTTACATTTTGATGATCAATCCAAAAACAATATTCTTTATGAAAAATGGCTTGAAGAGCATCAAAATAAAATGAGATTACTTGGTGAAACGTTGTTTGAAGTTGTAAAAAAACTAAACGAATTTTCAGAAGATATTAACGAAAGACTTGAAAGTGAAGAATATTTACAAATTGTACGTAAATCATTTAGAACTTGGGACAATGCCGATACCTTTGAAAAACGAGAATTAATAAGAAAGTTAATTACAAATGCAGGAGGGCAAAAAATTGTTGACGATGACATAATTAGACTTTTCTTAGATTGGTTAAATCTTTATCATGAAATTCATTTTTCAGTTATAAAGGTAATTTACCAGAACCAAAGTGCTACCAGAGGTGAAATATGGCAAGAATTAAATGGAACTTATGTCAGAGAAGATTCCATGGAAGCAGATTTATTTAAAATGTTAATTAGAGATTTAAGTACAGGAGGAGTAATTCGTCAATATAGACCAACTGATTATTACGGAAATTTTGTAAAGCAAAAGAGAACAAAGGCTCCATCATCAGGAACTTTAAAATCTGCTTTTGATGATCAAGAACAATATGTTCTTACTAGTCTAGGGCAAAATTTTGTTCATTATACAATGAATGAATTAAATACGAAAATTGGTTAGAAATATCTTATTAATTTAAAATATTTCAATTAAAAACCTCACCTATCAAAATGATTATCAAAAACTTAACACAGATATCTCACCTAATATTAATTAAAACAATGGAAATATATTTAGTCGGAGTTATTATTACTTTATTATCTTTGTACATAAAAACTTACATTCAAGAAAAAGCAAAAATTGATGCTTTAAAATCTGAGAATAAAAGATTAATTGATCAAACAGAAAAAATAAAATCAAAATACAGCAAAAAATTAGAAGAACTTAAAAAAGAACATCAATTAGATATCGCGAAAAGAAAATATAAATATGAGAGCAAGAGAGATCAATATGTTTCATTTTTTCAACTTTTAGATCAATTTACTAAAGATAATTCCATTAAAGTCAATGAAAGATTAACACCTTTAATAGGAGAATTTTCGACAAATTATTTAAATGCGCCAGATCAAGAAGCTCAGACAAAAGCAATTACAACATTTAGCACAGAAATTCAAAAATTTACTTTTGAAGGCAGTCAAGACCTTATGAAAATTAAACAACAAACCAATACAATTAGGATGACTGCAAGTGATAAAGTTATTAAGAAATTAGATATGTTAAATCTTGCTTTTGAGAAGACAATAGAACAAAGTAATAAGACTATGAATGATTTACCAACACTTATGCTTCATAATGATCAACAAAAAATGCAAGAAAATCAGATTAAGCTAGAAGAATGCGGGGCGCTTGTTAAAAAATATAACGATGAGCTAATTGCTTTGATGAGGCAGGAATTAGATGAAATATAATTACTATTTTTTACTAATTCATAAAAATAATTACAAAAAACCTCGATCATAAAATCGAGGTTTTTACTTTAGTAAATCCCTACTCCTCACTTAAATAAGGATTCAAAATCTCCGCCAATTCATTGAGCCAATAATAATTGTCTTCAAAATTTGATAGTCCTATTTGCAGGGTGTCGTGTTGTCGCATTACGGCGAGCGCTAAAATGCAGTTTACTTGTCTTAAAATTTTAGCCATATCTTCGGGATCTATAATATGGTTAAAAAAATCAATCAGCCTTGTTTCGGCTTCTTTGGAAAGGGTGTTTGTTTTCATAAAGTGAAGAATTTAAGAAAAAACCCTCATACCTTAGTAGTCTT